>NZ_DATCSO010000101.1:0-100988 GCF_036568425.1 Salegentibacter sp. | reverse complement strand
ACCCTTTGCTCCTCAACTGGAAAAACAATATCTCCCGAAGGAAAGACTAAAAGATAAGCTTCAGGAATTAATTGAATATTAGCATTAATTAAACAGTTTTTCAATCATATTAAGAAACCTTAACGGGCTTACTGTTAAATTAGTAATAATCTTTTGTGGACCTTAGGCTCCTACTGTAATTTAGACTTTAACTAATCAAAAAATCTAATATTATGGTACGTTTAATCGTTATTTTTTTAATCATTGCTTTGGTCGCTGCAATCTTTGGATTTGGTGGCATAGCAGAAGGTTTCGCTGATATTGCAAAGATCATTTTCTATATATTTCTAGTGCTACTGGTCATATCATTAATTAGTCGATTATTCAGAAGATAATTTAATCTATTATAGTCTTAAATCCAATGTGGTTTTTTGGTTTTTTCCAGGGCTTGCATTGGGTTTTTATATTTAATTAAATCCAAAACCATGAAAAAACTTTTAATATTATTATCTATAACATTACTGGTCGCGGCCTGTGGCCCCAGTAAAACTGCCAGAGAGGCCCGAAAAACTTTTAATGGAGACTGGACACTTAGCAGTGTAACCTATCCGAACAACGCCGGGGAGTTTAATGTAACCTTATTGAATGATGTCTCTGCCGATTGCTTTGAAGGAAGTACCTGGAATTTTATATCAAATAATAACCATGGAACCTACCGGGTACAGGGAATTAATTGCGACGGAGGTGAACGTCATTTTATGTGGTCTATAGATGAGGAAAATACCCCGGAAGGCCTGTATGATTTCCTGCTGAAACCAACCGATGAAAATTACAAATCTACTACCGGAAATCAAGGCTTCAGATTAAACCTTAGATCCTTAAGTGAAACACAAATGGTTTGGGAACAAACAGTTAGTCTGGATGGATCTCCATTTGTTATTCGAATGAACTTTTCTAAAAACTAATTTAAATTTTACTGATATGAAGATGCAATTGAATAAAATGTTCGCTTTACTTTTTGCCGCGACTATGTTGTTTGGCTGTGAAGCAACCAAGAATGCTAATAATAAACAAAAAGGTGCTGTAATCGGATCTGCCGGTGGTGCTGTTATTGGAGGTGTTATTGGTAACAATACCGGAGATGGAAACACCGCTCTTGGAGCTATTATTGGTGGAGTAGTAGGTGGAGCCGCTGGTGCCTATATTGGAGATCGTATGGATAAGCAGGCTCAAAGAATTGAAGAAGAGATCCCTGGAGCAGAAGTGGAAAGAGTAGGAGAAGGTATTAATGTTACTTTTGATGAATCCAGTGGGGTTTATTTTGATACCGACAAATACAATATCAACTCCAGATCTCGCGAAACACTTGATAAGCTTGCCGATATCTTTAGAGAATATCCCAATTCCAATATTCTTGTGGAGGGACATACCGATAATACAGGTAGCGAGAGTTATAATCTTACCCTTTCCAAGAACAGAGCACAAGCTGTTACAAATTATTTATTGGGAGAAGGTCTCGCCAGTGGAAGGTTTGAGACGAAATGGTATGGAGAACTCCAGCCAAAATATGATAACAGTACTGTGGAAGGCAGAGCCAAAAACCGTAGGGTAGAGCTGGCCATTGTAGCCAATGAAGAACTAAAAGAAGAAGCCAAAAGACAGGCAGAAGAACAGGAATAAATTAAACTATACTTATTAATATAAAATCCCGGCCAGAAGCCGGGATTTTTATTTTTAATCCATTGATTTTTGGTAACTTAGAAGAACTAATCAATCTACATTCGTATGGAAGCTGAATTTAAAGACTCTCATTACTGGGCATTAATTCTTGGAGGAAGCACCGGATTGGGCCTGGCTTCGGCCCGCAAACTTGCCAAACACGGAATGAACATAATTATTATCCACCGGGATATTGAAGGTGAAATTCCGGAAATTGAGGAAACCTTCGACGAAATAAGAGCCCATGGCGTAGAGCTAAAAAGCTTTAATGTAGATGCCACCGATGCCGATAAAAGGAGTCATCTTATTTCTGAAATTGTAAAAATTCTAAACGAAAAAGGGAAAATCAGAAGTTTGATTCACAGTATTTCCAAAGCCAGATTAAGGCCAATGACCGGAAAAGACCAAACTTTGAGTAATCAGGATTTTCAGCTAACCATAGATGCTATGGCTATTAGTCTTTATGATTGGACCAAAGACTGTTTTGAAAATAAACTTTTTGCCAAAGATGCGCGTATAATTTCCTTTACCAGTGAAGGCCATAAAAAAGCCTGGGCAAATTACGCAGCAGTTTCGGCGGCAAAAGCTGCCCTCGAAGCAATAACGCGCAATATCGCCCTCGAATTTGCGCCCCATGGGATAAGAGCAAACTGCATTCAGGCAGGAGTAACGGTAACCAGATCGCTTCAAATGATTCCCGGTAATGAAACCCTACGGGTTCACGCCCTAAAACATAATCCTTTTAAAAGACTCACTGTACCTGCCGATGTAGGCAATGTGGTTTACCTGATGAGCAAAGATGAGGCTGGCTGGATTAATGGAAGTATTATCCCGGTAAATGGCGGGGAGCATCTAAAATAATTTGTAGTTAATTAAGTCCTAAAACGCGTTAAACAGTCTAAAGGAGATTGTGAGGGCTCAAGTGAATTTGTATCTTAATACCACTAATATAAAATCCAAAGAATTTATGAAGACAGTTGATAAAATGGAGGTGCTTCACAGCCAGTCTGCCGAATTTATCGAAAAGGCCGAACCTGGGAAATTCCATAAGTTAATACCGGATACCTTTATTATTAAAGGAGATAAAAACAACGGAAGCCACAATCAGGGGTATGCTATAAGGCATATAAATCGCCAGGATATAATTCTGATCGATGTCGTTGAAAAATCTACAAAAGACGCAGTAAAAAAACTGGTTTCTGATGGCTATCGCATTAAAGGGATTCTCATCACCTGTGATGAAATAATGAAAAGCGCTTATGCCAATCTAAAAACAATTTCGGAAGACGCGGGTGGCGCTGCAATTTTTGCTCATCCCAGAAAAAATTTCAGAGATGACTTTAGAACAAAGGATATAACCGCCAAGGAAAATGTCCTGAAGGATTTTGGTCTAAAGGTATTTGATCTTCCCGGCAATGGGGGAGCATCTGTGATTCTTTATTCTGAAATAAACGACGGAATGTTATTTACCGGGGATGATGCCGAGGGTTCCCCTTACGATTCTGATCTTAATACTTTCAAGCGTCCTGAGATGAAGAAAAAGAATGACGATTTTGGACTTGCTGAAAGCTGGAGTGCATTCAGAGAAGAATTCAGTTATTTATTTCCGAGGAAAGGAAAACCAGGTTTTAACCTGGAAGAAGGCCAGCAAACCGATATTTTAAACGCATTAAGCCGAAGTCATTAAATTTAGTTTCCCGGGGCTGCTATAAAAATAAAACGATACCTTTCCCAATTTCTAACAGGATTCAGTCTGGTATTGGTTTTATTTTTCAGGCAGTCCCTTTTTCTTTATTCCTCACTTGTTTCCTCATCCTGATTATCTTCAACCAAAGGGTGATCGGTAACTCCCAGGCCAACGATTAAAATAATATTTGCTATTGTTCCATAAAGCATAGTCACAACAGCGATCAAACCACCTCCAAGCAAAGCTGCGACACCTAGGGTTATATAATAAATTGTGGTATACCAACTACCAGGTACTTCCTGGCTTTCTGTAATTGGAATATTCAGGAATAAAAAAGCTATCACTGCTGAAATAATCAGGATGGTATCATATTTAGCAATACTCAATACCTGCCGGTAATGTGCCTTATTTAAACTGGAATTGGCAGCCCGACTTAGGCTTAATAGGGTTAACATTAAAGCCAGAATGGTTGACGATCCCAAAATCACGGTATTACAAAGCATATTTATACCTGAAACCGAAGATTCCAATAAAGCCTTTGCCTCATAACCCGAAAGCCTGCCCAGCACAAATGTACCGGAAGCCATAACGAGAGTAGCCACAGCTCCTCCAAAAAGCGCCCGTTTAATAATTACACTCATAATCCAAAAATTAGTTAGCAATCGGAAAATAAAGGAATAAGACTAAATCATGCTATAAGATATTGTTAAATGCTAGGTAATTCAAATGAAAAAATGATATTTTAAAAAATAAAATTAACCAACTATGTCACAATTGAATGTAACCCAGAAACTTATTAAAGAGCATCTCCTCAAAGGGGAAATGAAACCAGGAACCGAAATCGGTTTGAAAATAGATCAGGCCCTGCTTCAGGATGCAACCGGAACCCTCGTGCAGTTAGAACTCGAAGCTATGGGACTTAAAAAAGCGCAAACCGAAGTAGCGGTACAATATGTAGATCATAACCTTTTACAAACCGATTTTAAAAATGCTGATGACCACGTTTTCCTCCAGTCAGCAGCGCAAAAATTCGGGCTTTGGTATAGCCGTCCCGGAAACGGCGTAAGTCATCCGGTACATATGGAGCGCTTTGGAAAACCCGGAAAGACCATGGTAGGTTCAGATAGCCATACCCCGGCTGCAGGTGCTCTGGGTATGCTTGCCATTGGTACAGGAGGCCTGGATGTAGCTGCTGCAATTGCAGGACAACCGTATTTTGTAAAAATGCCACAGGTTTGGGGGGTAAAGTTAACCGGTAAACTGCCAGATTGGGTTAGTGCAAAAGATATCATTCTTGAAATGCTGCGTCGTCACGATGTAAAAGGTGGAGTAGGAAAGATCGTGGAATATTATGGAGAAGGACTTAAAAACTTAAGTGCAATGGACCGCCACGTGATTGCCAATATGGGAGCCGAATTAGGTGCTACCACCACGGTATTCCCGAGCGATGAAGAAACCCGGAGGTTTTTAAAATCACAGAACAGAGAGGAAGACTGGAAAGAATTAATAGCCGATGAGGGATGTGAATATGACCTTCATGAAGAAATTATCCTGGATGAACTTGTTCCGCTAATAGCAAAACCTACAAGTCCGGGAAATGTGGTTCCGGTACGCGAAGTAGAAGGGAAGGAGATAAGCCAGGTGGTTATAGGCTCTTCGGCCAACCCGGGCTTAAGAGATTTCTGGATAGCAGGTGCTATTGTGGATGGGAAAACTGTTAGTGGCGATGTATCCTTCGATATCAACCCAACATCAAGACAGATAATTCAGAATATGATAGATAACCGGGCGTTTGCCAACCTCATTAAAGCGGGAGCAAGGTTTCACCAGTCTGGTTGTATGGGATGTATAGGGATGGGACAGGCCCCGGCATCTAAAACTATAAGTTTGAGAACTATGCCTAGAAATTTCCCTGACAGATCTGGAACAAAAGATGATCAGGTGTACCTATGTAGTCCTGAAACTGCTGCAGCTTCAGCCTTAACTGGAAAAATCACCGATCCAAGGGATTTGGAAAAGCTTTATAACATGAGCTATCCACAATTTAAATATCCCGATCTGGAGATCATTAATACTGAAATGCTCGTGGCACCGCCAGAAGACAGTTCTGATATTGAGCTTGAAAAGGGGCCCAATATTAAATCGCTTCCATATATTGAACCCATGCAGGATCATTATAGTGTGCCTGTTCTGTTAAAGATGGGTGATAATATTTCTACCGATGAGATTTTAAAAGCAGGAGCCGAGGTTTTACCCTTTAGGAGTAATCTTCCTGAGATCAGTAAATTTTCTTATACCGTCATTGATGAAACTTTTTATGACCGTGCCATGAAATCCAAAGACGAACACGGGGGGCACATTGTTGTTGCAAAAGATAATTATGCACAGGGTTCCAGTAGAGAACACGCCGCCATCGCACCAAAATATTTGGGACAAATAGCGGTGATAGCTAATTCTTACGCAAGAATCGCCTGGCAAAACCTGGTTAATTTTGGAATTCTACCTTTGGAGTTTTTAGATATTAATGATTACGATAAAATAGAGCAGGGGGATATCATAACCTTTCGAGATCTGCGTAATGATGTTATAAACAGAAATAATATCAGGGTAATTGTTCGTAAACCCAATGGGGATAAAGTAAGATTTGAAACAAAACATAGTATGAGTGATCGCCAGATAAACATCTTGCTGAAAGGCGGAATCATTAATGAATTTAAAGAAAGAATTGAAGAACAGGAACTGGGAGAAGACGAAGCTTTAGACCATACTTATAAGGACAAAATGGAATAAAATCTAATTAAAAAAGGGTCTGAATTTTCAGACCCTTTTTATTAGATTTAAACGACCACTCTTAATGAGTGCTCATTTTTGCTTTTCTTTTCTGAAGCTGACGATCGATATCTTTAATAGACTCTACCACAGCGGCTTCAAATGAAGTTTCGTTGGATTCTGCAAAGATTTTAGGGCCAGGCATACTGATATTTATATTGCAGATATATCCCTTAGGGTCTTCAACTTCATGTTTTTTAAAATGCACTTCAGCACTTATAATAAAATCATATTTTTCTTCTAACTTATCAAGCTTTTTCTGGCTGAATTCCTCCAAACCTTCGCTTTTATCCATCTTTACATATTGAAATCTTGCGTCCATAGTTCTATTTTTTATTTAGGTTCAAGAAAAATAAATTTCACTAACAATACAAGCATCACAAACACATTTGGCAAAGTTTTATGATTGGTAATTATCGCAAACTAATTATTTAGTTTGAAAACACATTATTCATCAATATCATTACTGGTTTGAATCACCACCTGGCGAATTTGCGGAATTTTATTTTTAATTTCCAAACGCAGACTTTCCATTGTTTGTTCTGCCTGAAGAAGTTTGAGATCATCTGCCAGGTCTATCTCGATAACTGCAAAAATGTTTTCGGGACCAAAATGCATAGTTTGGGGAACAGCCCAATCTTTTATATTAATATTTCTTTTGAGGATTTTTTCCAGAGAAACCATAACATCGGCGCTGGCACTTTCACCAAGGAGAAGACCTTTGCTTTCGCGGGCAAGAAAAGTGGCTACTAATAGGAGAATAAGTCCAATGAGAATGGAGGAGGCTCCGTCAAGATAAGGATTCTGAAGCTGTTGAGATAAAAATATACCAAACAAGGCTACAAGAAGTCCTGCCAGGGCGGCAGTGTCTTCAATGATTACCGCAAAAGTAGCAGAATCCTTACTTTTTACAATGCTATTGATAAGATTGGTTTTCTTAGTTCGTGATTTATTAAAAGTTTTAAGGGCAAGATACAGCGCCGTGCCTTCAAAAATAATTGCTGCGCCAAGGACCACATAATTCCAGGTAGGGTCTTCTATAACGTGAGGGTCCTGTAGCGCGTGGATACCTTCGTAAATGGCAAATCCACCACCAAGAGCAAAAATAAGGATGCTCACTACAAAACTCCAGAAATATACTTCCTTACCATAACCAAATGGATGCATTTCGTCTGGTTCCTGTTTAGAACGTTTTATACCCAGGAGAAGAAGAAGACCATTCCCGGTATCTACCAGGGAGTGAATTCCTTCGGCCATCATTGCAGAACTACCTGTGAAAAACGATGCTGTAAATTTGCTGATTGCTATAAGTGTATTGGCGCCAATGGCACCATAGATTGCGATTTTCGATCCGCCTGCCATAAAGATCAGATTTAATTTATTTGTGTATTAATTTCAGTGAAAAAAGGAAATTACAATAATTAAATAGCGCTTATAGGCATTAGGCTCAAATTTTAGA
Organism: Salegentibacter sp.; assembly: GCF_036568425.1. GTDB lineage: Bacteria > Bacteroidota > Bacteroidia > Flavobacteriales > Flavobacteriaceae > Salegentibacter. The sequence goes on along the minus strand of NZ_DATCSO010000101.1, from coordinate 93,315 downwards.
AAACTTTAGACTTATAGGAGAAGATCAAAAATTAAGAAGGAATACAAAAGTAGTGACTCTAATTATTCTATTTTACATAATATAAATTATAGGTCAATATGTCGATTATTCAATTTAAAAAAGAGGTATACAATTATTATCACCTGTCTTATGGAAATCTTTTTTCTTACCGATCACTGGCAAAGACATCAACTGCTTCTTCAAAGGCAATAAATAAAACACAGGGCGAATCCCCACATTTTGCCTTGTGAGCTTTTTGAGCCGGCCCGTAAGCATAAGTTCCTTCTTTTAAAATTCGTGATTCTTCAGCTTCATAAGTTACTTCCAATTCTCCGGAGACCAATACCATACGTTCGGCCGAAGTATGTGTATGCATAGGTATTTCAGCATTTGCCGGCACTTTAAAAAAGATATCAGCATTCTTTTTACCGGGATCTCCGTGTAAAACAGCCATTCCGCAGCCAGCAGGCATAAATTCAGGACAAGGCCTCCATTGTAGACTCTTATCGGTTTTAGTGATTACAACCGATTTTTCAAATGGTTCCTGAGCAAAAAGCGATGCCGTGGCAAGAAAAATTAAAGAGAAGAGTAAATTTTTAGTTTTAGGTACTCGCATTAATTTTTTCATGTTTACAGGTTTTTAGGAATTAAAATTATCAAAGTAACTTTTCTTAAGACACTACAAGTTAGCTCCATCCTAATTATTACTTTATACGTATTTCCCTGTATTTTAAGTTATTACTGTACACCTGGAATAAAATGATATTCCGGGTGATTTTCCTGCACCATGATTTAACCTAGGATTTTTATTGAATTTTCGTGATATATCTAATGTGAATCGAGAAATAATTTCTCCACTTTGGTTCTTGCCCAAGGCGTTTTTCGTAGAAATTTTAGACTGGATCTTATTGAAGGATCTTGTGTAAAGCATTTTATATTTATCCTTTTTCCCAGTTCTTCCCAGCCGTATTGGTTTACCAGAAATTCCATGATTTCAGCAAGCTTAAGCCCGTGAAGCGGATTATTTGGCTGGTGATTTTCCATAATTCAATTAAGAAAAATTTGAGATAAGTCTTTTAAACTTTACGTATTCTTACTTTTTTCTTTTTAAGTTTTGAGTTATTAAGAGAGGCAATAAGGGCTTCAGCCTTTTGCTCAGGTACAGCAACAAAAGCGCAATCCTGCTTTAGTTCAATAAGGCCAAGTTCATCTTTTTCAAGCAATCCCTGCTTCAGGAACAAACCAGCTATATCACCTTTTGAAATCTTATCTTTTCTCCCTCCGGAAATGAATAAGGTAGTTTGTTCTGAGAATGTTTTTATTGTACTTCCCACCAAAGTGCCGGTATCCCATTTATACTGGTTCGGTTGAATAAAATCCGGTAAATTTTCATTTTCCCCATGCATAACATACGCAATACCTTTGGAATTCATCCGGGCGGTTCTTCCATTTCGATGTGTAAACTCCTGATTTTTAATAGGTAATTGATAATGGATTATAAAATCGATCTCAGGCACATCAATTCCTCGTGCAGCCAGATCAGTGGCAATTATTATTCTATGACTTCCATTCCTAAATTTTATCAGGGCCCGTTCCCTATCTTTTTGTTCCATTCCCCCAAAGAAACAGGCATGAGAAATTTTATTTTTATTGAAAAAATCACTGACTTCTGCGATGCTATCTTTAAAATTACAGAAAACTATTCCGGTGGATTCAGGATTTTGATTAATAAGCTTTTTCAGTCCTGGGAGTTTGTTACGCCCTGGTACCGATACCGTTTTAATCTCCAGTTGTGGCCTCCCTCCTTCCAAAAAATTCAGTATCATAGGTTTCTTAACTCCGGTGAATTCCGGGATTTCAATCTCCTGAGTTGCAGAGGTTAGAATTCGATTTTTGAGACTGATCAAACTCCCAATAATCTCCCTCATCTCAGTCATAAACCCTACTTCCAGGGATTTATCAAATTCATCAAGAATTAGAGTTTTGATCTCTTCTAAGGAAAATGTATTTCTCCTTATATGATCGGCTACACGTCCCGGGGTTCCAATAAGAATTGCCGGAGGATGATTCAATTCTCCTTTATCTTTAGCAAATGCACGGCCTCCATAAACAGCATTGGTTTTAAAACCAGAGCCTATTTCCCGGGTTACCTGCTCAATTTGGATGGCTAGCTCCCTTGAGGGCACCAAAATAATGGCTTGCACCTGATCCAGGTCAGGATCCAACAGTTCTAATAAAGGTAAAAGAAACCCAAGGGTTTTACCGGTTCCGGTTGGAGAAAGAAGAACAGTATCTCTTTGTTCCAAAATTACCTTATGCGCTGTTTTTTGCATAGGGTTAAGTTCAGATATACCGAGCTTAGTCAGGATCTCCTGATGATTTTTTTTAGTTTTCTGCATGAGATGTAAAATGATAATTACCGGAAAGTGTGAATTCCGGCTTCTGAGAGTAATAGGCTATTTAATAACCTAAAATAAAGAAGCTTCGGTAAAAAGCTGTTTAATACCGAAGCCTTAGAATTGAAATTATATCTTTTTGACTTTTACGGCATTCATTCCTTTCATGCCTCTTTCAAGTTCAAAAGACACCTTGTCATTTTCATCGATATCTTCAAGAGTACCGCTTATATGTACAAAATACTTTTCCTGGGTTTGAGTATCCAGGATGAAACCAAAGCCTTTAGAATGATCGAAAAAGGAAACTTTTCCTTCCCTTTGTGGATCTTCTTCTGGCATATCCTCTTTTTTAGGAACACCTATTTCAATGCTCTCGGCATCTACTTCTACTTTTTGATCAGGATCTGGCGGTGTGTCGGTAAGATTTCCATACTGATCTACATACGCGAATTCAGGACTATCAGAATTAGAAGCTTTGCGCTCTTCCTTCTTCTTTCTTTTCTCTTCCCGCTTTTTTAAACGTTTTTTCTCTTTTTCTATTTTATTAAATGTTTGTTGCGATTTTGCCATTCGTTTTTAACTACCTATTGATTATTTAATTGTTTTGAAATTTATTTTCTTCCGTAAAGCCTTTTCCCAGGTAAGGTTTAACCCGAAAGCTGCTTTGCGATGTAATAAGGATATTATAATGTTTTATAATCGAAAATACAACTATTGCATTATATTTCTTAGTGTGCAAAATTAGTGCCTGGCTTCAGCTTATCCTAATTAAAATGTATTTTAAACTCATAAAATCAACTTTTTATGGGTTTAAAAGGAAAAATTTTCTTTAAAGAAAAAAAGAAAAGCAATTTATTTTTTCACAGGCACCATATAAACAGGAATTTTTGTCTTTTCCAGTACCTGTGCCGCCACTGTTCCCACAAAGAGTTTCTCCAGAAAAGAATGACTATGGGTTCCCATTACAATTAGATCTGCCGGCCATTTTTCGGCATAATCCAGGATTGCCCGAGCTGTATCTCCTTCAGCAAGATGTTTCCCTACTTTTTCATCATTTAAATGCGCTGCGGCTTTATCCAGATAATCTTCCGCTACCTCTCTCATTTCTGAAGCAACGTTTAGATCTATTGCTGTTTCATTATAGCCTTCATAACCCAAAAAAGGTTGATATTGCATGCCGTAATACGCCACATCGGCCAGTACGTGAATAAGACATACTTCTGCCCCCATTTTTTTAGCTAAATCATATCCGGCATTTACAACTTCTTCAGAAATGGGATGGTAGTCTATGGCAATAAGTACTTTTTTCATAGCTATAGTTGATTGTGGTTAGCGATATAAATTTAAGAAGAATATTTTAAATCAAATTCTGTTAAAACCCATTTAAAACCAATGGTTGTTAAATACCGAAGTCGTAAATTTAAAGGTATTAACCTTTTTAAAATGAACTAATTATGAAAACCACAAGAGAATCTGCCAAAGAAGAAAGCCAAAAGGAGCGAATCCATAGTTTGCAAGAACTTTTAGAGAAAAACTATGATGCTGAAAAAGGCTATAAAAAAGTTTTGGAAGAAGCAGACAGTGAGAATTTAAAAGAATTTCTAATGAAACAAGCGGTAAGGCGAAATAGGTTTGCGACCGAAATTCATAAGGCATTAAGAGCTCTCAATGCAGAACCAAAAGAAAAAGGTAGCGCAACGGCAGATTTACATCGTACCTGGATAGACCTTAAAACCCTATTCACCAAAGATGATGATGAAGCGGTTCTGGAAGAATGTCTTCGAGGGGAAAAAGCAAGCCTGAAGGAATATGAAAAAAAATTAGAGAAAACGGCCTTTTCTCCAGAAACCAAAGCAATGCTGGAAAAGCAATTACAGGAGATAAGGACAACAGTTTCGGAAATTCAACGCCTAGAGGACCTGGCTGATTAAGCCGCCTTACTTACTTTTTGTAATACCATATTTTTCCTTGTAATAATTAATGATTGGTGGGAAAGGTCCATATTTATGCTGTTCAGGAGAAAAATCATCCACCCAGGGGCCATAGGGTGTTGAAACCGGTTTAAATTTCTTATCAGGAAAATCCTCTTCGGTATTCGCTTTTTGAGGTCTATCGAAACTGTTTATATAGGCTGCAATATGATATGCCTCTTCGTCTGTTAATTTCGGGTTATCCCAGGTTGCCTGTTCGAAGGGCATATTGCTTTTTATAAATTCCGCTGCAGTAATCACCCGGTGCATACCTGCCCCGTGATTAAAAGTATCGTCACCCCAAAGTGGCGGGTACAAATAGCCTTTTTCAGCTTCGGCCAGCCTCTGCCCCTGCCCGTCTTCCCCATGACAAACCGCACACTCTTTAGCATATAAATCTTTACCTATTTCTGGATCGGCGGGAAAATTCGGAAGTTCAATAGGAGGATAACCTTTAAATTCAGCTTTTCTTTCTTCGGGTATACCTTCACTTATATAATCCATATAAGCAACTATGGCACTCATTTCTTTAGAGTCTATGGGGAGTTTTCTTCCATTCATACTGCGTTCCATACAACCGTTTATTCTGTCTTGAATTGTAGATTCTTTTCCATCCCTATTGGAGTAATAAGGAAACCTTTCCAAAACACCTACCCAGGATCCGGAGCCAGCCTGGGTACCATTTTTTAAATGGCAATTTACACAAGCCAGATTATTGCCGGCATAGCGCATTTCGGGTTGATCTGCACCAGGCCCCATGAATTTGGCAGATTCAGCTACTAAACGATACCCATATTCAACTTCACTATCTAAAATATTATATTTAAGATCTTCATCTACAGTTTTGGGCTCCCAATCGGCAGCAGCGATCTTATCCTTAATAAAGAGTTCTGGAGATTCAACAAAGAGAATAAGTCCTCCAAACAAGAGTACGATAAATACAATAAATCCAAGAAAAATCTTAGATATAGTCTTAAATATGTTTAATTTATCCATAATTTAATTGCAAGCCTGTTAATTTAGTGAAGCGCCCGAATATAAAATTATTGCACAACTCATAGTGTAACAAATGTTACCTAAGCTTCTGTACATCTATTAAAGTTAGTAAAAATACAGGTGATTCTGTTAAGACCAGTAGTTATTTTTTTACAACAATAAGGCTTGCTTTGGCGCCGGTAAGAAGATTCCAGACCTTGGTAGTCACAAGTTTACCATCTTCATCCAATACTTTAAGTTCAGCAGTATTAGGCCCAGATGTACCCTGGTTTAAGGCTTCAAATTCAATATTATTAAAGCCACTTTCAAGTTTCGCAAGGATGGGATAATAACCTGCACCAAGACTAATGCTGCGTATTTCAACGCCATTAATAATAACCCTTACTTTATCTCCATCAACATATTCGTGATCCCGGGCATACAATTCCACAAATTTTCCTCCAGTTGTAAAATCCCCCAGATATTGATTTTCTTTATACGCGTTTTTTATATCGCGGTCTTTTTCCCATTTCTTTTCAACCACTTCCCCGGCGGTAATTAACTCATCATTAGTTTGCCTGAAATCGATTGTTTTGGGTTTATCCTTGCGAAGATATTTACTCTCTTTAGGTTCCTCAGCCTTAATTATAGGAAAGCCAGTTTTTGCTTCGGGTTCGGCTTTTAATAGTCCTCCGGTATTTGTTGTCCTGGGAATCTCGATCTGGGCATAAGTTCCCAGTCCTGCCAATAACATAATAAAAAATAGTAGTCCCGATTTCATATAACTGAATTGAATTTGAGCGATATATATCAAAAATATAGCCAAATTAAGAGATTACGAAATTACGGGAATTAATTTTAATCTAAATTGGGTGTTGTATTTCTTATATTTGCTAAAATTCATAAAAAATGCAGGTTCAACACCTTTTGGAACAAAATTCCATCGCATCCAAATTTTTAGCCGAATTAAGGGACGTAAGCATTCAAAGGGATAGAATGCGGTTCAGAAGAAATATTCAAAGATTGGGAGAAATTCTAGGATACGAGTTAAGTAAATCCCTAAATTATAATAAGATTGACATCAATAGCCCTTTGGGCGCTGCATCAATGCATCTTCCCGAAAAAGATATTGTGATTTGCAGTATTTTGAGAGCGGGATTGCCATTGCATGAAGGATTACTTAACTATTTTGATGAGGCCGAAAACTCCTTTATTTCTGCTTATCGCCATCATCCTTTTGATGATGAAAGATTTGAAATAATAGTAGAATATCTCGCCTCCCCTTCTTTGGAAGGAAAAACCCTTATTCTCGCTGACCCGATGCTGGCTACAGGCCGGTCTTTTGTGAATGTTTTTAATGCTTTACAGGAAATGGGTACTCCAAAACAAATTCATCTTGTTTCTGTGATTGGCGCCGAGGAAGGAGTAGAATATATTTCTCAAAATTTTCCTGAAAATACAAAATTATGGATCGCGGCCATAGATAAAAAACTAAACGAGCATGGCTATATTGTTCCTGGCCTGGGCGATGCTGGAGATCTCTGCTATGGTGAAAAAGTGCAGCATTAGAAAGGATAACCAATCGCAAAATTAAGCACTGGTTCATCTATCGCAAAAGTCCAGCGCTCCCCTTTATCTAAGCCGGGATTATGAAAGGGAATAGCAAGATCAAAACGAATAACGAAATTTTGAATATCTACTCTTAGGCCAGCTCCTCCGCCAATTCCTAGCTCATTTAAAAAGTCTGAACCAAATTTTCCTCCCGGCAATTCCTCATTAGATTTACTGTTCCAAACATTTCCGGCATCTACAAAAACAGCACCTTTCAGAAATGATACTATAGGAAATCTGTATTCGGCATTTGCTTCCAGCCGGATGTTTCCTGCCTGGTCAAAGAAGGAACTTTCATCACTTTCTTCCGGATTATAAGTTCCGGGGCCTAAAGATCGTATCCTGAATGCTCTTACGCTATATGGACCTCCAGCAAAATATTGCTTGGTAAATGGTAAAACTTCAGAATTACCATACGGAATTCCATATCCGGCAAATATCCTGGTTGCTATTTTGCTTTCTCCCTTTATTAGAAAATGGTACCTAAAATCAATATCGGCTTTAGCATATTGTGCATATTCCAAACCTAAAAAATTGCGTGGCCTGGGATCGTCTTTATTGCTTAATAGATCTACACTGTTTCCCGCGACATCAAGAGTGGAATGCAGGAAAAACTGATGCTTTTTCCATGGGTCTATATGCCCGTTGTAAATAAAAGAATAGGTTAAGCCAGAAATAAATTCCTGATTAAAGCTATTGCGCAAATAAGGATTATCATCCAGAATATCTCTAAACTCTTGAGTAGTGTTAGCCAATCTCAGGTAATTTAGGGAGATAGGGTTAAATTCGTGACTAACATAACGATTGGCATCCCAATAATAACCAAACCTGGCCGAGGCAGAGAGCATACTAAAAAGCTTGCTTCGGTTTAAATAATCACCGCCTAAACTTACTTTGGTTTTAGGAATAGAATATCTAAACCAATGATGGTCTATTTTCACAGGAAATAATAAACGCGGAAATATCAGATCGGTTTCAAGGCCAAGTTGGGTACTGCTTAAACCGCGCTGATCTCCCCCGGAAACCTGTTTTTCATAATTGAATTTCCCTGTGATATTGAGAATCTCTCCCCCATGAAATAAATTTCGGTTGGTAAAAGTGATCGCAAGACCTGGACCAGCAAAATTATTGGATTTTGTTACAGCCTGTAATTCAGCTCTTATTGATCTTTTATTAAGGGGTGATAAATAAATATTGGCTTCCAGATTACCAAGACTATCTTTAGTTATGGTATCTGTTTCTTTATAACGAATATTCACGAATTTGTAAGCACCAATTGAACCAAGCCTTCTGCCGGTATTACGCGAATCATCCGGATTAAAATATTGCCCCTCCTCAATCAAAATATAGGGCTCAAGATATTTTGGTTTAAAAAATTCCGGCTCCTGAATAAAATTTTTGTTCCCATATCTTAGCGTATCCCGTGGAATACTATCGGCTCCTACTTCGTAATTAGCATAGATATTTACCTTTTCAATTCTATAAGGGATTATAGCTTGCTTCGGAACCTTTTTCTTGAGTTTCAAATAAAGATTGAATTTTTTGTTATCATATTGATTGGTATCTGCTTCAAAAATCAAAAAGGAGGGATTAAAGTTATAATAACCACGGCTTTTTAGATGTTTATCTATTCTTTCCCGTTCGGCTTTAAGGATAGTGAGGTCAAATCTCATTCCTGGTTCGATATAGGTATCGTTGAGACTTTTTTTAATTTCCGGATATATATCCAGGGAATCGGTATCCAGTTCAAAATTTTCCAGTCTATAGGGCCTGGATAAATTAACTTTATAGATCGCCTTAGCTTTTTTTGCTGTAGAATCCTCTTCAATTGAGGCACCAATGTCACTGTAGAAAAAACCACGATTTTCAAGGCGGTTATTAATTAAATCTGAAGTTTGGCTCAAATCTACATCTGAAGTGTAAACCGGCTCCTCTCCTATTTTATCATTCAGGAATTTATTGATGAATCCCGGTTTTTCCCGTTGTGCTTTATAATGGAAATACAATCCGGGACGGCTTCCCAAAATTTTTGTGTTTGGGTCTGGGGTTAGTACTGCTTCAATTTCGTCTTTTATCCTGTTCTGCGCTTTTATACTGTCTTCTGCCTCCAGCTTAATTTCTGCGCCGGTATAAAGGAGCTCATCTTCAGGAATGAAACGCTTTACATTACAGGCTTGCACAAGAATCCCGGCAATAACAAGCACTAAAGTTTTTAATATGATTTTTCTGTTAAGCATATTTATTTTTCTTCCTGAGTTTCTTGCAATTCTTTTTCAAACAATTCTTTGAATTTGTTGAACTCCCGGGTGAAAATAAGGGCGATTCCACTTATGATTATCTGTCCATCTATAACATTTTCATAAGTATTTCTTCGGAAGCCTTTAAGCCGGAAACGTCCATTTTCAGTTAACAAATATTCCAGGCTTACATTTCCTATCATTGGAGTGCTTTCTCCTGTAGGACTACTTCCCTGGACATCTACCTGGCTTCCTACACTAACGATCAATCTGTCATCCATAAGACGCTTGCGGGCGGTTATATCTACCTGAGTGCGCTCCTGCGGACTTTCTCCCTGGTAATCGGTAAAACTGTCTACTCCAAAGTTTAATTCTATTCCGGTGTCTCCAACCAACTGGTCTGAAAATCTGTTTAATTGATCTGATAAGGCCTGATTTAAATTATCTCGGGCAATATTTATAGTGCCACCACGACTACCATCACTTCCTCCTCCAGGGAAAAACCTGTTCAGAACAAGTAATGAAAATACTTGTTTGTTAAGTTCAGCTTCTTGCTGGTTAAGTTGTTGAATTCTGCCATAGACCTGTCCACCAATAGCGCCTTGCTGTGCTTCTGGCATATCAAGGTTAAAACTTAATTCGGGCTGCATAAGTTCTCCATCTACATTAAGATATACCTGAAATGGTAATTCCTGCCTGAAACGTCCACTAACATCAGTGGTCGCTCCACTAGTCATAAGAGAAGTTGCAGAGGTCTCCACCTCATAAAGTGCGCTAATATCCAACCTTGCTTCCATAGGGTCGCCAGACCAGGAAATACTACTTCCCGATACGATTTGAAAATCTCTTTTAACCAATTCATAAAGGCTCATTTCATAATGGCCACGGTTCATCACATAACGCCCGGAAAGACTGGTTCGGCCATTTGAAGCTATGTTAAAGGTTAGCTCGCCTTCCCCTGCAACTTTAAAATTATCTCCTGTATTATCGTCAATAATAATGGTGAACACCGCATCTTCATCTATTTCGATAAGCGTATTTACAACCATTCCCGATACAACTGCCGTTGCTTCTTCGGTATTTCCTGTTAAAATATCATCCGGGTCTTCACGATTAACAAACCGCACAATACCATCCCTTTCCACCATTTCCAGATCGGCATCAGGCATTATATAAGTAAGATCTGTATTAGAATTTACCCTAAGATTACCGTCTATCCTGGGAAGCTTAAGATCGCCCGTTATCCTGGCATCTACATCAAAATTTGCTTTCCCGTAGAAAAGATCATTGTCTTCTCTTGTAGAATTTAGGGCATCGAAATTATTTGCTTCCAGTCTCAGATCGAATTCCGGGTTTAAGTAAGTTTCTGTTAAAATATCCCCTGAAACCACGAATTCATTATCATTTCTATCTCTTATGGTGAAATCATCCAAATAGATTCCATCGTTATCAATATCTATTTTTTCCTGTCTAAGCTCAAAAGCTGCATTTAAACTTGCTACATTAAAACCTGCATTGTGAAAATTCAAGGTGCCGGAATACTCGGGCTCCAGGGTAGTACCTTTAATTTCTACATTTCCAGTAATACTTCCACTGGTCTCCTTAATCTCTCCCTGAGAAAAACGCTCCAGAACGCTTAACTGTAGGTCATTTATTTGAAGATTCAGGTTTAATTGAGCTGCCTTTTCATTTGCCGCATATTCCCCGGTTAGATCCATATCCAATTCTCCTCCCTTTGTTGAAAGATCCATAGCATAATTTCCTCCACCTTTGGCGCTTGCATCAAGAGTTAATACCCCGAGAGGTGCTTCCATTACTCTGAAATCTCTTACTTTTAAATCAGCCAGCATCGCGGTACTCCCAAAGGGGTCTTCCATAACCAAACTTCCATCCATCTTCCCTCCTGCCAGTTCCTGCTCAGGATTAAAATAGTTGAAAATAGTAGCCAGATTAAAGTTCTTAAAATTTAGGGAGATATTTTTCTTATTTGTTTTTACAGAAGCATTATCGATATTTATTTCCTGCTGATTTCTGCTAATTCTGAAATTGTTGAATTCAAGATTGTCCTGCGTATATACGATGCTGTTATTCTCCGGAACCTCCCATTTATTTTTATTCAGGATTAATTCAGAAGAATTTAAACTTACCATCACACTGTCTCCCTGCCTGCTGGTTTCTGTCATCACATGCACTAAAAGACTATCCTTATCATTAGCCACAAAGTCCAGATACAACTTCTGGTCTTGCATTTTTCCCTGAAGGAAAGTTTTTTTTACCAAAAGAGGGCCACCTTCCAGGGAATTAAAACCAAACTCAAAATCCAGGTCTTCCTTATCAGAATTCATTCTGAAAGCAAGACTATCTATTACATTGGACCCATATTGAAGTTTAGGAAAATTAACAGCTGTAGTCAATTTACGTTCCTTTTCCCTGAAATCCATATTCAGAGAGATGGTATCCATTTCTTCAATGCCTGAAATGAAAACATCGGTTAAGATGGGATCCTGACGTATTTCTCCTCTCATTTTGATATTTACGGGATTTTTAGCCGTATCAATTTCCTTATCGGTGTAATAACTCAAATAATGACGTTCAAGAGCTTCAGCAAAACCAATAGGGTCGGAATTTGATTCCAGACTAAGCTCCAAAATGCTGTTATTGATGTGTAAAGCAGTAGTATCTGGAGTTACGTGTGCATCCAGATTAAGATCTCCTGCAAAATAAGGTTCGTTATCATATACTGCAATTGCATCGGTAAGCTGAGCATCTACCTCATAATTCTCTGCATTACCTTTAAAATTCCCTTTTAATTTGAATCCTGTTTTAATATGCCTGGAAGTGAATCCCAGGGCCTGAAGGTCGGCTCCCTCCATATTAAGATCGATTTGGGCCTCGGGAGCTATTGAATCGAGTTGAACATAGGCGTCTAGTGTAGCATCAAGGTTTTCGTCGCGGTAAGAACTATTAAACATTCCCTGTCCATTTTCCAGTTCTCCTGTAATCGGCAGGTCATTTATTTCATAATCATTATAAGTAAAGGAATTGATCATTGCTTCTACTTCGGCATCCATATAATTCATATTATCCCCCGATCCCGAAGCAGTAAGGTCTAAATTCATTAAGCCCATACTTTTATTGCTGAGCAGATTTCCCAAATTGAGTCCTGTGGTCCTAAGGTCAGCTTTAAAAGCCATCTCTGCATCATTTCTGAAATTTCCTTCAAGATCGATCTTTCCGTCACTGGAATTCAGGATAACATCGGCCCTAATATTTGTTGGGGATCCACTTAGCTGTCCCTGAAGATCTACATCATTAGGAATTCTAAAGCCCAACTCAGTTTCATTCACGAAGCCTTGAAGATCTCGCCTATTTGAAACCAACTTTGCATTTGGGAAATTAAAACTGATTCTTTCAGGATCGCTGGCATTTTTAATACGCCCATTTGCATTGATATAAGTTTCTCCCCAATATATTTTTGCTGTTGAAACAGAAAGATCAGCAAGACTTCCCTGCGCCTGAATCTGGCCGTTTACCATATTCTTGCTGAGAGCCTGGATATATTCATTTTGTCTTAAATCAGGTTGTAATTTAAAAAGATCATTAATATCGAAATTGATCTGTGGTAGGTTTACGGAAAGTTTAGAGTTCTCCGGCTTTTGAATAAAATCGTTTAAAGAGGAGTATTGGGCAGAAAAATCCCCCCGAAGATTACTCTGATTTAGTTGAAGTTGTAGTTCATAAAACTTCATCTCCCTATCTGATAATAAGAACTCTCCGGAAAATTCATTGAGTTCATAACCAGTTGATTCATTAAAGCTTAGCTTTTCAAGGTTTAAGTGAGCGTTTTGCTCTTCAAAAAGAAAATCAGTCGCCTGTAGATATATATTTTCCAATGCAATAGCCGTTGGATCAAATATATTTTCCTGAGGATCTTTAGCATTTTGGGTAAAAGTAAAGCTGTTATTTTCCAGGTTTAATTCTTTCAGTTTTAAATAATATTCCGGCCAGGTAAAACCTTCCTGAGTTTTTGGCGAAGCATTAATTCTCTTCGGGTTGGTTTGAATATTAACTGCTATTTGTGAAGACTCCAGGTCGATTTGATCTACAGCCATTCGATTATTTGGAAGATCCAGGTTTGGATTTAAAGATAAAAATCTTCCAATATCGGCCCGGACTTTCAAAGAATCAGGAACCGAATTATACCTGGCTTCAATATTTTCCAGCCGCACAGAATTAGCTGAAAGCTTTGGCAAAGGTGGCGCTTCCTTATCAGATTCAGGAAAAGCTTTCCTCTGATGGTAATCGATTAAGCTGTTTTCTATTTCCAAATCGGCAATCTGAAAATTCATACTTTCAAGGTCGGTTTTATCCATTTCAAGAGTTAAACTACCTACCTTTATTTCAGAATCAATACCTGAAACTTTATCATGATAACTCAGATTAAAATTGTTTAGGGATACTTCCCCGATCTCGATTTGAATTGGAGCAGTTTGAGTAGTATCCTGGTTGTTAGTTGTTGTACCTGAACCTGCCAGGGCTTCCATCAAATAATCAAAATTGAAGCCTTCCAAAGAATCTTCCCGGTGAATATTGGCCGTCACTCCATTCCAATCAAGGTAATTTATGCTAATGCCTTGGCCTCGGATAATAGGCCAAAAAGGAACATCGGCCTCCAGACTTTTAGAATAAATAAGAGTATCACCTTTTTGATCCTCAAGATATAACCCATCTAAATTGATGTTTCCTGAAAAGGTTAGGAACAAGCGATCAATTTCTATTTTGGTATTGGTTTTTTTTGCAATGGAGGAAGTAAATTTATCTACGAGAAGGTTTTGGCCCCAGGGAGATCTTATGAATAATATAAGCAATAAGATAAAAACAAGAACCCCCGCAAAGATTTTTGCGAGGATTCTTAAAATTTTATATCCTGTTTTTCCTGACTTCTTATTCAATTTTTATAAGGCTTTCCTTCAAATTTAGCCCATAATAAGTGTTTTTGCAGAGAGATTTTCAATAAATTTCTGTTAAAGCCCGCTTGAAGTTGTTAGGTAGAAATCGCTAGATCTCCTCGAATTTATTTCCCGGGAACCTATCTCTTAGTTAACTGAGGTTGATTAGGAGAGGAATAGATTGGAGAATAAAACCACTAGCATCAACCATTGCCATTGCTTCCAGGGTTATTTATCAGCTTAATTAAGGCTAAAAAACCGCTCTGTCATTGAAAGTGTTTTCTTACAACGAAATGATAAATCTCCCTTAAAAAAACGTTAAACGGTAAAAATAAATACGATAAGGGAATCCGTCTCGTTTTCTTTGGTGCGTCCAAAAATCATATAAACTAACACTTAATTGGACTTAAAATAAAATAAACTAACTATGAGAAAAACAGTAGCAATTACCGTTTTATCAGCAGCTATGCTGACATCTTGTGTTTCAAAGAAAAAATATGTGGAACTGGAATCTGAATTAGACGATACCAGAAGTACTCTGCAAAAAACACAGGTAGAAAAGGAAGAAATTGAAGCAAAATACGCGAAAGTTGAAGCTCGTGTTGCCGAGTACAATGCTAAAATCAATTCCCTACGTGAGGAAAGTGATGAAAAAATGGAAATGAACGATCTTACCGTGATGTCTAATAATAATAAGGCGAAAATGCGGGCAACGATCGCCAAAATGGATCCGGAAAAAGTTGCAGAAGCCGAAACCCTGGAAGATTCTATTAACCTCGCAGTATCTCACAACTTAAAGCAATCTATTTCTGAAGGATCAGAAGAAGATGATGTGGATATTAGCGTAGACAAGACCGTGGTAATGATTAACGTATCTGACAAACTCCTCTTTGGTGATGGTAGTTATAGGGTTAGAAACGATGCAAACAAGCTATTGAAGAAGCTTGCCGAAGTTATTAACTCTGAACCAAGCATGGAAGTTATGGTTGAGGGCCATACCGACGATCGTACAATGGTAGAAGGTTCTTACCTAAAAGATAACTGGGATCTAAGTGTACGAAGAGCCACATCTATTGTAAGGTTATTACAGGATAAATATGATGTAGATCCTGCAAAACTTATTGCGGCAGGAAGAAGTAGTTATTCTCCACTTGTAGATAATGATTCTCCTGAGAATATGGCTAAGAACAGAAGAACCAGAATTGTGATTATTCCAAACCTGGATAAATTCTTCGCGATGCTGGATTCAGAACAATAAGTAGTACTGGCTAAATTATAAACGGCTTTCCTTCCCGGAAAGCCGTTTTTTATTTTCTTTTTTTCGCCAGAAAATAATGATCTAGAGAATATTTTCCTGCGCCCGTGAAAAACAATAAAATCCATCCCGATAAAAATAAAAGGGGTAGTTCCTGTTTATCAAAACCATCGGGAACGTGAACTATTAAAGCCGCCACGGCCATTGTAGCGATTAAAGGAATTACCGCGAACCTGGTACCCAATCCAATAATCACTAATAATGAACATACAAACTCTGCCAGAACAGCTAAGGTAAAAGTGGTAACCTCCCCTATTCCTATCGGATCTGCAAATTGTATGGGAGCATCACCAAAAAACCGAATTAGTTTTGGAATTCCGTGAGTTAACATTAGACCAGAGATAGCCAATCTGAAAACAAGAAGGCCTATATCAACCTGCTGAAGGTTTAAGGTGGTTAAGTAAGTTTTTTTCATTTGTAAATAATTAAATACCTAATAAATAACAAGCTACAACTTTAATAAGAAATTTCCAGAATTTCCAGATTACGGATTTCCGGACCTAAGCTGAATTTTACAAACTCTCCAACTTTTTTTCCGGTTACCGCCTTAGCAATGGGAGCAATAAAAGCAATTTTCTGTTTCTTTACATCGGCTTCATCCACACCTACTATCGTAAATTGTTGAATTTCCCCAGATTCTTTCTGTTTATATTTCACCCTGGCGCCAAACCTCACTTCATCTTTGGCCTGGGACTGAGGATCCAGAATTCGGGCTGTAGCGATACGGTCATTGAGCAATTTTAATTTTCCGTCTATAACCGATTTTGCTCTTCGGGATTCAGCTTCATTTTTAATTTTAATAGAAGTGCGTTGGTGCTCAAGTTCTTTTTTTTCTTCCTGCAACAAATTAAATCCGTGGGGAGTCACATAATTTGTGACCCCATCAGGCAAGGCTGCACGAGGTGGTATTAAGGGAGCTTCTTCCTGGTCTTCTTCTTTTACAAATCCTCTGCTCATAACTAATTCATTTTAATTCAAGTTACTAAATTTTTTCTGGGTAGGCTATATGGAGAATTTACCCTTAATGAATTAAGCCATAAATAATTCTAAAGAATTCTTACAGCTATTCCTTCTAGTTTAATTTTATGTTTAAATTTAGATATGACTACCGAGATTCTCCTTTTATTTATAATTCTGGGAATTGTTATTGTTCTCTTCGCCCTTGAATTATTTCCGGTAGATAAAATTGCCTTTTTTATCATGGTAAGTCTGCTGGTAACCAATATCATTAGTCCAGAAGAAGCTATATCCGGTTTTTCCAGTCCTGCCACTATTACGGTACTAGCACTTATGATAATGGCTATTGGTCTGGAAACCAACGGAGTAATAGATTGGCTGGCAAATGGGTTAAGGAAGTTGCGCGGTTTACCGGTTTATCTAATGGTTCCGGCTTTTATGTTTATTGCAGGTGGAATTTCGGCTTTTATAAATACCACTGCAGTAGTGATTGTTTTCATTAAAATCATTAATGAACTTTCCTTGCGTTACGATATACCAGCCTCAAAGTTACTCTTACCTGTTTCTTTTGCAGGAATTATTGGCGGAAGTTGCACGTTGATGGGAACTTCTACCAACCTTATTGTAAATGCTGTAGCTGTAGACCGGGGTATAGAGCGTTTTAGTTTTTTCGAATTCACCTGGTATGGTGTAATCTTTATGGCTATAACTATTGTCGTGGTTAGTTTAATGATCAAATTCCTGCCAAATAAAAAACCTTCTCATTACACCGATGTATATGACCTGGATGAATTTATCACCAAAATCATCATTCAAAAAGATTCAAACCTAATAGGGAAAAATATAGAAGATACCTTCTTTCAAAATAATCCTGAAGTTGAAGTTTTAAGATTAAAGAGAGAAAGTATAATAAATGACAAACCGGGGAAGGATATCAGCATTAAAGAAGCCGATGAATTTCTGTTACGCTGCAACCTTCAGTACCTAATGAAGCTAAAAAAAACAAAAGGAATATCAGTAATAAAAGATAAAAAACTCACCCAAAATGATGATGAAAAGGATACCGACCTGGATGAAAATGTTCAGGTAGTAGAATTATTAATCCTGCCTAATTCCCCCCTGGTGGGTAAAAGATTAAAACATGTGGGGAGGCATGAGTTATATGGAGCGGTGCCTCTTGCTATAAGAAAAAGAAGGAATTTTATGAATCCCCGACGTAGGATTTTTGATAAATCCCGCAGCCAGATAGAACTCAGAGTTGGAGACCGCTTGCTTGTAGAGGCAACAAAAAGTGTCCTGGAGGAACTTATAAAAATAGAAAATGTAACGATACTCCAGGAACACCCGGATATAAAAGTAAGCGATCGCAAAAAGAGATACTTAAGCCTGTTTATTCTTTTGTTGGTTATTGCTTTATCAGCCTTTGGGTTTTTTCCTATCCTTAAAAGCGCCCTGGTAGGTTGCTTTTTAATGATCTACTTTAAATGCATAGATCTGAGTAAAATTTATTCCCGGGTAAACTGGCAAATTATATTTCTTTTAGCAGGAATGATACCGCTGGGCGTTGCCATGAGTAATACCGGGGCTGATCAATGGCTTTCTAATCAATTACTGGAACTATTCACAGAACGAACCAATATTGTGACCATTGGGTTGTTATTTCTGGTCACCATGATTATGAGTGGATTTGTATCTAATAACGCTACCGCGATAATTATCACCCCTATTGCAATTACCATTGCTCTTGCTTTAAAAATGGACCCCAAACCCTTTATTCTTGCCGTGTTGTTTGCAGCAAATTTTAGTTTCTTTACTCCTGTGGGTTATCAAACCAATACTATTATCTATGGAATGGGAATTTACCGTTTCAAGCATTTCTTAATTATTGGAGGCGTAGTATCGCTAATATTATGGATTGTTGGTTCTATGCTATTAGCGGGAAGCATTTAAATTATCTTTGCACTGCAAATAAGATCTAACTATGAAAAAATTGCTCATTATAGGCTATGTATGGCCAGAACCTACCTCTACGGCCGCCGGCACCCGAATGATGCAGTTAATTGATTTTTTTCTGAAGGAAAACTATGAGGTGCATTTTTCCACCACTGCAACCCGAACTACCTTTGTTCCTCAACTGGAAAACCTGGGATTAATAACAAAAAACATTCAGCTGAACTCTTCTGGTTTTGATAGCTACATTGAAGACTTACAACCTGATATAGTGTTATTTGACAGGTTTATGACGGAGGAACAATTTAGCTGGAGGGTTGATAAATTTTGTCCCGGTGCCCTTAAGATTCTGGATACCGAAGACCTTCATTTTATTAGAAAAGGGCGACATCAGGCGTACAAAGAAAAAAGGAATCCCAAAGAGATCTATTTAACTTCAGATCTTACAAAAAGGGAGATAGCTTCAATTTATCGCAGTGATTTGAGCCTGATCATATCTGAAGTTGAAAACCAATTACTCATCAGTGAATTTAATATTCCTGAAAGCCTCCTGCTTTATTTACCTTTTATGCTAAAAAAAATCACCTCGGAAGAAGGTGATTCCCTGCCGGGTTTTAATGAAAGAAAAGATTTTATAAGCATTGGGAATTTTCTTCATGAGCCCAACAGAAATGCTGTATTTACCTTGAAGGAAAAGATCTGGCCATTAATAAGGAAACAACTTCCTGAAGCTAATTTGCATATTTATGGAGCCTATCCCTCTGAAAAGATCTTCAAATTAAACGATAAAAAAAATGGATTTTTAGTGCACGGAAGAGCTGATAATGCGGTAACAGAAATGAAAAAAGCCAGAATATGTCTCGCGCCACTACAATTTGGGGCCGGGTTAAAGGGTAAATTAATACAAGCAATGCAAAGCGGTACGCCCGCTATCACTACTCAAGTAGGAGCCGAAGGAATCCCGGGCGATTTTCCCTGGAATGGTTTTATTGAAAATGATCTCGAAAAATTTTCTGATGCTGCTGTTAAATTATATCGGGATGAATCAAAGTGGAACGCTACGCAGGCCTGTGGTTTTGATATAATTAACTCCCGTTTTTCAGTTGAAATTTTTCGAAAGAAATTTCAGCAAAAATTACAACTCATGGACGATCTGGTTAAACATCGTGAAAAGAATTTTATCGGTGCTATGTTAAAGCATCATCTTCATCGTAGCACTTATTTTATGTCCCGGTTTATTGAAGAAAAAAATAAAACCGCCGGCTAATTATTAGCAAACCGACGGTTTTCACTACACAAAAGGAACAGAAAAACTGTTCACTAACAGAAAGAATTAAACATATTCGTAAACAGGCTTCACCTCGAACACTTTTTGATGAAGTTTTTGAAGCACGTTTATTTTATTACTGGTAGCCACCAGTAAAGAAATATTATTGTTACTACCACCATAAGAGATCATTCTAATAGAAGTATCATGCAATAGTTCAAAGATCCTGCTGGCCTTTTTATCTTCAATCACCCCTTCTCCAACAAGACAAATAATAGAATGGTCCCGCTCCACGATAATCTCTCCGTAATCTCCAATCTCTTCAATAATCTTATCCAGATTTCGGTTATCATCTATAGTTAGTGAAATGGCAATCTCAGAAGTGGTGATCATGTCTATAGCCGTTTGATTACGGTCAAAAACCTCAAAAATTTTCCGCAAAAATCCGTGGGCCATCAGCATCCTGTTAGATTTTATTTTAATGGCTGTGATTCCGTCTTTTGCAGAAATTGCTTTTAAACCTTGTCCTGTTGATTCTCCGGAGATCCTGGTTCCCGGTAAATGCGGGGTAAATGTATTTTTAAGGTAAACCGGGATGTTTTTATTAATAACCGGTGATACAGTTTGGGGATGTAGAATTTTTGCTCCAAAATAGGCAAGTTCTGCTGCCTCTTCGAAGCTTAGTTCTGCAATGGGATGTGTTTTTTCCACATAACGAGGATCATTGTTATGAAAGCCGTCTATATCGGTCCAGATCTGCACCTCTTCTGCATTCAATGCCGCTCCAAGAATGGTAGCCGTATAATCGCTTCCTCCTCTTCTTAAGGTACTTATTTTAGTATGTTCATCACGTCGAACAAATCCCTGGGTGATATAAATATCGGTTTCAGGAAGGGAAGAAAGGGTATTCTCAAGAAGTGTACTTACAAGAGCTGTATCTGGATTTTCCAGGTTGTTCACCTGCATAAAATCACGAGCATCGAGTAAATTATTCTGGATCCCACAGGATTCAAGGTATTTTGAAAAAATACAGCTAAGCATTCTTTCCCCTGAAGTCACGATCCTGGAATTAACCTCTTCGGAATATTCGAGTTTTGTAACCGTCTCCAGTTCAGTAAGGATTAATGAGATTTCTTTTTTTGTTTCAAATTGAACTAACTCATCCTGAATAAGATTGTCAATCACCTCAAAATGCTTTGTTTCGAGATTCCCAATAAGCTTAGAAACTCCAGCTAGATTACCGGATGTAATATATTTAGTGATACTTACAAGTTGATTAGTGACTCCGCTCATTGCAGAAAGAACCAGTAACTTCTTATCCTTACCGGTACAACTTATCGATTTCACGTTTCTGATACTCGCTACCGACCCCACCGATGTTCCGCCAAATTTTAAAACCCTCATCATCATTTGTTTGAAAGTGCATAATTAGGCTTAAGGAGAAAAGAGACAAAAATTATATTTCATTTTATATACATTTGCACAAAATGTATAATAATTAACAATGAAAACCATCACAACCTGTGTTCATGATATAATACGGCATCAACCATTTCTGGATGATGCGATAGCGAGAGATATCGTCAATTTCAGTGGTCTTGCCGCCGATATCCAGGCTGAAGTGGAAGCTGAAATGAAAAAGCCGGTAAAACAGGGCTCAATCATTATGGCCCTACGCAGGTATGCACCCCGCAGAACCAAAATCAATATGCGACAACTACGGGAACTTGGGGATATTGTTGTACGGTCGGGAATAACAGAATATACTTTTCTTAATTCAAAAACAATTATTGCTAATAAGGCAAGGTTGCTGGAAGCGGTAAAAGACCAGACCGGGGTTTATCTTAACTATTCCAGTAATTACCAGGAAAGCAATATTCTGGTTTCATCCAGCCTAACCGATTTGGTACAAGACTGTTTTAAAAACGAAGTGAGGGTCTCTGTTAAGGAGGAACTTTCTTCCATAACTATTGCTTTACCCCAAAACAGTTCCCAATCTGTGGGACTTTATTTCTACCTGTTCAAACTCCTGGCATATGAAGGAATCCCGGTTTTTGAAATGATTTCTACCTCTAATTATTTTGCTATTTTCCTGGAGAAAGAATATGTAAACAAGGCATTTTTACTCCTCAATGAAATTAAACAATAGTTTACCAGAAATCAAAATAGAATCCTGTGATGGCCACCGCTGCAATTAAGATCGCCAGTATTATTATGATGAAAACTGTGCCAAACCTGGTTTTTTTATTATCCTGAAGAATATAGTCTTCAGAATCACTATCATCCCTGTCTCTTATTTGCATTTTAAAATTTATCTGATTATTCATTTATCTGATACCACCAAACCGAATTCTGCCGGTTCATGGGCAAAACCATTTTTCCGGAATCAACGTGATAAAGAATGTCTCCAGCACTTTTTTCTGAAGTTAGTATTTTGCTGTGCTTTCCTTTCAGATCAACCTTATAAACATTACCGGTTGCCCAATCTGAAATATAAAAATCATCATTATTGGTTAACTGAATCCCGTCCAGGTTACCAATTGGTTTTTCTGAAATTTTAATAATCTCTTTACTATCAAGAGCTACTTTTAAAAGATTCCCCCCATCTTCCTTACCCCATGCAGCAACATAAATATAATCACCCACTACCAGCACGCCATTGGGAAATTCAAGTTCTTCTGTAACAATCCATTGAGAAACCTTATCAGAATCTTTTTTTAATTTATAAATGCTACTGTTTCCTGTATCTGAAATATAGATATTACCTTCTTCATCTACTGCTATATCATTAAGAAATTCAGAACCTTCAACTTCAATACGGTTTATAATACTCCCGGTTTTTATATCCATAACTACTAGATCTGTATTATCACTTACATAAAGTAAATCCTCATGAATAAGCAATCCTTTGGGATCATTCAAATTTGTAATCCAGTTTAACTCGAGCACTTCTCCATCAAGATTTGTTTTGGAAATAAATCCATCTCCAGGATTTTTCTCCCCAATATTTGAAATATATACCAGTTCGCGATCTTCATCATAAACCACTGACTCAGGATGGCTAAAACCATCAATTTTTTTAATTAGTTCTGCGTCTTTTTGCTGGGCAAAAGTAAAAGCGCCAGAAAAAAGTATGGCAAAGAGTAATAAATTTTTCATAGAATTCAGTTTTATTTTAAGAACTATCAATATACGAAAAATCCTATGATTCTATTTTTTAGGAAAGTTTTCTGCTCGCTGCTTAAAGTTTTCCTAATCCGGATTTTCATAAAATTTAATCTCCATTTTTTTTAGAATTACTAACCAGTTATATAATGCTATGAAAAGTATAACAAGAGCTTTACTGGCCGGATGGGGAGCTAAAAAACTTTTGAGGAGATTGCGGGTATTAAGGAATGATCGTGGTTTTTATAATCCTTTGGTGGTTATTAGGAAACTTAGGAGTTTAGAAAGTTGGTTACGTGAAAAAATGCTCTAAACCTACCGTAAAAATTACAAACCCATAATAATAATGCTCCAGGCAGACATTCAGGAAACTTTTGGAATTAAAGTAGTTGATGATAAAAATCCAGGCGGCCATGAAGGTGGCTATGGGAGCAATCCAATTATCATAAATTAAATGGGTAAGGCCAAAAATAAGTGCATTGACAAACATCAAAAGATACTTTGAAGGAATAAGTTTCTTGTACCTTTCAAAAAAATAAACTCTGTAAATAAACTCCTGCGGTACTACTGAAGCTAAAGGATAGAAAACGAAGGTGATTAGATATTTCTTTAAATTTTCTGCGGGATACTCAAATAGCAGGTCGGGGAAAATCCATCCAGTAAAAAATATTATTACCAGGGTAATAAAAACCATCCGGGGAAGACTTTTTTTGAAATATGCCGAATCGAACCTAAAGAAGATCGCATTATTAAAATTGGTAAAGCGTTGAAGTAAAAGCAGGAAGAAGACAGCAATGATTATCAAGGGAATAACCTTTTGCCATCCTTCCACATAAATACCGGTAAGATATGGTGCTAACCCAAAAAAGATCAGAAGTTCTCCAATTTTAAATGGTGTAGAAAAATAAATTTTTTTAATGTTCATTAGATAGTCTAAAATTAAACGATACACAGTTTAAAAGCCATTTAAATTTCTCATTTTAAACTGCATTGAGGAAGAAGGATTGAGTTAGTTTTCCAGGTTTTCTTCCCGCTCATTGCTATTTCTTCTTCTTCTCAAAAGATCTATCAGGTTAAAAAGCACTATACAAAAAGTAACCCAAATAAAACCTCCAAGGTAACCGGCAATAACATCTGAAGGATAATGTACTCCAAGATAAATGCGGCTTAAGCCAATTCCCAGAATAACCAAGACAAAAAATACCACAAGAAAGCCTCTTAAAAACCGGGACATTTTAATTTGAAAAAGGAGGTAAATTATAAACCCATAAAAAGCCATTGCACTCATCGCATGACCACTTGGATAACTTAAGCTTTCTACCACCACCAGATGTTCTGCATCGGGCCGGGCACGATCTATAGCTTTTTTTAAACCTATATTTGAAAGAGAAGCCAGGATGATCACCCCTACCAGCTGAATGATAAATTTCCAATTCTTAAGTTTCCAAAACAGAAAAGTGGTAGCGAGAATTGTACTTATTAGATAGCCATAAAGATCTCCTATATCTGTAATAAATTTTATAAGACCATGATAATCAGGATCTCTAAAAGAACTAATAAAAGCAGTTAGCTGGTTATCAAAATTTAACAGTGCCTTGCTTGATAATTCCTCAGTTAATTCTACAAAAATATTTATACAGGCAATAAAGACTATAAACGAAATAAAAATTAAAAGGTAGTAAGGGAATTCATCATGTTTTTTAGACACATGCACCTTAAAAAAATAAATAATTTTTTCCAGTGCTATTCTCACATAATGTTTCATTATTTGAATTTTATCTAATGCTGTCTTCTTGTTTTTTTGGAAAATATATTTTCACTTTTCGTCTTCCCCATTCCCTGGCTTTTTGTACATCTTCATCCATATAAATGTCAATTTTATTTTTCCAACGGTAATGCATCTTGTCTTTTACAAGAAAAACCTCTTCAAAACCTTCAATCTTAACAGGAGTATTATGATCAAGCCCCCTTTTAATTAGATCCCTGGAAACAGCAATTGCTTTTAACCCTGTTTTTAAAGTATCTCCCCAGGCGGTGATCCTGGGGTCACCACTTGCAGTTTGCCAGCTTAAGGAGTTATATGCCGATGCCGTAACCACTAGACTATCCCACACAACTTCAGGTTCAGAAGAATTCCTGGTTTCAAAATTACAGCCTGACAAACCTGTAAGCATCGAGAAAAGCGTTAAAAAAATAAATATTTGCAGTAAACGCATTGTGATTATTAATATTAGATACTAAATTTATTTCTAAATGAAAACTTTTTAGAATTAATTAAAGATATTACCAATCAGTACGGTAGTCCCGTTTCACGATCTGGTTGACCTCATCCAGATTGGTCACCTTCATATTTTCTGCATCCCAAAGCATTTTCACATCTTTGCCGGGATATTCAAAGTATTTGTCGACATTTCCCCGTTTCTTCTCCTTACGCACATCAATACCTCTAATGGAAAGATTTGCGATGAGAAGGCTTTCGGTTAGTGGGCCTGAAATTTCGAAAGGCGCACTAAGTTCTTTTTTACCATCCCCGGCAATAGCGGCTTCAACACATTGACCATAATGACCATTGGAACCACCTTCTACCCTCTCATATTTTTTAGGAATACTAACTTCATTGGTTTTAGAAGTTGGCAGTAACTGCGGGTTCTCACCATGACTACCACACATCATTTTACCTTTGGTTCCTATAAAAAGTACCATTACCTGCATCGCCAAAAGTCTCGTTAGGTCCTAATTCTAGAGGACGCATCGGTTTTATACCACCATCCATCCAGTGTAGGGTGACATCAGAATCTGTTTTGTCGGTTTTTAGAAAGGTCATGGTAACATGACTGGAAGGCGGGCAACTTTCAGGAAAATAGCCGCGTTTAAATTCATCTACATAAACACTCTCTACGCTGCTTTGTACATCTTTGGGATAATTCAAATTAAGCACTCTGTAGGGGGCTTCAATTAAATGGCACCCCATATCGCC
Source organism: Salegentibacter sp. (assembly GCF_036568425.1). Lineage (GTDB taxonomy): Bacteria > Bacteroidota > Bacteroidia > Flavobacteriales > Flavobacteriaceae > Salegentibacter. The sequence goes on along the minus strand of NZ_DATCSO010000101.1, from coordinate 67,546 downwards.
AAGGGCTCCGGTACCATAATCCCACCAGCCCCGCCAGTTAAAAGGAACAAGACCATCTACATAATCCTTATATGGCGCAGTTCCCAGCCACAAATTCCAATCGAGTTCTGAAGGTACTGTGGCATTTGACTGCTGCGGCCATGGTATACCCTGTGGCCAAACCGGACGAACATGTCGGGGAATAATTGTTATTCCGGCAGTAACAAGGTTGGTACTTTGAATGAAATTCCTTCTGGAATTAGATTGCCCTTTTTTCATAAAACAGATCAGGTTAAAGTTGGGTAAACCTCCGGGGTTAATTAAAGGAAATTCTAAATTTAAGTTAATAAATGTATCTTTTAATATTCAAAAATCCAATTAAACCGGTTTGTATACTGTGTATCAACCTCTTGCGGTTCGGGTGATTTACCGTGTTTTTGGTATTTCTTTGATTTAAATACATTGTTAATCTTTACATAAGATAAGGGATTATCTGGGGCATAATTTGGGTTTCACCTTAATAACTGTACCTTTGCAGCTTTAAAAGGCTGAAGATTAGCCTATTTTTAAACTCGAAAAATATTATTATGAGTCAAGTAAAGCAAAATGACACGGTTAAGGTACATTACACCGGAAAACTAACTGACGGACAGGTTTTTGATAGCTCTGTAGAACGTGGGGAACCAATTGAGTTCACTATGGGGCAAGGACAGTTAATTCCAGGTTTTGAAAAAGGCCTTATCGATATGGAAGTAAACGAGAAGAAAACCATAAATATCCCGAAAGAAGAAGCTTACGGAGAGCCAAGAGAAGAACTTATCCAGGAGGTGCCAAAATCTCAACTTCCGGAAGAGATAAAGCCAGAAGTTGGTATGGGACTTGTTTCTAAAACTCCTGATGGACAGGAAATGAATCTTGTAGTAAAGGAAGTAAAGGATGAATCTATCGTAGTTGATGGAAATCACCCATTAGCAGGTAAAGATCTGGTATTTGACCTTGAAGTGGTGGAGATCAAGTAATCTTATCTTTTGAATATTTTAAACCCCTGAAGTCTTTTTGGTTTCAGGGGTTTTTATTTGACTTAATCAATCGTCTATCAGGTCTTTTAAATCCTGGTAATTGGCATTGGTCTTAATTTGTAAGCCATTGCTTAGGCCAATATGACATCCTGAATCTTCCTGAAAGGCAACATACATGATATGTGATTTGTTAAGATAGAACGAATCATCGTTAAGGTCCTGGACTTCTATAAATTTCATCTTTTAAAAAATTTATTCAATTTATGAAATATTCGGCAATTCTCCGGTTACCTAATTGCGGGAAAATTTATACGCTTATATTATTTTAAAGTTTTTTGAAGGGCGTTAAAGACGGCTTCTTTCAAATTTTCGTTCATCCTGTTATGCTTAACAAAGCTCTGATTTATCTCCAATTCTATCCCAGCATAATCCTCCGGTAATTTCTTTCTCAAATAGCTTGTAAATCCATCAGCCTTTCCTAAGTAAGGATAATTAAACCTTATTTTTAAATCGGGATTTGCTTCTTTTAAGTTTGATCTTAAATCTTTACAAAATACTTTTTCCACTTTACTGGATGGGTCATAAAGCAGACCTATATCTGCATTCCGGGTTTCGCCGTTTAGAATTGGCGTAAAAGTATGAACTGAAAGATGCATCACCTTCTCCCCTTTATCAATGAACTTATTAATTCGGTCTTCCACTTCAGCCCTGTATGGCTTATACCAGGAGGCGATTATTTTATTTTTTTCTACTGAAGGAAGTCCTTTGGTAAATTCGGAAAATAAATGAGGATGAGGGATCGAACGGTTAACCTCCACCAGCAATCTGCTAATATTAAGATTACTATAAAAATCCCCTAAAACTTTAAGATACTCAAATAAGTCCTTGGCCCCGGGATCGTAACCGCGATGGCTGTTAAGAATATCCCGGTTTTGAGAAAATAAGTACTGATATTTTTTCGGGATTTCATTAGAGGCGTGTTCACAGCTTAAAATTAACATCACACTTTAAATAATTGATTCTTAGCCAGGCATACTCCAAGCTCAGCATATACCTTCTTTATCTTTTCTTCTGAAAAATTCCCTTCGAGTTTATGGAGAATCCGGGTTGAAAGGCTACCGTTCATTAATATATATTCAATGGTATGCTGATGTTTTGTTGAAATTTGGGATTGAACTCTTTCGTATAGTTTTTTCCAAATTTGCTTAACACTGGTGTCTTCTTTAATTCCGAAGATCGCTAAAAAATATCCATTCTTAATTTTGGTTTCTTCAGCATCCCGAATAACCGAATTAAAAATTTCGAAAAGATCATCCTCATGCCATTTCTTAAGTTCTTCCAGAGCGATCCACTCTCCACTTATCAGCAATTTCAGGCTTTCAATAATTATAACTGCTATGGCGATATCGGCCGCCGGGCACTCCTGAATATCTATTACACGAATTTCAACGGCACTTCTGTCAAATCGTGCAATGGCTCCCCTTGAATTGAGAAAGTGATGATCCAGGATATTTTCAGTATCGAAGGGTTTTATAGCGGCATTAATAGGTTTAAAGATTCGCTGATAATAATCGGTTTTACTGAACACCTGCTCCGGAATAACTTTTCCCGTCATTTGTGGGATCTCTTTCTGGTTGGTTTTATAAACTTCCAGGCGGGAATCCTTAAAACCTGTTGTTTTTCCTTCAAAAATTGGGGAACTCGCACTTAAGCCCGGAATAATAGGTAGCAGGATTCTAACGGCTGCATGTAGTCTTTCAAATTCAGCATCATTGTAAAATGGTAGATTAATATGCATGCTTTGCACATTGCTCCACCCGTGACCACTACAATCAAAAATACGGTTGTATAGGGCGTAGACCTTGCTATAACTATGTTTCCACAGTTGAGTTTCTCTTTCTGGCTGCATTAACGGGTGAGAAGCCGATGGCAGGAGCAGCGTATCAAACTCTTCGAGCAGGGAATTGATCTCCTGAATATTTTCAGCAAAAAGCTTATCCAGATCTTTCAGCTTTGCCGTTGGGCCATTGGTTTTTAATTCCAGCACATGCGCGACCAGCTCGTTGCTCCATTCAATTTGACCATTATCAATATCAGCGGTCAAACTCCCGTTTTTTTTAGTAAGCAGTTGATCTACGATCGGGTTTACCTTAAGACTGCGCTTTCGCACCAGCATATATTCCAACTCAATGCCAAAAACTTCAAAAAGATGATACTTCATGATTATTTTTTTTCAAGTCTGCTTTTCAAAGCACCCAGAATTTCAACATAAACCTGATCGCCATAATGGGCATCTTCCACTCCGGCATCTATATTCGGGTTGTCATTTATTTCTATAACCAAAGCCCGGCCATTAATCTCTTTCACGTCTATTCCGTATAATCCTTTTCCCATAATTCTAGCCGATTTCAAGGCAGCTTCCTTTACTTTTTTCGGAATATCTTCTATAGGTAAGCTATCTGCATTCCCGTCCTGATTGTCCTTCTCGGCAGCGTCCCAATTGTATATCTGCCAATGGTCTTTCGCCATATAATAGCGACAGGCAAAAAACACCTTATTATCTAAAACACCAATACGCCAGTCATATTCTGAAGGGAGAAACTCCTGTGCGATAACGAGGTCAGATTTTTTAAGCATTGCATTCACCATGTCCTGGTATTCTTTTTTCGTGCTTGCTTTTTTTACACCGAAAGAAAAAGTGGAATCCGGAGACTTCAAAACCACCGGAAGGCCTGTGATTTCAAGTACTGTGTTTTTATTTTCCTTGTGCACGATCACCGTTTTTGGTGTAGGAATGCCGGCATTTTGAAGCGCTTCGGCCATAAATACTTTATTACAGCATTTTAAGATCGCCTCAGGATAATCTATAATTGCGAGTTCTTCCTGTTGGGCTTTTCGGGCGAAAGCATAGGCATCGTTGTTGACCTCGGTACTTTGCCTTATGAATAATGCATCAAAAGCAGACAGGCGGGAAAGATCTTTTGGGAATACCACTTCAACATAAAAACCCATTTTCTCCCCAACCTCAATGAATTTCTTGATCGCCTTTGTATTGCTTGGGGGCGCAGGATCTTCCGGGTTAACCAGGATTGCCAGGTCATAATCGGCATTTGCCGGGCGCGGAGTATCATATCGTTTTTTAGAAAAATACTGCCCGGCAAAATCCCGCATATTTTCCTTATGTTCTGTGGGAATTTCAGCTTCAGAAATTGCTTTTATACTCTTTATATTCCATTTGGTAGTGTAATTGAATTTCACCCGTAGAAATGGTATTTGAAAATGGCGGTGAAACATTGCACTTAATTCCCGATATTTTTGAGCAACATTTTGACCAAAGTAAATACTGAGCGTGAATTCCTGATTTTTAATATTCTTCAGACTTTTTTGAATGAGGTCATCAAATTCTTCAGAAACGATTTTCACAAGTTTAGGCTCACGAAGGTCCACTAGATTTGTTACGGTAGGAATTGCCAAATGCCCACGGGCTTCAGCTAAAAGCGAAACATAATATCCCCGGGATTGATAAGAATAATCCTTACACAGATTAAATATTCGGGCCTTTTTAATTTTGGCATATTCGGGATTGGTTAGATAAGCCTGCGCTGAAATTATTTGAACATTCTTCAGTTCAAAATTCCAGGTTTCAGGTTGATCAACTACAATAAATTTTTCCATTAATTAGACTAAAAGAACACCAAATGTAGTTGAAAATCTTAATGAAAAAACAAAATTATTTACAGGCTATAAAAAATTAATTCCCACATAAAAAGCCCATAAATGCTTATTATTCATAATGAAGCAAGGTAGATATGATGCCTATTGAAAAAATATTCCTATTTTCAACAATTATTAATAAAATGCTATCATGAAAATTTTTAAAACCTCTTTAATACTGCTGTTAGGTGCCTTTAGTTTACAAGCTCAAAACTACAACCAGGAGACGCTGGATAAAGCCAAAACAATTCAGGATAAAATTATCACAATTGATACCCATGCCGATATCAACATCAATAATTTTACCGATGAAAGCAACTACAGCATGAACCTGGACACCCAGGTGAACCTTCCAAAAATGGAAGCCGGCGGCCTGGATGTTGCATGGCTTATTGTTTATACCGGCCAGGATGATATGAATGAAGAAGGCTTTAAGGCAGCCTATAATAATGCCATGCAAAAATTTATTGCTATCCATAAACTGGTAAATGAACTCGCTCCTGATAAGGTTGGGCTCGCAACTACATCAGATGAGGTTAGAAAAATACATGCCTCAGGTAAAAAAGTAGCGATGATTGGAGTTGAAAACGGATATCCAATTGGTAAAAATATTGGCAACGTTAAGAAATTCTATGATTTGGGTGCCCGCTATATGTCTCTTTCCCACCAGGGTCACAGCCAGCTTTGCGATTCTAATACAGGGGAAGAAAATGATGTTTGGCTTCACAACGGACTAAGCGATCTGGGAAAAGAGGTTATCGCTGAAATGAATAAATACGGAATGATGATAGACGTTTCTCATCCCTCAAAGGAATCTATTAAACAAATGTTCGAACTTTCCAAAGCACCTCTTATAGCTTCTCATTCCTCGGCCAGGGAATTATGTGACCACAGCAGGAATTTAGATGACGAATTATTATTATTGTTTAAAGAACATGGCGGAGTTGTTCAAACTGTTGCTTTCAGTGGATATGTAAATACCGAAAAACACAAAGCTTTTTCTGAAGCAAGAAACAAAGTATACGAGAAGAAAGCTGAAGAAATGAATTTTTCTATTTTGGAGCGGGACAGCATTAGAAACCTGCCCCAGGAAGACAGAGATATTTATTATGCCGAATTTCAAAAGATCAGAACTGCTGCTGAAGCTGAGGTGGCAAAGCTTAAAGAGGAGATACAACCGGTAGACGTTAGTGATTTTGTGGACCATATAGATTATATGGTAGATCTAATAGGTATAGACCATGTAGGCATTAGCTCCGATTTTGATGGTGGCGGAGGAATTGATGGCTGGCAGGATGCCTCTGAAACCCTTAATGTAACGGCAGAACTTGTTAAAAGAGGCTATACCGAAGAAGAAATCGCTAAGTTATGGGGTGAAAATCTGCTTAGAGTCTTGGATGAGGTACAAGCTGTCGCTGAAGATATTCAGAGTAGTTAAATCACAATTCTTTATTACTTATAGAAAAATGCGAACTCTTTGGTTCGCATTTTTTATTTAACACCACTCCCCCTCACTATCCTTTCCTGCTGAAAACCAGTATAATAGTTAATATCATGTTAATTTAGTACTATTTTATACATAGTACTGTAACAAATTAAAAAATAAAAAGTCTATTAGGTAAACAATAAAACTTAAACAGATGAAAACTTTTAAAACCACCAGAAGAGCATTTTTAAACACAGAGAAAACAAATAGCCGTAGCAACTGGGACAACCAAAGGCGTTATTTAAGTTAATAGTATAACCATTAAAATTTTAAATTATGAAACCTTCAAAAGTCAATCGCAGAGCATTTTTAAACACCGAGAAAACAAACAGCCGTAGCAGCTGGGACAACCAAAGACGTTATTTAAGTTAATAATTCAACCCTTTAAATTTTTAGATTATGAAAACCCTGGAGAACATGATGATGGAAATAGGACAACGCAAGGCAGGGTTCTTAAAACGCCGGAAACATTTCCGTGTAATTAAAAACAATCTATTTACATCAGCCTGGAAGCATCACAAAAGCTTTGTCATAGAACCATAAAAACCAAGCCTTATGAACTTTGCCTTTAATTAGCCGGCACAATTTAATTTGTGACCGGCTTTTTTACTATCCTAAAATAAACCTTAAAGTTGGCATAAATAGTGAACTACTTATTTCAAGTCTTCGTTAATTTGTAGCAGTTAATTTAACCTATGTCATTGTTATTAAAGATTAAAAAATCACCCAAACTTAAGTTGGGGTTAATTATAATAGGGAGTTTATTTGCACTTGGAATCCTGTTTTTGGCAAGTATCTATTTTGGTGCCTGGGGCAAACTTCCCTCCTCTAAAGAATTAAGTGAACTTCAACAAAGCCGTGCCACCCAAGTGCTTTCTTCGGAAGGTGAATTAATTGGGAAATTTTATATACACGACAGGCAACCGGTAAAATATAACGAATTTCCACAGCATCTAATAGATGCCCTTATCGCCACTGAAGATGTTCGTTTTTATAACCATAGTGGTATTGATTCCCGAAGCCTTATGCGGGTGTTTTTCAAATCTATTTTACTCCAGGATGAATCTGCGGGAGGTGGAAGCACCATCACGCTTCAGCTCGCCAAAAATATCTACGGCAGAAAAGATTATGGTTTCCTGGGAATTGTTGTGAATAAGTTCCAGGAGGTTGTGATTGCAAAAAGACTGGAAGAAACTTATAATAAAAAAGAAATTATCAGGCTTTATTTCAATACCGTTCCCTTTAGCGATAATACCTTCGGAATAGAGAGTGCCTCGATGAAGTTCTTCGGAAAACATACTTCAGAATTAAATATTGAAGAATCAGCAGTATTGGTGGGAATGCTTAAAGCTTCACATTATTACAATCCCCGTATCTTCCCTGAGCGCAGTAAAGAAAGGCGAAATGTAGTGCTTTCCCAGATGGAAAAGTATGGTTTTATTTCAGAAGAAAGAGAAAGAGAAGTCCAGGCTGCAGATTTGGTCCTGAATTATAAGAATTACGGCCACGACAAAGGCCTGGCCCCGTATTTTAGAGAACAGGTTCGTAAGGATGTAAGCAAGATCCTGGATACTTTAAAAAATAAAGATGGGAAAAAATATAATATTTACCGCGACGGACTTATTGTTCACACCACCTTAAATTACAGAATGCAGCAGTTGGCCGAGGAGGCTATGCAGGAACATATGGCAGCCCTACAGGAGCAACATGAAAAATCCTATGGTAAAGCTACTCCATGGAAACGGAATCCTAAAATTCTACAGGATGCCATAAAGAGCTCCAAACCATATAAAAACCTTAAGAACAGAGGTTTGTCTGAAGATCAAATTATGGATGAGTTGGATAAAACCCGGCCAATGGAGCTTTTTGAATACAATGGTACTGTTACCAAAACTGCTAGTGTAAAAGACAGTATTGAGCACTACCTGAAGTTTCTAAATTCGGGAATGCTGGCAGTAGAACCGAGCACCGGAGCTGTCCAGGCCTGGGTTGGAGGGATTGACTACCGTTATTTCCAATACGATCACGTTTCACAGAGTAGACGCCAGGTAGGCTCCACTTTTAAGCCGATAGTATATTCAGCTGCCCTGGAAAACGGCATAGAACCCTGCACCTACTTCTCTGCCCGGGAAGTAACTTATAAAGGTGGTTGGACACCCTCTAACTCCGGTAGTGTTGAGGACGATCCCCATATGAATTATAATATGAAGGAGGCCCTTAGCAAATCTATGAATACCATTGCCGTAAAGGTTTTAATGGAGGCCGGGATTGAAAATGTTATCAAGCAGGCCAGGAGAATGGGAATCGAGTCTGATATCCCATCGGTGCCTTCAATTGCCCTTGGCACGGCTTCACTAAGCCTGGCCGAACTTACAACTGCCTTCACGCCTTTCGCAAATGGAGGTAGGTACAGCGAGCCTTTCTATATCACCAAAATTGAAGATGGTAACGGAAATCTCCTGACCGAATTTAAACCAAAAAACGGCACCACTCCTGCTCTTTCAGAAACCAACCGACAGGTTATGGTAGAAATGATGAAAGCTACGGTTAATGAAGGCACTGCATACAGGCTTAGGAGCACGTATGGTTTAAGAAACGACATCGCGGGGAAAACCGGAACAACTCAAGACAATAAAGACGGTTGGTTTGTAGGGATGACCCCAAACCTGGTTACCGTAACCTGGGTAGGTAGCGACGATCATCGTATTGGATTCAGAAATACCTATATAGGCCAGGGCGCGAATTCTGCCCTGCCGGTTTTCGGAAAACTGATGCAAAAAATGAATGCTGAACCTCATTTTAAAGAGATAACCCAGGCGCGCTTCCCGGTTTCAGCTGATGTAATTGCAATGCTGGATTGTGAACCCGAAAAACGTGATGGTTTCTTTAAGCGACTCTTTGGTAAAAAGGATAGGAACGAGGAAGAAAAGAAGCGCACACAGAAACAAGAAGAAAAGAAAGAAAAAAAGGGATTCTTTAAAAGGCTGTTTGGTGGAAAAAAGAACAATTAAAGGTTTTTAAAAACCAAAACCCTTTCAACCCCAATCTTCCTGCTTCTTTCTATAACCCGTCGGAACTATTATATGGATTTCCGCTGATTTTTAAATATTTTTGACCTCAGGTTTTTGGCGCTTCTTTTAATGGGGACCGGCCTACTCTCCCGGAATTTTATGGATGATTTCTAATGGTTCCTGTTTTTAATTTTGAATTCCAAATCTCCCTGCATTCATTTTTCTCATCTGATTTATTTCTCTATAAAATCATTAGAATTCAAGTCTCACTAATTCCAAAGATAAAGTGTACATCGGAAAATTTGGCCTTGTTAAATTAATCTTATAATTAATTCCGAATATCAATAGGTTAAAATAATTTTTTCAACTTGTTATTCAGCTAAAAAGAAGAAATGGAAGTAGATAAATCACAGAAATTAGGAAAGATAGATTACCAGGTAACCAAATGGATGTATAAATACGGGAAACCTTTACTAAGGCTTTCTATCGCTATTGTTTTTATATGGTTTGGGGCACTAAAGATTTTTTTTGACAGCCCTGCCCAGGAACTCATTGCCGCAACGGTATTCTGGTTTGATCCCGAAATATTTATTCCTGCGCTTGGAATATGGGAGGTGCTTATAGGGCTACTAATGCTTTTTCGAAAGACATTAAGGATAGCCGTTATTTTATTGTTTTTACAGATCCCCGGCACATTTCTGCCTTTGATTGTTTTACCCGAAATTTGTTTTGAAGAATTTCCTTTTGTGCTTACCACAGAGGGGCAATACATCATTAAAAATCTCGTGATAATCGCGGCGGCTATAGTTGCCGGTGGCTCAGTCAGGGAAAGAGAATTCGTAGAACAAGACCTAAAATCGGCTGATGCTGAAAACGAATAAACAAAAAGCCGGAAAGATGGTCTTTCCGGCTCAGTATATTTTTTTCAGTATTAAAATTCTTTATTTATGGCCAGTCTTAATTTTCGGGAATAATCTTCCTGCAGCCAATCTCTGTAATTTTGAGTACTCTTACTTATACAGTAAGAATATTGTTTAATTCTGGACGAGATATCATCCTTTAATTCCTTTATAAGCAGCCTGGCATCAAATACATCTTCGCTGTTCTCTACACACATTTTCACGTGTTGTTCCATAGACCATTCCAACACTGCTTTAGATCTAAGCCCTTGTTTGATTACCTTATCATAGGCCGCTTCCACATCAAAATCTACAACTTCGGTTTTAGCAAATTTCTCCCTTATTTCTGGAGGCATTTCATATTTAAATTCTCTCTCAATCTCCTCATCACTAAGCAGGTTTTCAAAATAGAAGTCTGGAGCTCTAAAAATTTGGCGCCAGTCTACCGGGGCACTCCATTCCCCAAAACGGGAAAGATTATTTCCCAGATCTAAAACAGTAAATTCAGATTTTCCTGGTAACACCCGGGACCCTCTTCCTATCATTTGAAAATACAGCGTAAGCGATTTGGTAGCACGATTTAAAATAATAGTTTCCACAGTTGGTTCATCAAAACCTGTAGTTAAAATACTTACCGATGTAACAATAGCACCGGGGGTATGTTTAAACCATCTAAGAATATCTTTACGGTCTTGTTTCCCGGTGGTATTATCCAGGTGGCGAATAGGCAACCCGGCATTCTTAAAAGTCTCGTAGACCTCAATAGAGGTATTAATACCGTTATTGAAAATTAAGGTTTTCTTGCCTCTTGATTTATCGTAATAAGCATTCAGGAGTTTTTCCTGCATGCTGTAATTTGTATAAAGTTCTTCGGAAGATTTTACTGTGTAATCCCCGTTCATTCCTACCTTAAGACTGGTTAAGCCTACATTATAGCTGTAGGTATTTGCTTTGGCAAGAAAGCCTTTCTCAATAAGTGAGGCAATTGAATCCCCAACGATAAGTTCCCGGTAATTATCCTTCATAGGTAACTTGATGTTGGAGCTTAAGGGAGTAGCTGTAACACCAAGAATGAAACATTTTTCAAAAAATTTGAAAAGTTTTCTGAAAGAGTTGTAATGGGCCTCATCGATAATCACCATCCCGATATCCTCCATCTCCAGTTTTTCATCATTAAGACGATTATTTAGTGTTTCCACCATCGCTACAAAACACATATAATCTTCCTGGTCGGGTAGTTCTTTAACTTTGCTGTTAATTATCTTATTACGCACTCCAAAGTCGGTAAGCATTGTTGAGGTTTGCTTACACAATTCAATGCGGTGAGTAAGAATTAACACCTTCTTTTGGGTGCGCTGAATATATTCCCTCACCATTTGGGAAAAAATCACAGTCTTTCCTCCCCCAGTAGGTAACTGATAAAGCAAATTATAATGTTCAGGGTGTTTATCTATTACCTTGAAGATTTTTTCAATATCTTCCTGCTGATAATCATATAGTTGCTTATCTACTTTTTTGTCTTCAATTCCAAATGTTTCAACCTCCATAATATCTTTTAAGAACTCCAATTTTGCAAAAATAGCTGATTTCTTAAGTTTAGGAAAATATTTATGTAGGAAATAAGAATTTGAATTTTCCTTTTTTATATTTTTATAGAAATACCTTGGTTAACCACAAATTGAAAAATTCCTCATTTCCCCCTGGTTTTCTGAAATAACATACACATAAAACCTTTTTTATGATAGGGGAAAATTATATCGAATTATTAAGGGAAAATATACTTTTCCAGGACTTGGAGGAGGAAAAATATCCAGAGTTTTTAGCTGCATTTCAGGAAGAAGTCTGGCCAAAAAATACCTGTAATATTACGAAGACTCCTACATTATATAAATTCTACATTATCGCTCAAGGAAGAGTGAAAATTTACCGTGTAGACCCCGAAAGCGCCAGGGAATTCACTTTATTTCTCCTTAGCAAAAATGATGTATTTGATATTTTATGTCTTCTGGAAAACTGTGAACACCGGGTTTTTTATGAAACCCTGGATGAAGCGACCTTACTCTCTGTTCCCATTAAAACGATGCGGGAATGGATAGTAAAATTTCCGCAGATAAATAAATCACTTTTACCTTATATGGGCAGACAAATTCGCATACTCGAGGAGTACACTTCCAATGTGGTCCTGGCAGATATTTCCAGTAGGTTGGCCAAACTAATATTGACTCACATCAATAAGAAATCCAAAAAGCTTGAACTTATCAATGATCTTTCCCATGACGAACTGGCTAATCTTATTGGTTCCACACGGGCTGTGGTGAACAGGCATCTACAGCAATTTAAAAAAGATGGTATTCTAAAAATTAGCCGAAAAAAAGTTGAAATCAAAAACCTGGAATTACTTTTAAAGCAAGCCGAAAAAAATCACTTTCCGGGATAAGTACAACAAGAGTTAAATAATATACAATATTGATTAAGTGCTACTTACGTAGTATTAATTTTTCTGAGCCTGGGATATCTTTACCTCAATCTAAAAAATATACTGTCATGAAAAAGTTAATTTTCAGCATAGTATTGATGGGGATCGTATTCTCCAGCTATGCGCAAACGGTCATCCCTTTGGATGAAGTAACAATGGAGCTAAGCTCTGAAGCACTCAAATTGAATCCTGATTCACAAAGTTTAATTGTGAAACTGCCCGAAAAATACACCGGGCACTTTAGTGAAAACCCTTTAAGGTTTGTACGTGAAAATTTTGATATTCAAAAGTTTATCGTTGCTAACCGAGATTCAGATTACGACCACTTCGATGTCTACTTTAAAACCAACAAAGGAGATCTAAAAGTTAGGTTTAATAAGAAAGGAGATCTTTTATCCAGTTACCAGGTTTTTAAAAATGTAAAAATGCCTTATGCAACTGCTGTAAGTATTTTAAAACAAAACCCAAATTACTCTATAATAGGGAATAAGCATATCGCTTCCTCCAAAAACAGCTGGACTTTGAATAAAGAGTATTATAAAATTAAACTTAAAAACGGTTCTAAAAACAAAAATATCAAGATTAATCTGGATAGATCAGGAATGGGTAAGATTGCAGGAATGTAGTTTTAGTTTTTCAGTAGAAAACACGGCCTTGGTTAAGGCCGTGTTTTTTTATACATCAAATAGATCAGACGATAAATAGCGATCGCCCCTATCGCAAATTATACTTACCACCAAACCGCTTTCCAACTCTTCACATAAACGAACTGCAGCTGCCGCTGCCCCACCACTACTCATTCCAGCAAATATGCCTTCCTGACGGGCCAGTTTTATAGTTGTTAGTTTTGCCTCTTCTTCACTAACTTCCAGAATACGATCTACTTTTTCTTTTTTAAATATTTTAGGAAGGTATTCTTCTTTCCATTTTCTAATCCCGGGAATCCTGGAGTCATCAGTAGGCTGCACCCCAACAATTTGAATATCTTTATTTTTTTCTTTTAAATAGGTTGAAGTTCCCATAATTGTACCTGTGGTACCCATAGATGAAACAAAATGAGTTATCTTATGGTGAGTATCGTTCCAGATCTCTGGGCCTGTACTGTTATAATGTGCTTTCCAATTATCGTCGTTAGCAAATTGGTTGAACATATAGTGATCACCATCTTTTAACTTGGATTCAGCATAATCGCGGGCTCCCTCAATGCCCCCTTCGGCATCTGTTAAAGTTACGGTCGCTCCATAGGCTCTCATTGTTTGCACGCGTTCTATTGTGGAATTCTCTGGCATTACAAGTTCCAGGTTCAGGTGAAAAATACCAGCTATCATCGCCAGGGCAATTCCTGTATTTCCACTTGTAGGCTCAATTAACCTGGTCTCCTTATTAATTTCACCCCTCTCTAAAGCGTTTTTTATCATATGGTAAGCGGCCCGGTCCTTAACACTACCGCCTGGATTCTGGCCCTCAAGCTTAAAATAAAGTTGAACATTAGGATTTTTATTCAATCTATGGGCTTTTACAAGAGGAGTGTTTCCTATTAGATTTAATATAGAATCATTCATATTATTCCATGCTGTTTTTAATGTTAATCTGCGGATTATGGGTGACGATAGAATTCTCCGGAACCGATTTTGTTAACCATACATTCCCACCAATCATACTATTGGCCCCCACTATCGTCTTTCCACCAAGAATGGTGGCATTGGCGTATATGGTCACATTATCTTCAATCGTAGGATGTCTTTTGGTATCCCTTAAGTTCCTGTCTACATAAAGGGCTCCAAGGGTAACTCCCTGATAGATCTTCACATTGTTTTTTATTACGGCAGTTTCACCTATCACAACTCCAGTGGCGTGGTCTATAAAAAAGGGAACTCCAATTTCTGCCCCGGGGTTAATATCTGTTCCGGTTAGAGTGTGTGCACATTCGGTCATTAATCGTGGTACCAGGGGAAATCCAATTTTATAGAATTCATGGCTTAACCGGTAGATGGCAATGGCAAAAAATCCAGGGTATGATAAATATACCTCTTCAACAGAATTTGCAGCAGGATCATTCTGGGCTATAGCACTGGCATCCTTATTCAATTTGGTTAAGATTTCCGGAAGAAGTCTTAGATAACCACACCAAATTTCATGGCAGGATTTCTCTGGTTGCCAGCATACGAGTTCAGCCAATTCAGAAAAATCTTTTTCCAGTTGTTCAATATTATCCTCCACCCGGATATCGGCATCAAAAAGGGTGTAAAAGAGCTTATTAACAAAAGCTTCCGTTTTTTCTTTAATACTTAACTTTAAGTTGGGAAGACGCTTTTGCTTCTGAATATCGGCTATTACCTTTTTTTCTATCATCTACATAATAATTGATTGTTAGGTACTCATTCAAAAGTAATCAATAGAAAAACAAATTTTCTTGATATTTCCTTAAATACTTCCAGGAGCACAGAAATGATTTCGAAATTGCCGGAATTAATAATAAACTTTGAGTTATAGCTTCTACCTTTGTTAGCCTAACTTAAATTAAAATCGAATTTGAAGGAGTTTTATTATTTCGCAAAAGAACATTTTACAAAAGTAAGTTTTGGTTGGTTACTGACCTTTCTTTCCAGTTTTGGACAAACCTTTCTTATATCGCTTTACGTTCCCGAGATCATTAGAGACTTTAGTCTAACTGAAGGTTCTTTTGGAGCCCTTTATGCCGGATGCACTGTGGGGGCTTCCATAATAATGCTCACCGTGGGACACAACGTAGATCATAAACCGGCGAAAAAAGTCACTGCTTACACGGTCCTGGGCCTGGCTTTATCGGCTATTCTTTTAGGTTTTTCTTTCAATATCTTTTTACTCTTTATCGCATTGATGGGACTAAGACTTATGGGGCAAGGATTACTAAGTCATATTAGTATGACAATAATCTCGAAATATTTCGATAAGAATCGAGGTAAAGCCCTGAGTATCTCCTCTCTTGGTTATTCAATTGGAGAAGCTATCTTTCCGGTGATTATCGCGTTACTGATTTCCTGGTTTGACTGGCGAATAGCTATTATCGCTAGTGGAATAGGCTTATTACTTTATCTTATTAGGTTACGTTTCACCGATTTAAGCGAATTTGACAAACAGCTTTCCACGCAAAAAAGAGCATCAACCTGGACCCTGCTTAAAGATTATAAGACTGTGGTTTTAGAAAAACGATTTGGCATAATGATGCCTGCAAGTTTTATCCTGAGTTTTTCTATTACTGCAATCTTCTTCTATCAATATGTTTTTGTTGAAAATAAAGGTTGGTCGGTGCAGTTGTACGCCAGCTTCTTTACGGTTTATGCAATAACCAGACTGCTGTTTTCTATTTTCGGAGGAATGTGGGTAGATAGATTCACCGCAAAAAAAATGTTCCGCTGGTTTTTAATTCCTATGATAATTGGCCTTGTTCCTTTTGCGTTAATGGAAAGTATAATAGGGGCACTTATTTTTCTCATTCTTGCCGGAATAACGGTAGGTATGTCTGGAACTGTACAAACTTCCCTTATAGCAGAAATGTATGGAACAGAGAGAATGGGAGCTATAAGGAGTGTCTTCACAATGTTTATGGTTATTAGTACCGCCCTGGGCCCTCTTCTGGTAGGGTTCCTAATGGATTTAAATATAGACTTCACCTATATTATGCTGATGATTTTCGGAATAATGGCTATGGTGGCACTTAATAATCAGCGCATTAAATCTATTAACGTATGAGGCTGAAATGGCCTTTTTGCACCGGGAAGTTTTCAATCTTTATCGTGTACCAGTAATCGGTAGACGGTAGCTCACGACCATCAAGTTTTCCTTCCCAACTAAAGTTTTGTCCCTTACCTGATTTTAACAATTTTCCATATTGATCGTAGATACTTATCCTTGATCTACTAAAAAACTCAAGTCCTTTAACTCTAAAAACATCATTATAACCATCGCCATTCGGCGTTATAAACCTCGGAAATACAAGATGAGGGAATTCCTGCGAAATTGTACTACAACCCGATTTATCTCTCATATAAATAGTATAAACCCCTCCTGGAAGATCGAACTCCCTGGAATCCTGAAAACTATCTCCGTCAATGGAATATTCAAATTCGCCATTTTCCAGAGGATTAATAATTAACTTTCTTTCTTCTGAAATTATCTTCTCTATTCCTACTAAATCTACCGTCGTAACCTCAATATTCTTTATGGCCGAACACCCATTGGAATTAATAAGGGCAACCTTGTAATTTCCAGGCGTACTCACACTTATCTTTCTGGTGGTCTCCCCCGTACTCCATTCATAAGCCGAAACATCAAGTCCGGCATCAAGTTCCAGTACTCCCTGTGCACAAATCTGAAGCTCTTCTTCTTCGGCTTCCGGTAATTCATAGATTTCCAATTTTAGCGGAGTTCGTTTGCTGGCGGCGCACTCAAAACCAGTTTTAATTGCTTCAGCGTAATAAACTCCCTCCTCTGGCGGAATGAAACTTCTGGAATTTTCTTGCAAGAGATCTGAACCGGTTTCTGAAGCATACCAATTCACGGTTTCATCATCCTCGATTTCTACGCTAAGCGAGGGGATTTCTTCGTCTCTGCAAATTGATTTATCTCCGAGACTAACCGGGGCTTTGGGCGTTTCAACGATATTTATTAAGAAAGGTTCAGAAACCGTGCTGCACAAATTATTAACCAGATTCACCGGATCTTCAGCAACCTTTACCCTGTAAAATCTGGAGCTACTGAGTTGGGGAGTTGTATATTCATTTGTAATTTCCCCAGGAATATCGTCCCAATCTTCCTTATTGGTGCTCTCCTGCCACTGAAAATAATGATCATCGTAAGCTGAGAAATCCGGAGTTGCAGTTAAATCAAGACTTATAGGTGCATTTTCTTCACAAAGGAATAATTCTGAAGTATCTGACATGGAAGTTGAGACTTCAGTTAGATCTCCACAAGACCTGAAAATAATATCGTCTATGGCCAGGTCATTTCCGCAGCCTCCATCAGAATTATTATACATTCTTAAAATAACCGAAGCCTGTCCCGGTTCACTCTTAAAGGTTAGGGCATATTCTTCCCATTGAGGGACACTCTTAGATTGAATATCACCAGTACTTCCTTCAGCCAGTATTTCTGTATCTGTTTGATCCCAAATTTGAAACTTTACATTTATTGGAATGCCTCCATCCTCACAGATACTGGTGGGACTCAAAATATTGATAAGGAAGGCAGAAAATTCATAACTGGTATTTTCACACAGCCCGGAAACCTTGTATTCATAAAATTGGCCTGCAGTATACTCAGCATTTATGATGAGTGCATTTCCATTGGAGATCGTAGTGTTTGGGAGATAAGAAAACCACCCCCCTATTTCTTTACCAATTTCATTAGAAATAGTATACTCACCATCGTAGGGATCATGACCATCTACAAAATTATAATTTGTGGTTCCGGGTAGCAATGGTCCTCCACCGGTGAAATCTTCGTGAAAGATAGGCTCACCTTTGCTTCCCTTACACGATCCTAATTGGGAAAAAGCCGAATATGTGGTTATAAAAAATGCAAAAAGGAATAGATATTTCATTCGGTGCAAAGTTATTAATACTCCTTTCAGCGAAAAAACATTTAGTAAAGTCTTGTTTTTGTAATGTTTTTCTGCAGTTTTTCTGAAAGTTCCAAAAGCCAGTTTAGTTGATTAATAACCAAGTGCGCTTCCCTGAGTTGCTCCTGGAGATTTTCACCTGCCTGGGAATTTCCCTCTTCTATCCTGGTTTCACTTCGCTGAAGTAAATCTTCGAAATTTTGGTTAAGGGCCTTCTCAGCTTTAAGAGTGATTTCCTGATTTGGTAACCTCTTTATTTTCTGTTCAGAAAGAATATTTTCGGTATTTCTTAGATTTTGAATTATATGTTGCACCAAAATATCAAAGTGCTCAGAAGCACTGGTAGTTTTATGGTTTCTAATGTATGTCCCCAGGGAGGCCAGAGCTCCAAGAAAAGTTTGATTAATCCCTATGATTTCGTAAACTCCACTTATTTCTTTCTGTTTCGACCTGGGCTCCTGGGTCATTCGTTGAAAAGCTGTATTAAGGTTTCCGGTTTCAAGAAAAGCATTCTTTCTGGCAAGTTTATAAGAAATCGGTAAGCTTCCCTTTTCCTTATAAAACCGGGCAATTTCTTCCAGATAAATTTTATTTGCCTCGATGCTTTTCAGCATAACATTTTTAATCCCTTTAACTTCCCAGGCCGGCCATAAGACAAGGTTTCCAAATGCGGCCAGGCTTGCTCCTACCAGGGTATCGATAATTCTATACTGAATTACATTGTATACATCTGGCTGCAATAAGGAGTAGATAAAAACTATACTTAGTGTAATAAATACCGCCGCCGTTTTATAATTTCTCTGGACCAATGAAAAAGCCAGGGTTAAGGAAAGCAGGCCTAAAATCGCATATACGACCTGGTTCTTTACAAAAAAGACGATCCCAATAGCGATAACCCCACCTATAAGTGTACCTATTATTCTTTGTTTCGAGCGTTCTTTTGTAAGCCCGTAATTGGGTCTCATAATCACAATAATGGTTAACAGAATCCAATAGGCATTGTCCAGCGAAAAATAAGCTCCAATTGAAAAACCTACCAGAACCACCACTGCCAGACGCAAGGAATGTCTGAAAATAGTAGAATCCAAATTTAGGTTTTCAAGTAATATCTTTGGGTCATAATCCTGAGGCGTTATAAACCTGAGCACCTCTTTTTTCTTCGGAAAAACCCTTTTCCTGTCTTCAAGATTATACAGAATTCTTATAATCGTATTTATTTTTTGAGCTTGCCTATTCAGATAGTCGAAAAGATTCTGAAGCAGGAACATATGTTCCTTATTATCATTGAAGTCAAGGTTTTTTCTAAAGTTATTAAAGCCGGTTTGAATTTTCTCCAGATTTTCCCGAATTTCCTTTTGGGTATAATTAGAATTCTTCTGAAGTGAGATAGAGATTTCGTCTAACTGCAGCGCCAGGCTTTCTACAAGTGAACTAAGTTTTTGAGGCACTGCAGATTTAGCTCCAAAAACTTCATCCATTTTATCGTAATCCACCGGGTTAGCTATAGCCAATTCCAAAACATCGACGAGTTCAATAAAAATGAGCAATCTTTTTCGGGCATAATTAGAATTCCCGAAATTTAATCTTGACCTTATAAGCGTATCTCTTAAACTTTCATGTTTCTCATTTAATTCCCCTTGTATCCTGAAAAGATCCTTCTTCAGGCTTTCCCTTTTTTCCGTCTCGGTTAATAATTCTGCACGGGTTTTTAAATACAAAGCGGTAAGCTCCATCGCTTGCGCCAGAAGCTGTTCTGTAGCCCTTTTCGGATTTAAATAATGCCAGAAAACACTTAATAGTAAATACCATAATCCTCCTAAAACTATTAATAGGGCACGTTCCCAAATTTCAAGGGCTGTGGAAATATTGGCAAAACTCAATACAATAGCAAACAAACCCGAAAAAGCAACCAGGGAAGCCCTGAACCCAAAGACGGCCAGGTATGCAATCCCGAAAACCAAAAGAGCCAAAACCGGCAGCAGTATCCAAAGTTCCACTGAAGCATAACCGAAAATTAGCGAAACCAATCCAGCGAGAACAGCAGCCAGGAAAACTCCAATAATCTTATGGCTAAAACTTCCTTGAATATCGCTGGGAGAACTAAGCAAACACCCTATAGCCAGCGCCGCACCTATCTCATAATTCCCCAAATAACTAAAGACAGCAATAGGTACACTAATCGCAATACTAAGTATTACAGCCTTGGAAAAATCCGGACTGCGGAAAAACTTAAGAAGGTCCTCAAAATAGTTTTTTATTCTATCCAAACTGGTGTTGATTAACAGTACAAAAGTACAAGCAATTTAAATCTTAGAAGGTATGATTCTACAGGTTTTAACCAAAGGATTTTTTTAAGGATAAATTAGCAGTAAAAGCTTGTTCACATTTGTTATAGGTAGTAAATTAAAGCTTCACCGCTTAATGAAATAAACCTATGAATAAAATTATACTTCTTAATTCCAGACCAAAAGGGACCCCCAGTCTTAAAAATTTTAAAATTACTGAAGAGCAGAAGCCCGAACCGGGAGAAGGGGAATTATTACTTGAATCAAAGTATATCTCCGTAGACCCTTATTTGCGTGGAAGAATGCGAGATGAGGAATCATATATTCCACCTTTTGAGGTAGGAATGCCATTGGAATCAATGATAATTGCTGAAGTAATAAAATCCAATAATTCCAATTTCAAGAAAGGTGATTTTGTAAGCGGAATGCTTCAATGGAAAGAATTTCAAATTTCCCAGGGAAAAGGACTTAATAAAATAAATAAGGACAAGGCACCGCTTTCTGCATATTTAGGCATTCTCGGTCTTACTGGTCTAACGGCCTATATAGCCCTGGATAAAATTGCCGATCTTAAGGAAGGAGAGACCATGGTAGTTTCCGGGGCTGCGGGAGCCGTTGGGAGCGTGGCAGGACAGATCGGAAAAATAAAAGGCTGTAAAGTGATAGGGATAGCTGGCAGCGATGAAAAAATCGAGGAAATTACAGACAAGTTTGGTTTTGATTCAGGGATAAATTATAAAACAACATCAAATATGAAGAAGGCACTCGCCGAAAAATGCCCTAACGGTATTGATGTTTATTACGATAATGTAGGTGGGGAAATCCTGGATGCGGTAATGCAGAATATAAATGACTTTGCACGTATAATCAATTGTGGGGCGATCTCACTTTACAATAAAGAAGAAATGCCCACCGGCCCTCGTGTAGAAGGTATTTTAATAAAGAAAAGTGCCTTAATGCAGGGATTTCTGGTGAGGAATCACGTCAAAGATTTTGGTCCGGCTATTAATCAACTTGCAACCTGGTTGGGAGAAGGAAAATTAGAATATGAGGAAACAATAAAAAAAGGATTTGAAAATACACCCCAGGCCTTCCTGGATCTTTTTGAAGGAAAGAACAAGGGTAAAATGATCGTAGAGGTTTAATTCCAGATAGAATTCCCCTTCATTTTCCTCCATTCTGTCTTATCATCGGTTTTAATAAGAAGAGTGTTATTTTTCACCTCAAAAATCACCTCCCCCGAAGGGATTTCAAAATTGGGTTCCATTGAAAGAATGATCTTTTTATTTATCACTTCATAGGTTCCCCTCCAAATAATATCAGAAACCATAATTTCTGCATCATTATTTTTTAGGAAATCGACCTGTTGATGGCAATTGATGAAAAAGTCCGGGGGTTGGGCATCCAAACATTCTTCTTCAGAATTAAAAAATAACCTAACATAGGATTTGCCCTCAAATTGCTTCTCTTGTCCCGGACCCGAAAGTTTATTACAGGCAGTAAGTGATAACAATATTATTAATACGATATAAATAATTTTCTCCTTCATAAGCCCACTGACATTAGATGTATAAGTTAATGAATTTGAAGGAGATATATTATTTTCTAATTATAATTTAATGTAAAATTTTTTTCTATATCCATAAAAAAAGCAGTTCGAATCACGAACTGCTTTAGATAATTTTTTTAGGGTATTCCTTATTTTTTGGGTGGTTGCGAAGGTCGCACTTCAATTTTACTTGGCAACGTCCGGGGGTTAATTTTTAAAAGATCTACCACTAATTCTCCAATATCCTGGGGTTGGATTTTCCAGGCATCTTCTTCAGTTGGGGTATGATCATTAAAATAAGTTGCTACCGAACCGGGCATAATTGTACTTACTTTTATTCCTTTATCTCTAAGATCCAGCATAACCGCTTGAGTAAACCCTGTTACCCCAAATTTACTCGCATTATAAGCTGCCCCTCCAGAGAAGAAATTTGTTCCTGCAAGACTGGATATGGTGATTACATAACCTTTAGACTTTTTTAAAGCTTCCAGGGAAGATTTAATACTGTAAAATACCCCACTTAAATTAGTATCTAAAGTTTCCTGCCATTGTTTGACGGAAAGCTCATCGATATTTCCAAAGTGGCCAATTCCTGCGTTAGCGATTAGTACATCCAACTGCCCCCATTCCCGGACTAACGAATCTACCGCCTTTTGTTGACTTTCGTAATCACGTACATCGGCTTCAAGGCCCATAACTTTATCCTTGCTGCCTAATTTGGAAGCAGCATTTTTAGCATTTTCTAAAGAGCGGCTTGTTATAGCTACTCTCATTCCCAAATCCAAAAGGGATTTTGCCACACCAAAACCTATTCCTTTGCTCCCACCGGTAATAAATGCTACTTTGTTTTCTAATGATTTCATTTTCAAATTTTTATTAATTTTTCAATCTAAAACTACTAAAGATTGAAGCTTCATTAAAATTTAGGAGACTAAGATATTGTTAATTTTAAGCCTGAAAAGCGACAATAATTCTGTGTTAAAATGTTTCAGAAAAGACTGAAAGAAGTAACTTTGCAAAAATTAATAGCCGCAGAAGGGTATTAGAAAAGTTTAATCAGAATAAAATCTTTCTTTTGAAAAATATAAAGGCACAGCAGTTACTCAATAAAATCCAACGTGATCTTATGCGCAATGGTATTATCATTAATACTTTGGTTAAGGATCTGAAAGAGCTAAGAACTATTATTGTTGACGAAGAGGGCAACCCTTTGCTTGCAAAAGCTTTAAGGTTAACCTATGAACATATTGAGAATTTTGAAGGCTTTGAAATTGCTGTTCCCGATGATGAACCGATGGAAGAAGGGGAAGAAATACCTGAAAACACCGCTGAAACCGGGCAAGAAAGTCTTGATTATCTTTTGTCTTTAATGGCAGACCCTGAGAACAAGGTCAATAAAATAGAATTAAGAGAGTATGTAAATGCTCTGAATACTTATGCAGAAGAAAATTAATTCTGTAAAATTCTCTTTAGGTCCGGAATTTGAAATAGCTGCGCTTTTTTTGGTGCCCTACCACCAAAACACTAAAACACTTTTTTTAAATGAAAAAAGAAGCGAAATCTAAAAGAAAGAAGTCGCGCATACGTTTATTGCACCAGTATTATAGTTATACAGGTTTCTACAAATTTGTATGGCGAAGCGTAAAAAAGGCGATAATACCCATTGTGCTATTCCTCGCTGCCATATTTGCATTAGACAGATACTTTCTGGATATCGACCAGATGTTAATCACGGTTACTGAAACTTATTCCCCACCTGGAATCCTGGGAGTATTTTTTCTCTCTGAATCTTTATTGGGCCTAATACCACCGGAACTCTTTATAGCCTGGTCTGGAAAATCCTCCAGCCCTATTCTTTACCTTTCACTGCTTGCCCTCGCCTCTTATTTAGGAGGAATTATCTCCTACTACATAGGAAGGGCTATTACCAAAATTCCAGCAGTCCATGAAGACATTGAGATAAAAATGGCTGATCATATTAAAAACACCCGTAAATGGGGTGGATTCTTAATTATTGTAGGTGCCTTATTACCTATTCCCTTTGCAATGACCAGTATTGCTGCAGGAATAATTAAATTTCCTTTCCCTAGCTTTTTGATGTTTGGCTTGCTGCGTTTTGTGCGCTTTTACCTTTATGCCCTGGTCATTTTTGAAATGGTATAAATCTGCTTTTCTCTATTTCTAAAATTCTAAAATTTTCCCAACAGCCCTTTCTTTTCGCTATAATTGAGTTAGTTTTAATAAAAACCAATCAAAAACTCAATTTTATGAATTCTAAATTAAAGAAGGTGGCGCGTACTGGTTATGCCGCTAAGGCAGTTGTATATGGATTAATTGGAATCCTTACTTTGATGGCTGCTTTTAATATGGGTGGTCAAACTGCGGGCCAAATGCAGGTAATCGATTTTTTGGAAAAACAGGCTTTTGGTAATGTTCTACTGGTTTTAATCGCTCTTGGCTTACTTTGCTATTCAGGCTGGAGATTCTATCAAGCGATAAAAGATCCAGAGAATATAGGACAGGATAAGAAAGGTAAAGCTAAGAGATTTGGTTTTTTTATTAGTGCCTTAATTTACTTAAGCATCGCAGGTTATGCGGTTATGAAACTTTTAAATACAGGAACTTCATCCCAATCAGGTTCTGGACAAAAGGGAATGTTGTCTTCGTTTTTAACCGGTGATGCCGGGGTTTATGTTTTCGCTGCGATAGGAATAGGTCTAGTAGCCACTAGTTTTTTTCAGTTTAAAAAGGCTGTTAATAAAGATTTTCTGGAGAAATTTGATTACAAATCTATTTCAGAAGAAAAACGCAGAAGGACAATAAAAAATACGGGGTATCTTGGCTTAATTGCTCGTGGAATTATCTTCGCTATTCTTGCTTATTTCTTTATTCGGGCAGCAATAGCCCATAACACCTCCGATATAAAGAGTACTACAGATGCGTTTGCATTTTTACATGAATCGCCCATGGGTTCCTGGTTGATGGGAATTGTAGCCGCAGGAATGATTTGCTATTCCATCTATATCTTTATGATGGTTAAATACAGGAAGTTCAGAACTTAAGTCGCTGTTAAACTATCTCAAATCCATCTTAAAGGAGAAATTTAATTCTTTGAGATTATATATCTTCAGGTTTACTAATCAATTAAAACTTCTATTATGTCCTTATTAACTATAATTCTGAATATTCTTTTACCTCCTCTGGCGGTTTTCTTAAAACACGGTTTAAGTGGAACATTTGTTATAAGTTTGATACTTACTGCCCTGGGATGGATTCCAGGTGTAATTCATGCTTTTCTTGTGAATGGAACTAGATAAAGGTAAAACCATCAGAAAACAAAGCGTCCCGGTACAAAAGACCGAGGCGCTTTTTTTATACTATTATAACAACACTTAATTTTCGCTCTCGGCTCTTCTTTTCACCTCATTTTGCCAATCCCAGGCACTTTTTAAAGCTTCGTCAAGGCTAAGCTTCGCTTTCCAGTTAAGTACATTATTTGCTTTGGTGGTATTGGCATAGGCAGCGGTTATATCACCTTCCCGCCTATTGGTAATTGTATATGGTAGCTTCTCGCCACTAACTTTCTCGAAACTTTCAATCACCTCCAGAACAGAATTTCCTTGTCCGGTTCCTAGATTGAAAACTTCGTAGTTAGCTTCTTCCTTATTTTCTATAAGGCGCTCTAATGCCACAACATGTGCCCGGGCGAGATCCATTACGTGAATATAATCCCTAATGCAGGTTCCATCTGGTGTTGGATAATCATCTCCAAAAACCGATAATTCCTCTCTTTCGCCAATAGCGGTTTGTGTGATATACGGAATAAGATTCTGGGGAGTACCTATTGGCAGTTCTCCAATCTCTGCACTGGGATGCGCTCCAATTGGATTAAAATAACGTAGGGAAATTGCCCTGAATCCAGGGTTTGCTTTACAAGTATCTGCAATAATCTCCTCTCCTATTTGTTTGGTATTTCCGTATGGGGATTCAGCTTTCTTAACCGGAGCATCCTCGGTAATTGGCAGTTCATCGGCCTGCCCGTAAACGGTACAGGAGGAACTAAAAATAAATCCGGGGTTTTCTTTCTTATTGAGTTCTTTCATCAAATAGATCAGGCTGGCCAGGTTATTTTCATAATATAGTAAAGGGTTTATAACACTCTCGCCTACTGCTTTTGATGCAGCAAAATGTATCACTCCATCTATGTCGGGATATTTCTCAAAAAATTCCATCACTTTCCCCTTATCCCTGAGATCAAAATTTTCAAAAACCGGAGTCTTCTGACTGATTTTTGTAATCCCTCCCAATACGTCAATGCTCGTATTAGAAAGATTATCTATAATTACTACATCAAAACCTTTTTCCTGCAGGGCCACCACTGTATGCGATCCTATAAACCCGAGACCCCCGGTGACCAATATTTTAGAGTTCATTTAATATTTTTTGTTAGTGATGCAAATTAAGAAAAATGTTAAACAAGCAGCCGTTAACGAAACGCTAATTTGATTTTGGTTATACCTCTAATTTTCAAAAATAGAGGGCTACTCTCTGTATAAATCTCGCATAAAAACTATCTTTGCGCTGTTTAAATTATTTACTGTGGAAAAGAAAAAGAAAATTTTTAAATGGGTGAGTTTTTTAGAAGGACTTTCCTTTCTATTATTGTTATTTATCGCCATGCCTTTAAAATATATGTTGGATAAACCTGCAATGGTTGAAAATATTGGGATGGCGCACGGACTGCTATTTATTGCCTATGTTTTAGGGGCTATTTATCTTTTTAAACCAATGAATTGGAACTTCAAGGAACTTTCTGTTATTCTGGTATGCTCACTGGTTCCTTTTGGACCCTTTTATGTTGAAAGAAAATATTTATAATTATGGAATTTGATGGCTGGTTAAAAAACCTGGTTTGTCTTGTTGAAGATTTACTAATAGAATATGGTTTAGATCCCACAGCAGCCCAGTACATCAATTTAACGATTAATATCCTTGTCCTGATCCTCCTTATTATAGGGGTAAATCATCTCATTAAGACCTTTGTAATAGAGGCTTTTAAGACCTTTACTAATAAAACCAAGACTACCTTTGATGATTTTCTAATCAAAACCAAATTCCCAAAATATATTGGGCGGATAGTTCCGTTATTTATCCTTTATTATCTTGTACCATTTATATTTATTGACTTTCCTCTGGTAATTAAAGTATTTGATTTCGTTTTCAATATTTATGTCATTATCCTGGTAGTTTGGATCTTCCGAAGCTTCATGCGAACTCTGAAGGCTTATTTGAAAACCCAGGAGTCATTTAGGGATAAACCTGTAGAAAGCTATATTCAGGTGGTGATGATCGTAATTTGGACCATCGCCCTGCTCTTTATTTTTGCTGAAATCACCGGGGAATCAGTAGTGAAATTTATAATTTCTCTTGGTGCAGCTTCAGCTATTTTACTACTGGTATTTAAAGACACTATTTTAGGATTTGTAGCTTCTATTCAGGTAACTGTAAATGATATTGTTAGAATTGGCGACTGGATCACATTCAGCAAATATGGTGCTGATGGAACTGTTACCGAAATCAACCTTTCAACTGTGAGGGTGCAGAACTTTGACAATACTTTCACAACAATTCCAACTTATAGCCTGATCTCGGATTCCTTTCAGAACTGGCGGGGAATGCAGGAATCTCCAGGAAGAAGAATTAAGAGAGCCGTATTTATTAAGCAGAATTCAGTAAAATTCATGACCAATGCTGATCTGGAAAAACTCAAAAAAATCCAGCTCATAGAGTCATATCTGGAGACCCGCCAAAATGAAATCAATTCCTATAACGAATCTCAAAAAATTGATCGCTCCTTACCTATCAATGGACGGAACCAAACCAACCTGGGAATCTTTAGGAAATATGTGGACACCTATCTCCAAAACCATTCGGCAGTACATAAAGAGCTCTATATTATTGTGAGACATCTTGCACCTACTCCACAAGGAATTCCGGTGGAAATACTTTGTTTTAGTCGTGATAAACGCTGGGAAAACTTTGAATATATCTCCGCCGATATCTTCGATCACATCATTGCTGCAATCCCCTATTTTGGGCTCCAGCTTTTCGAATCCCCATCTGGAGACGATATCACAAAATATTTTCAGCATCTTTCTGAACCTGCGAAAGACTAAATCTGCTATATTTAGTCCGTATAAACCTAACCAATGAAATTAAAAACTTTTCTTCAGATATTTGGGGCCATCGCCGTGCTCCTAACCTTAATTCCTTTAATCGCAGCCGATTTCTGGTGGATTCGGGTATTCGACTTTCCGCATATACAATTAAGCCTTTTAACCTTAACAGCCATTGCCGCCTATTTCATTCGCTTCGATATAAAATTGCGACAGGATTATATTTTTATGATAATACTTCTGGCGTGTTTTATCTTTCAGTTTGGAAAAATTTATCCATACACCCCTTTTTCAGCTTATGAAATTGGAGAAAGCACAAAGGCTGAGGCTCCTCAATTAAAAATCTTAACTGCTAATGTTCTTCAAGAGAATAAAAAATACGAAAAATTAATAAGCGAAATAGATCGAATAAATCCTGACGTTATGGTTTTTACTGAAACCAATACAAAATGGAAAAATGAAATTTCTGAAAATCTGGAGGAGTCTTATCGTTATAATGTAGAAGTTCCTTTACAAAACACCTACGGGATGCTGTTGTATTCAAAGTTTGAACTGATCGACCCACAGGTACGATATCTTGTACACGATAGTATTCCTTCAATCCACACCCGAATAAAATTGCCCGAAGGGAATTTGGTACAACTCTATGCCATTCATCCTACTCCACCAATGCCACAACATAATCCAAGTTCCTCCGATCGCGATGCTGAAATGATGAAAATCGCAAAAATGAGCCTGGAACGAGAACTTCCGGTAATTGTAATTGGAGATTTTAACGATGTCGCCTGGTCTGAAACCACCTCCCTTTTCCAGAGTGTAGGAAGACTTCTGGATGTTAGGGTTGGCCGCGGATTTTACAACACTTTTAATGCTAACAACCTTCTTCTTAGGTGGCCACTAGACCATATTTTAACTTCGGAAGAATTTAGATTAAAAGATATTAATACCGGGGAAAACACCGGCTCTGATCATTTTCCTTTTTATGTGAGCCTAAGTCTTGAACCGGACAGGGCTAAAGAACAAGAAGCTGAGGCCCCTAATGAAAATCAATTAAAAAGGGCGAAAGAGCAAATAAAGGAAGAGGAAGAAGAAAATGTTGAAAAAGCCAAAGAAGCTAAAGAAGAAAACTAATCATTTTGATTAAGCCTGTCTTTTACAAATTCAATCTTTGTTTTTCCATGTTTCATTGGTTTGCCATCTTTACCAAGAGTGACCATAATTATTTTTTCAATGGTAATAATAACTGCGCGGGTCATTTTATTCCTAACCTCGCATCGTAAACTCAAAGAAGTACTCCCAAATTTCAAGACATCAATTCCTATTTCAACAATATCGCCCTGATGAGCAGAATTTTGAAAATTGATCTCGCTAATATATTTGGTTACTGTTCTCGGATTTTCCAACTGAATGATGCTGTAAAGAGCACATTCTTCATCGATCCATTCTAAAACCCTACCCCCAAACAGGGTTCCATTTGGATTTAAATCCTGAGGTTTTACCCATTTCCTGGTATGAAATCTCATTTTTTATTTTAAAGGTAAAAAACATAATCCTGACTGAAAGAACCTTCTTTCATTTTTACGAAATTCCATATTATGTCTCAGGAAAATAAAGAAAAATAAATTTTAGCACCAATTAATTTTGGATTCGTACTACAAATAAATCTCAGCTGCATTAATAATTTCGGCATGGTCAAAGGCCAGATCAGGAAGCTGGTCAAGGGTAAACCATTTAGCCTCTGCGGCATCATCTCCGGCTAAAGGATTTTCGTCACAATTTATCCAACTTAAAAAAGCGATGGAAATGATGCGCCCCCGCGGGTCTCGTCCTGGGGCTCCAAAAGCCCTTACCTGCTCTATAGTTTTCACTTTTATACCGGTTTCTTCAGTGAATTCCCGTTTAGCGGCATCTTCTAGATCTTCATCTTCATCAACAAAACCACCGGGAATGGCCCATTGCCCCTTAAAAGGTTCATTTTTTCGTTTGATCAATAATACATTTATTTTATTATTCGAATTGCAAAATGCAACTATATCTACTGTTACAGCTATCTCTTGTTCCATAATTTCTATTTAAAATATACTGTTTTACGATTAACAAATTCTCTAATTCCGTGTTCAGATAATTCTCTTCCATAACCAGAACTTTTGGTACCTCCAAAGGGTAAACGAGGATCACTCTTTACAAGATCATTAATAAAAACCGCCCCATCCTCAAACCGAGGAATTATTTTTTTAGCAAGGGCCAGATTACCGGTAAAAACCGAAACACCCAACCCAAATTTAGAAAGATTAACCAGCTCTACAGCTTCGTTTTCGTCTTTAAAGGTTGTCACTCCTATTACCGGTCCAAAGGTTTCTTCATCAAAAACGGGCATCCCGGGCTTCACATTTATTAAAATACTGGGTTCATAATAAGCCGAATCCCGATTTCCCCCCAGGATAATCTCTGCCCCCATATCCAATGATTTCTGAACCTGCTCTTCTATATCTTCGGCCAGATCCTCTCGTGCAAGAACCCCAATAAAAGTTTCTTCATCCATTGGGTCTCCACTTTTAAGTTCCCGTACCTGCCTGGTAAATTCTTCCAGGAAATCTTCAGCTATATTTTTTTGGAGCAGAAGACGTTTCCCGGCAATACAGCTTTGCCCTGTATTTTGAAATCTCGCCATTACACAGGTTTTTACCGTTTCTTCAAGATTAGCATCCTCAAATACAACCAGGGCATTACTCCCACCCAATTCCAAAACTGTTTTTTTGATCTCTTCTCCCGCAACAGAAGCTACAGCGCTTCCTGCAGGATTACTACCGGTAAGGGTAACAGCTTTTACTCTCGGGTCCCTGATTATAGCTTCTACTTTATCACTACCAATAGATAAATTCTGAAAACAACCTCCTGGAAAACCTGCTCTTTCAAAAGCCTTTTGAATATTCGCAGCAGATTTCATCACATTGCTGGCATGTTTGAGAACAGCAATATTTCCGGCCATTAATGCCGGGGCAGCAAACCTGAATACTTGCCAAAAGGGATAATTCCAAGGCATTATGGCCAGAATTACGCCAAGGGGTTCAAAACTTACATAAGATTCTGAGGCATCTGTTTTTATAACCTCATTTGACAGCTGGTTTTCGGCATTTTCGGCATAATACTCACAAACCCAGGCGCATTTTTCGATCTCGGCAATACTCTGTGAAATGGGTTTCCCCATTTCAAGGCTCATATCTGTAGCATACTCCCTGGAATTCCTTTTAAGTTCTTTAGCCAGGTTTTGTAAAAGCTCTGCTCTTTCGCCAAAACTTATGGATTTCCAGGAATTAAATCTCTCTTCAGCATTAGCCAGGGCATTATCTATATCTTTTTTAGTAAATTCCTTTATTTTGAAGATCTCTTCTCCGTTGTAAGGATTTTTGGAAATTATCATTTTTAGTTAGTTCAATTTAATGGGTGGATAGAAATAAAGATAAAAAGAAGTTAGCGCCCCACTGGGGCGATTAAGAGGATTTTAACGGAAATGCTCTTGTTTATAAGTGGTTTACAAGTCTTTCAAAGTTATATAAAAATCCTACTCTTAATTACTTAAATTTAAGAAACTCTATTAGTTATGAACCTACGAGATCTACAAGTGGTTGAAATGAGACCCGAAATTGCTTCGGCTAAAGTTTCAGAGAAAATGAGTTCGGATGAATGCTTTCAAAACCAAACTCTACGCCCCATTACTAAACTCCAGGAAGACCTTATCCTGGAAGTTTTTAGAAATTACATCGTAAAACATAAAAATTCGTTTTATGAACTAAATCTGGAGAAGAGGCTCGATTACATCGAGAATGCAATTCATAAAGACATTAAGTTCCGCAATAGTTTAAAAGGGATTATTATAGGTCAATTTAGCCTTGAAGAATACCGGAAGTATATTTTAAACTCATCTGCGCTGAACAAGCGGATGATGAATATCGTAAAACAGAATCTCCAGGGAAGAATTCAGTTATTAGAGCGCGAACTGGCGTATTAGCAAGCCTATAAGAATAGTTATCGCGAAACTCATTAAAGTACCTATTAGAACGTATTCGGTTTGTTTACGGGCGCCTGTCTCGCTTTTATCGCTGAAACGGAGAATCGATTTTGCAGCGATTAAAAAGCCTATGGCCGAAAAGTTATCAGTAAGAATAAAGGTAAGCACCAAAATTCTTTCAAAAATACCTATGTAGCGCCCGGCAGCTTCAAGGCTATTATTTTTGTGAGCTACTTCTATTTCCTCCTGCCAGCGCTGAGTGGCTTTCCCAATAAGAAATCCTGCAGGGAAAATTATTAGAAGATAGCCTATTAATACCGCAAGGAAATAGGTGTTCGTGAGTAAGTTTTGTAAGGTCGGAAAAATTTCAACAAAACCATTTACAATGTATAACCAGGCCAGAAATATTACCACTAAATGAAGAAACTGGTCGAAAAGAAAAATTTTAAAATTATCTTTTTTCTGCTTAAGCTTCCAGTAATCAATGAAAAAATGGGTAACTCCAATAAATACCGCAATGTGCCACAGTTCTGGATCCTGGAGAAATAGCAAACTTAGGAAACCGGCCAAAAATGCGTGTACATACAAAAACCAGGATCTCAGAACTAAGCCTTGCTTATGTTTAATAAACCTGGTAGGCTGTAGTACGAAATCTGTCAATACGTGAGCCAGCAACAGCTGAAGTAAAATGATTATTTCCTGGTGCATTAAGTAAAGGTTTTGGAAATTATATGATGGTAACGTACTAAAAGTGCATTTACAGCTTCCCAACCGGCTGCTTTTTTGCGCTGATTCACTGCCGATTGGCTGATGCCTAATGCCGTGGCAATTTCCTTTTCCTTTAAGCCTTTCAGAAGAAAATAAATGACCTCCGCAGAAGCTGTACTCCATCTATCGGTAATTTCATCGAAAAGAAAAAGACTCGCATCAAACTCCCCGTTTATATGCTCATTTGGAGTTTTTAAACGGGTTTTACGGCTCTCATATTTCATTTTATCCAAAGATCTCCCTGAAAATTGAAAAGCCTGGCCATTCGATTCTTCGATGGTATTGCCCCGGTAATCCAGGCTCCCAATCCCAATAGCTATTCTAAGATCGGCTTCCCTTAATTTTCCCTTTTTGGTTGTAGAGATTCTTAAGATAGCTGTTTTAAGTTGCAGCATGACAACAAGGGCCTCTGCGGGATCTTTTAATACTCCCTGAAAACTATCGCCCCTATAGATATTAAAGTCTGAGGAAGGCTGAGTTTTTTCAATATCGATAAACTCCTCTTTTAAGACAGTCATTACCCTGCTCATCAGCGGTTCCGAATAATGTGTAGAATCTATAAGATCTGCTGTTAGTACTGCTATCATAATTCAAATATACAAAATATTAGTATAAAAACTTATAATATGCAAATATTAGTCTATTAGCTTATATTAAATTATTTTAAGCTACTAAGCTTATATAACTTAAATTGGATGTGTTTTCTGATATTAAATTTTTGCTAAATATTCTTTTAGGGAAATTCCGATACTTAATTTTAAACAAACACCAAAAAAGTAAAAAATGGCGATTAATAAAAAAGAAATTTACTACAATAGCCTTGAAGCTGTAGACCGGAGAATTGAAAAATATGAAAAGGAAATGGATATGATTAAAGAGTCCATGGATGCGAATGATGTAAAAACCGATTACGACGAGGATAATAAAGGTCAGTTACTGGGAGATTTTGAAAAATACGCCAAATACCTGAGCCAAGCCCAGGAAATGAAAGAAAAACTGGCTAATTTAGATCTGGAGCATTACAGTGAAACCGTAAATTTTGGTAGTGTAGTAGAAACAAATACAGATTTATATTTTGTAGCTGTACCGGTTGGAGAGCTTCTGCTTAAGGACGGTAGCAAGGTTTATTCAATTTCAACTGAAGCTCCTATTTATCAGGAAATGAAAGACAAAAAAGCCGGAGACAGCTTCAGTTTCAACGACAAGAAGATGGAAATAAAAAAGGTGCATTAAATGCACCTTTTTTATTCAGGATATTCCACCCTTAGATGGTATATATTTTTAAGTTTTCGTTTAAGAATTTTCTTGATAAGTTGAATTTCCTTAAAGGTGATATTTGCATTTAGAAATTGTCCTTCTTCCATTTGTTTATTTACAATCTTCTCTACAAAATTATCTATAAGGCCGGCAGTAGGTTCTCTAAGGCTCTTACTGGCTGCTTCTACCCCATCGCACATCATTAAAATTGCAGTTTCTTTACTAAAGGGGATGGGCCCGGGATAACTAAAAGCATCTGTAGGAACATTTTCGTCTTTTTCCTTTGCTTTTTTATAGAAGAAATAAACTGTACTGGTACCATGATGTGTTCTAATAAAGTCGATTACCCGGTCTGGTAAATTATTCTTCTTGCCAATTTCGATTCCCTTAATCACATGTTCAATAATAATCTGGGCACTCTCTTGCGGATCCAAATCATCGTGCGTATTCACATTACTGGTTTGATTTTCAGAAAAATAAGTAGGATTATCCATTTTTCCAATATCGTGATAAAGTGCCCCAACCCTCACAAGCATTGCATTTGCACCTATTTCATTAGCTGCTGCCTCAGCGAGGTTTGCAACATTGAGGGAATGATGAAAAGTCCCCGGTGCCTTTTCGGCCATTTCTTTCAATAATTTTGAATTGGTATCTGAAAGTTCCAGTAGAGACATATCAGAAACCAAACCGAAGATTTTTTCATAAATATAAATAAGTGGCTGGACAAAAAGCGTTGCCAGGCCACCCAGTAAAAAAGTGAGAAAAACTTCGGCTTCAATTTCTGCAATACTTCCTTCCTGAATTATCGTAAAAGCAAAATAACTAATAATATAGACCAGGGTAATCTCTCCAACCGAGATAAATAAATTTGCTCGTTTATACAATTCAGAAACCGTGAGAATGGTAACGATTCCCGCAATAATTTGAAGGAACATGTATTCATAACTATTGGGGACTATAAAGCCCAGAAGAAGTACTGTTACCACATGAGTAAAAAGTCCCAGGCGCGAATCGAAGAAAGCCTTTAAGGTAAGCGGTAGAACCGCCAGAGGCACAACGTATACGTAATCTATATTGAACCTAACCACCAAAGTGGTGAGCATAACCATAAACAGGATATTGAAGAAAATAAAAGTAACTTTCACATTATTTTCAAAAATATCATATCTGTACTTTCTTATAAAAAGCAGTAGCATTAGTAAGGCAAGAGCCACGAGAGTACTGTATCCAACCAAAACCCAAACATAATTGCTACCGGTCCATACCTGGGATTCATATTCGGTTCTAAGGGACCTTAGAATATCGTACTTATTACCTTCTACCACCTCTCCTTTAGCGATCACGCGGCTACCCTGCTCCACATTTCCGCGGGTGTAGGAAATATTGTTCAGTTTGCTCTCAAGTTCCCGCTGCGTGAGCTCATTGTCAAATTCCACATTGGGTTCTACTGAATTAAAGAAAACCTCCAGTAGACCATCTTTTAGAAATGTGAGATTAGAATTTTCGATTTTCCCGGCAAGGAAATCCCTAACTTGGTTTAACTTTAGAATTCTATTATATGGAACTTCAAAGGCTTCGTTACCGCGGCGCAGATATACCAGCTGATCTGGATCAAGACGATTGCTTTCCTGCAAAATACCATTCTCATACAAATCATTGAGATTCTCGTCTACAAAATTCCTGATTTGTTGCTCATGAATATTTAAGATACTATCAGTAAAGATAAGCCCGATTTCTGACTGAGCCTGTTCTTTTATTTCAGGAAATTTGGACTCATCCAGCTGAAAATAAGGGGTATGATTTCGCGTGATTTCCTGGCGTTCGGCTTTGATCTCCTCTTCAGTCTTCAGAATAGCAAAATCGAAGGGAGCATAGAGATTTTCATATTGCCAGGGCTTACCTTTAGGAATCTCATATTTAAATTTCCCGCCTTTGGGTAAGAGATACACAATTAAAATCGCGGTAAGTGCAAATAAAAATACTTTGTAAAATAAAGCCTGATTTTTATAAAGGCCATTTACGAATCTTGTCATACAAAAAGTACTATAGTTCAAATGTACTAAAAAATAGGCGTGAATGCTTAGCAGTTGGTCAAGTTCCTATTAAAATCACTAAATTCGCATAGAAGGAAAAACTAAAAACAAAACAAAATATGAAAGAAGTTGTTATTGTAAGTGCCGCACGTACACCTATAGGTAGTTTTCTTGGCAGCCTATCTACGGTTCCGGCCACAAAATTAGGATCTATTGCCATAAAAGGTGCTATGGATAAGATTAAGCTTAAGCCAGAGCTGGTTGAAGAAGTACTAATGGGAAATGTGGTACAGGCCAATGTTGGCCAGGCTCCCGCAAGACAGGCTGCACTTGGCGCCGGAATTCCCGATACCGTACCCTGCACTACTGTTAATAAAGTATGTGCCAGCGGAATGAAAGCTGTCATGCAGGCAGCACAATCTATTATGCTTGGAGATAGTTCTATTATTGTTGCCGGTGGAATGGAAAATATGAGTTTAATTCCGCATTATGTACCTATGCGCAAAGGTCAAAAATTTGGCCCTGTTACTATGATCGACGGTTTGCAACGCGATGGTCTGGTAGATGCCTACGATCAAAATGCAATGGGAGTTTGTGGTGACCTTTGTGCTAGAGAATATGATTTCTCCAGAGAAGACCAGGATGATTTCGCTCGAGAATCTTACGAGCGCTCAGCAAAAGCATGGGCCGAAGGAAAATTTGACAATGAAGTAGTTCCTGTAGAAGTACCACAACGCAAAGGAGACCCTGTAATAGTAAAAGAAGATGAGGAGTTTAAGAATGTAAGAATGGATAAAATTTCTTCTCTTAGACCTGCCTTTAGTAAAGATGGTACTGTAACTGCTGCAAACGCTTCTACCATAAACGATGGTGCTGGAGCAATGATTCTAATGAGTCGTGAAAAAGCTGAAGAGTTAGGGTTAAAAGTATTGGCTACAATAAAATCCTTTGCGGATGCTGCACAGGAACCAAAATGGTTTACTACTGCACCGGCTAAGGCGTTACCTTTAGCCCTTGATAAAGCAGGAATTACTAAAAATGACGTAGATTATTTTGAATTTAACGAAGCTTTCGCGGTTGTAGGTCTTGCTAATATGAAAATTTTAGATATAAGTGCAGATAAAACCAATGTTAATGGTGGAGCCGTTTCACTTGGACATCCATTAGGTTGTAGTGGTGTGAGAATTCTAATTACATTACTCAATGTCCTGGAGCAGAATAATGCGAAAATTGGTGCAGCAGCCATTTGTAACGGTGGCGGTGGTGCCTCTGCAATGGTAATCGAAAGAAACGCTTAAGATTTAGAAAAAAATATTGGATGCAATACGGAGTTTGCCACCTAAGCATAGTACCGCTTCGCAGTTCAGCTTCAGATGAAAGTGAAATGGTAACTCAAATTCTTTATGGAGAATATTTTAAAATTTTAGAAGAACGTGCCCAATGGAGCAGAATTCGTGTTGCATTCGATAATTATGAGGCTTGGATTAGTAATAAACAATTTCTTAAAATCCAGGAGGAACAATACCTCAATCTAAAGAGCGCTAAACCTAAGCTTTCTTCAGATGTGATTAATTATATTACCGATGAAAAAGGCTATTTAATGCCAATCCCTTTGGGATCGGTTTTAAATTCTCTTGAATTATTTCAACACGTTTATGATGGGCATAGCGAAACTGGTGAAAAACCAAAATCACATCTTATAGACACTGCGCTTCTCTATTTAAACAGCCCATTTACCCGGGGTGGAAAATCCCCATTAGGAATAGACTCCAGCGGCTTTACGCAAATGGTTTACAGATTGAATGGCTATAAGCTTTTCCGGAATGCTGCTGAGCAGGCTCGCCAAGGGGAAGCATTAAGCTTTATCGAAGAAAGTGAAGTTGGAGATCTTGCCTTTTTTGATGACAAGGAAGGAGTTATAAATCATGTGGGCATTATCATGAACGACAATTACATAATTCATTCAGATGGCAAAGTAAGAATAGACCGCCTGGATCATTCTGGTATTTTTAATTCAGAGCTTCGCCGGCACACCCATCAATTAAGGGTCATAAAAAAGATTATATAAAAGAAGGCCACTGTTCCCAGCGGCCTTTTTATATTTTATTCTCTTTAAAAAGAATTGAATTACTGTTGTAATTCTTCAAGTCTGTCTTTCATAACCTGAGCTTTATCTTCTTCATCCAGGGCATAAAATATATTCATTGCAGTCCTGATAATTTCGACATTTGAAGGATCATGCTCAATAGCATCTTCCAGATAAGGAATGGCTTCCTGGTAAACTTCCAAACGCTCTTCTTCAAGTTCCTTATAACGCTTGTTATCTTCTTTACTCATTCCCAATTTATTCATCTGGTCAATGATTTCTCTTTCCTTTGCAAGAATTGCTACCACTATATTCATTCTAGCTTCTGACATATCAGGATCAAGTTCCAGAGCTTTCTCGTAGTATTCAATAGCTCCTTCAGTATCCCCTAATTCTGCAGTAGTTACACCGAGATTATAATAGATGGTAGGATCGTCAGGGCTTTTCTCGAGAACCTGTTTCATTAGCTCATTATATTTTTCTTTATCACCCATTCGGTAATACATATCAGCTTCAGCCTGTATTAACATTACATTATCAGGATTCTCGCGTTTAGCATCTTCCATGGCTTCAACAGCTTCATCCATTTTCTCCTGGTTGATATAAATAAGAGCAATGTTTTTAGCGATCTCACCTTTTTTAGATGGAGATTTTCTGTCTTCAGGATCTGTATACTCACTGGTTTTTACCAAAAGATCACGTTGTTCTTTAGACATGGCTTCCTGCTCACCGGTTTCAACATTTGTAGCAAGATATTCCATTTCTGATCCGTCAAATCCAAGGTCTCTTAGTTCTTTATAGTACTCCAGGGCAGTATTGTAATCCTGAGCATTAAGGGAATTTGCAGCTGCATAATAAAGATACAGTGTATCCTTTGGGTTTATTTTATAACTGGTAAGAAGTTTTTCTGAGGCACTTTTGTAATCCTCAGCATTTTGATCTTCCACAGCACTTTCCACCAGGCTGTTTCTAACATTTAATAAACCATCCTGAGCTTCAGAACTCCCCATCTCAGCAGCCTTTTTGAAAGCCTCTGATGCGATGAGCATATCATCCACTTTTACATTTTTACCATCCCCAAGATAGGCCTGACCTTTATAAAGGTAAAATCTTTCCTTCCATTTATCATTAGCATCCGATAACATGGATTCTGCCTTTTTGATTTCAGCTTTGGCTTCGGTGTAATTCCCATCATCCACCGCGTCTCCGGCGTTTCTAATTTCACTTTTTTGAGCAACCGCTACCAGTGTAAATAATGACAGGGCTACTGTTAAAATATTAACTTTCATTTTGATTTGGTTTTATATTTAATTTATTCTTCACTATCCTCAGCAATAGTTGTGCCATGAGCATCCGGCTTAGTAGGTTCGGGTGTTATGGCGTCTTCCATGTTTTCAACATCATCCTCATCATGCAGTACTTTTGCAACCGCGGCAATAGAATCATCACCTTTTAGATTGATAAGTCTAACTCCTTGAGTTGCACGTCCCATTACCCGCAAATTAGCCACTTCCATTCGTATCACAATTCCAGATTTATTGATGATCATGATATCATCTTTATCAGAAACATTTTTAATGGCAACCAGGCTTCCGGTCTTTTCGGTAATAGAAATGGTCTTTACTCCTTTACCTCCACGATTTGTAATTCTATAATCATCCAGACTGGAGCGTTTTCCATAACCGTTTTCTGAAACTACAAGGATATCTGAATTAAAGTCTTCTACAGAAATCATTCCTACAACTTCATCATTCTTATCAGCAAGAGTGATACCTCTTACCCCTGAAGCATTCCTACCCATAGGACGGGTTTTGCCTTCTTCAAACCTGATGGCTTTCCCGCTTTTTATTGCGAGCATAACCTGGCTTTCACCATTGGTAAGTTTAGCTTCAAGTAATTCGTCGTCTTCTTTAATGGTGATGGCATTAATTCCATTTGTTCTTGGTCGGGAATATTGCTCAAGGGAAGTTTTTTTCACCTGCCCTTTTTTGGTAGCCATAATTACATAATGACTGTTTACATATTCCTCATCTTTAAGGTCCTGGGTATTGATGAAGGCTTTAACCCTGTCATCTGGATCTATATTGATTAAATTCTGAATCGCTCTTCCCTTTGAAGCTTTGCTTCCTTCAGGAATTTCGTAAACACGCATCCAGTAACATTTCCCTTTTTGAGTAAAGAAGAGCATATACTGGTGATTGGTCCCGGAAAAAAGATATTCAAGGAAATCTTCATTTCGCGTAGTAGAACCTTTTTGACCTACTCCTCCCCTGTTTTGGGTTTTATATTCATTAAGAGAAGTTCTTTTAATGTACCCGGCATGCGAAATGGTAATTACAACCTGCTCATCCGGAATCATATCTTCAATACTAAGGTCTCCCCCTGAATATTCTATTACAGAACGACGTTCATCTCCATATTTCTCTTTTACCTCCAGAAGTTCATCCTTAATAACCTGCATTCTGCGTTCTTTACGTGCCAAAATGTCTCTCAGATCTTCTATGGTTTTAAGGATATCTTCATATTCAGCACGAAGTTTGTCCTGCTCCAGGCCGGTAAGTTGTCTTAATCGCATTTCTACGATAGCTTTTGCCTGAACTTCGGTTAATTCAAACTTGTTCATCAACTTTTCCCTTGCCTCTTCCGCATTTCCGGAAGACCTGATAAGGGCGATAACTTCATCAATATTATCTGAAGCTATAATAAGACCTTCAAGGATGTGTGCACGATCTTCGGCCTTTTTAAGTTCAAATTCAGTCCTTCTCACCACCACTACATGACGGTGCTCGACGAAATGATAAATAATGTCCTTTAAATTAAGTAGCTCAGGTCGGCCATTGACAAGGGCAATATTATTTACGCTGAAAGAGGATTGAAGGGCAGTGTGCTTATATAAGGTATTCAAAACTATATTTGGAATGGCATCTCTTTTTAACTGATAAACAATGCGCATTCCGTTTCTATCAGATTCATCTCTAATAAGGGAAATACCTTCTATTTTCTTTTCATTTACCAGGTCAGCCGTTTTCTTTATCATATCGGCCTTATTGACCTGATAAGGAATTTCAGTGACCACAATATATTCTTTACCGTTAATTTCTTCTAATGTTGATTTGGCACGAAGTACAACCCTGCCCTTCCCGGTCTTAAAAGCCTCCCGAACTCCATCATAACCATATATGGTACCTCCAGTTGGAAAATCCGGAGCCTTGATATGTTCTATAAGCTCATCGATTTCGATATCATGATTGTCGATGTAGGCTATGGTACCATCAATGACTTCAGCTAGATTATGGGGAGCCATATTTGTCGCCATTCCCACTGCAATTCCACTTGCTCCATTGACTAAAAGATTCGGGATTCTGGTAGGAAGCACAACAGGCTCTGAAAGAGAATCATCAAAATTCAATTGGGTATCAACGGTATTTTTATCAATATCGATTAGCATATCTTCACTAATCTTCCGCATACGGGCTTCGGTATAACGCATCGCAGCAGGACTATCGCCATCTACCGAACCAAAGTTACCCTGGCCATCTACCAACATATAGCGCATGCTCCAGTGTTGAGCCATCCTAACCATAGTATCATACACCGAGGAATCGCCGTGAGGGTGATACTTACCTAAAACTTCCCCAACGATCCTTGCCGATTTTTTATAGGCACGATTGGAGAGAACACCAAGTTCATGCATCCCGAATAAAACCCGGCGATGTACCGGTTTTAAACCATCACGTACATCGGGAAGAGCACGTGACACAATGACCGACATTGAATAATCAATGTAAGCCGACTTCATTTCGTCTTCAATGTTGATAGGAATTAACTTTTCTCCTTCAGCCATATTCTTAGTTTATTTTAGTTCTAAAATCTAACGAGCCAATTTACATATTTTATCTCTGTTGGACGGCTCTTTCAGCTTGATAATACCTATATTTTATTAACAAATTTTTAGTGGAGTTTCGTTAATAAGTTCCTTAATTTCCATTTTGAAAAGTAAACTTAATTTTGTCAATTAGCTTAAGACTCTCCAAAAGGTATGATTTTTGAAAGTTTGAGTTGAATAACAGAGAGAAAGGAAGATAAAGATGGATGATAATTTTTCACCAAGAGTAAAAGACGTAATCGCCTACAGCAAAGAGGAAGCTCTTAGATTGGGGCATGATTTTATAGGAACCGAGCATCTAATGCTGGGTTTACTGCGTGATGGAGACGGTAAGGCAATAGATATATTAAATGCAATGGATATAGATCTTAGCCACCTAAGAAGAAAGGTAGAGATCCTGAGTCCGGCCAATCCTAACATAGGAAATG
Source organism: Salegentibacter sp. (assembly GCF_036568425.1). Taxonomy (GTDB): domain Bacteria; phylum Bacteroidota; class Bacteroidia; order Flavobacteriales; family Flavobacteriaceae; genus Salegentibacter. The sequence goes on along the minus strand of NZ_DATCSO010000101.1, from coordinate 24,886 downwards.
TGTCTAATGACAAACGAAATTTGCATTTAACGAGACAAGCCGAGAGGGCATTAAAAACTACATTTCTGGAAGCAAAACTATTCCAGAGTTCTTCAATAAATACAGCCCACCTGCTTCTTTGCATTTTAAGAAACGAAAATGATCCCACCACCAAGCTTTTAAATAAGCTTAAGATAGATTATGACGGGGTTAAAGACCAGTTTAAATATATGATCGCCAGCGACGAGAATGACTTTACCGATACCCCCTCAAGTGCATTTTCTGATGAAGACAGTGGCACCGATGATCCAACCAAAGATAATCCATTTAGTGGCGGTGGTTCTGGTGGTCCCGGAAAAACCTCAAAAAAATCCAAAACGCCGGTTTTAGATAACTTCGGAAGAGATCTTACGGCACTTGGTGAAGCCGATAAATTAGATCCTGTTGTTGGACGTGAAAAAGAAATTGAAAGGGTTTCCCAAATTCTAAGTAGACGTAAGAAAAACAACCCTCTTTTAATAGGTGAACCCGGTGTAGGTAAATCGGCTATTGCCGAAGGGCTTGCTTTGCGGATCATTCAAAGAAAAGTATCAAGGATTCTTTTCGACAAAAGAGTAGTAACTCTCGATCTTGCCAGCCTGGTAGCAGGAACAAAATATCGCGGCCAGTTTGAAGAACGTATGAAAGCAGTAATGAATGAGCTGGAGAAAAACGATGACATCATTCTCTTTATAGATGAAATTCACACTATTGTTGGTGCTGGTGGTGCCACCGGAAGTTTAGATGCCAGTAATATGTTCAAACCAGCCTTGGCTCGTGGTGAAATTCAATGTATAGGTGCCACCACTCTGGACGAATACAGGCAATATATTGAAAAGGACGGGGCTCTTGAACGTCGATTTCAAAAGGTAATCGTAGAACCTACTACGGTTGAAGAAACCATAGAGATCCTCAATAACATCAAAGATAAATACGAAGATCATCATAATGTGGTTTACACCCCCGAAGCTATTGATGCCTGCGTGACCCTGACTAACAGGTATATGACAGACAGGTTTTTACCAGACAAAGCCATTGATGCCCTGGATGAAGCTGGATCACGGGTACATATAACCAATATAGATGTGCCAAAACAGGTGCTTGATCTGGAGCGAAAATTGGATGAAGTGAGAGAGAAAAAAAATTCTGTTGTAAAAAAACAGAAATATGAGGAAGCTGCCAAATTAAGAGATGATGAGAAGACCCTGGAAAGAGAGCTTCAATTAGCTCAGGAGCGTTGGGAAGAAGAATCCAGAAAACATAAAGAAACAGTTAGCGAAGATGACGTTGCAGACGTAGTTTCTATGATAACCGGAGTACCGGTGAACAGAATAGCGCAAACCGAGAGTAATAAACTGGTGGAGTTGCCTAAAAAAATAAAAGGAAAAGTTATAGGGCAGGATGAAGCCGTTGCCAAGGTCGTAAAGGCCATCCAACGTAATCGTGCAGGGCTTAAGGACCCAAATAAACCCATAGGGTCGTTCATATTTCTGGGGCAAACCGGTGTAGGTAAAACTCAATTAGCTAAAGTGCTTGCCCGGGAACTTTTTGATAGTGATGATGCCCTTATACGTATAGATATGAGCGAATACATGGAAAAATTCGCTGTATCCCGTTTAATTGGTGCACCACCGGGATATGTTGGTTATGAGGAAGGCGGGCAGCTAACTGAAAAAGTTCGTCGAAAACCTTATGCTGTAATATTGCTGGACGAAGTTGAAAAAGCTCACCCTGATGTCTTTAATATGTTATTACAGGTCCTTGATGATGGATATCTAACCGATAGTTTAGGAAGAAAAATAGACTTCAGGAATACCATAATTATTATGACCTCTAATATAGGAGCAAGAAAATTGAAGGATTTCGGTCAGGGAGTCGGTTTCGGAACAGCAGCCCAGCGTTCCCAGGCAGATGACAACACCAGAAGTGTTATCGAGAACGCTCTCAAGAAAGCTTTCGCACCAGAATTCCTGAATAGGATTGATGATGTTGTTATCTTTAATTCTCTTGAGAGAGAAGACATACATAAGATTATAGACATTGAACTTACTAAGCTATATGAAAGAATTGGAGGATTAGGTTACACTCTCCAGCTAAGCGAAAAAGCCAAAGACTTTATTGCAGAGAAAGGCTTCGATAAACAATATGGGGCCCGACCACTTAACAGAGCAATTCAAAAGTATATAGAAGATGCGCTTGCTGAAGAGATTATTACCTCCAAAATTTCAGAAAATGACATCATTTATATGGATCTCGATGAAAAGAAAAACGAGCTTACCATAAAGGTTGATAAGCCAATTAAAGAAACTAAATCATAGATTTCTTTTAGAAAACAGTTTAAAAATAAAAAAGCCGCCTGATCACTCAAGCGGCTTTTTTATTTTTAAACTCCCGGGCTGGCTAGTCAAAAAGCTCCACTTCAGTAATAATATAGGTATTTAAGAATTCCTTTGCTTTTTTGATATGTGGAGCCATAGTGACATCTTCTTTCAATATGGGCACCTCTTTTCTGAATTCTGAAACGAACTTCTGAAGAATTTCCGAAGTCCGACCTGGCTCCCTGAAATGAAGTGCCTGGGAAGCATTAAAAAGTTCTATGGCCAAAACCGTGTTTACATTTTGAATAATCTTAATCATCTTCGTGGCACTGTTAGCTCCCATACTCACATGATCCTCCTGCCCATTGGATGAAACAATAGAATCTACCGACGCCGGTGTAGCAAGTTGCTTATTCTGGCTCACAATACTAGCAGCGGTATACTGGGGTATCATAAAACCACTATTAAGCCCTGGGTTTTCCACAAGAAACTGAGGTAGCCCACGTGTACCAGACACCAGCTGATATATTCTTCTTTCGGAAATATTGGCTAACTCAGCCATGGCAATAGCTAAATAATCCAGGCCAAGTGCCAGGGGTTGCCCGTGAAAATTACCACCAGAGATTATTTTATCCTCCTCAATAAAAATATTGGGATTATCGGTTACTGAATTAATTTCAGTTTTAACGACCTTTCTTACAAAGCCAAGCGTATCTTTTGTTGCACCATGTACCTGAGGTACGCATCTGAATGAATAAGGATCCTGAACATTTTTCTTTTCTTTACGTGCTATTTCACTTCCTTCCAGGAAATACCTTATCCTTTCTGCTGTTTTTACCTGCCCTCTATGAGGCCTAACCAGATGCACCAACTCATCAAAAGGCGACAAATTACAGTCGAAACCGTCCATTGAAACTGCACTAATCTTATCTGCCAGATAGGACAGTTTAAAAGCCTGAAGTAAACCAAAAACTGCATGGGCACTCATAAACTGGGTGCCATTCAAAAGTGCGAGCCCCTCTTTGGATTGCAGTTTCAAAGGACTCCATTCCATTTCCTGCAACATTTCTGAAGCAGAGATTTCTTTCCCCTTATAATAAACTTCACCTTCGCCTATTAATGGCAGGGCAAGATGTGCCAGGGGTGCCAAATCACCTGATGCTCCCAGAGATCCTTGCTCAAAAATTACCGGAAGAATATCTTCATTATAAAAATCAACAAGGCGCTCAACAGTTCCCAAGGCTACCCCAGAATGACCATAACTTAAAGACTGGATCTTGAGAAGCAACATTAGTTTTATTATGGGCTTCTCGACTCTGTTTCCTGTACCACAAGCGTGAGATTTTACCAGGTTTTCCTGTAGTTCAGTAAGTTTTTCAGAAGTAATCTTTACATTACATAAAGCTCCAAACCCTGTATTAATTCCATAAATGGGAGTATCGCTTTCCTTAATTTTTTTATCGAGATAAGCTCTGGACTTTTTGATATTTAAGACAGACTCATCGCTTAAAACCAATTTCTTATTAGTCTCCAGTATATCCTGAATCGTGTTAAGATCTAATACGGCAGAACTAATATAATGATGAGTTTGCATGAATTTTTAAATTTATAATTGAGAGTTCAAAAATCAAACATCTCTTAAAGTATTCCAAACAATCTTACCAGAATTTTATCATTTAATGACTTGATTTATTATTTAAGCAGGAATTTTTAAAATCAATTATAGCCATCTTCTTCTCGTAATAATTCCAGAAAGGCACTTCCCAAATTATTGTTGATTTCACCTGCTGTTATTGCTTCATATCCCATTTTTTTTGCAGCGACATCTCCCGCTAAGCCGTGCATATACATCCCAAAAACCGCAGCAATCACCGGATCGTATTTTTGGGAAATCAGGCCTGAAATTATCCCCGAAAGAACATCCCCTGCCCCGGCAGTAGACATCCCAGCATTCCCGGAGTTATTAATGAAAATCTCTTCTTTACTAAAACAAAAACTATGAGCCCCCTTTAACACTAGAATCACATTATATTTTTTTATAAATTTTTGTACCTTTTTTATTTTATGGTTATCATCATCCCACTTTCCGATAAGGCGTTCGAGTTCCTTGGGATGTGGAGTGAGTACCGATCGCTCTGGCAGCAAATCCAACAACTCTTTCCTTTTGGACAGCATATTTAAACCATCGGCATCAATTAGCATAGGCTGTGTGGTTTCTTTTAGCAATTTTTCAAATGCGTTAAGCGAAGCATCACCCGTTCCTGCCCCCATTCCAAAGCAAATAACATCTGGTTCAAAATCTATTTTTATTTCGCTTAAATGTTTCTTTTGTTTATCGGTAATAACCATTGCCTCCGGCAAGGCTGTTTGAATTATTTCATAACCGCATTCAGGACTAAAAACGCTGCAAAGTCCGGCTCCGGATTTAAGCGCTGCTGTTGCAGAAAGTACAATACTCCCAATCTTACCATAGCTGCCACCAATTATTAGCGTATGACCATAATCCCCTTTATGGGAATTTTTTCTTCTGTACTTATATAATAGGCGGGCCTCTTCTTTTCCAATTAACCTGGCATTAGTATGGGTTTGCACTAAAAAATCCCGGTCTAAACCTATATCCAGAACCTGGAAATCACCTATATAATCCATAGTTTGAGGGAGGAAAAAAGTAAACTTTGGACTCTGAAAAGTAAGTGTAAAATCAGCTTTTATAATTCCCGTATGGCTTTCAGGAACCTGTTCAGCATAGAGTCCCGAAGGCATATCTATAGCCAGAATAAAGGCTTCAGATTTATTAATATGGTCTACCAAAGCAGCTACCCATCCCTCTATAGGTCGGTTAAGGCCAATCCCGAACATCGCATCAATCACAAAATCACCTTCTTCAATCTTTGGGAAGTCATTTTGATTTTTAATCAGCTCCGGCCAGTCCCTGGTAATATTTTTAAATCTATCATAATTAATCAGGAAGTCTCTCGAACGCTTATCGCTATAATTCACTACGAAGACTTTCACTTTATAACCGTGTTCTACCAACATCCGGGCTACTACAAGACCATCGCCTCCATTATTCCCAATACCACAAAATATTTTGATCCCAATATCACTGCCTTCTAACCGGGAATGAATTTGATTAAAGACCAATCCGGCAGCACGTTCCATTAACTCTGTGCTGGAAATATTCTGATTTTTAATACTTAAGCTATCAGCTTTTTGTAATTGTTCGGCACTATATATCTTCATAGAAGTAAACTTAGGTTACACTAAAATACATATATTATGAGGGAGAATTTTAGATAATTAATAAAAAAACACATTTCATCTTTATTTCAGTGAGAATTCAATAAATTTGCCCAAATTTTAAGAATATGAAAGAAATCGCCCTTGATGCCATCCATAAATCATTAAATGCTAAAATGGTTCCTTTTGCCGGTTATAATATGCCGGTCTCCTATGAAGGAGTGAATATAGAACATCAAACCGTACGTGAAAAACTTGGAGTTTTTGATGTTTCACATATGGGAGAATTTTTAATCTCCGGTGATAAAGCCCTCGACCTTATTCAAAAGGTTACTTCTAATGACGCCTCCAAACTTAAAGACGGAAAAGCACAGTACACCTGTATGCCTAACGAATCGGGAGGGATTGTAGACGATCTTATTATATACCGTATCAATGAAGAGAAATACCTGCTTGTGGTAAATGCTTCCAATATTGAAAAAGACTGGAACTGGATCTCTCACCACAATACCATGGATGCAACTATGCGTGATATGAGTGATGAACTCTCGCTTCTCGCTATCCAGGGCCCTAAAGCTGCTGAAGCAATGCAGTCGCTTACCGATATAGATCTTCAGAATATGAAATTTTACACCTTTGAGGTAGCCGAGTTTGCCGGTGTGGAAAAAGTAATCATCTCGGCTACAGGTTACACAGGAAGTGGCGGATTTGAAATATATTTCAAAAATGAAGATGCCGCAGAGATATGGGAAAAAGTGATGGCCGCAGGAAAAGATTTTGGAATAAAACCAATAGGTCTTGCTGCCCGTGATACTTTACGCCTGGAAATGGGCTTCTGTCTCTACGGAAATGATATTGACGACACTACCTCTCCTATTGAAGCCGGCCTGGGCTGGATTACGAAATTCACCAAAGATTTCGTTAATTCAGAAAATCTTAAAAAGGAAAAGGAAGAAGGTCCAAAACGAAAGCTAATCGCTTTTGAACTTGATGAGCGTGGGATCCCAAGACAGGGCTACGATATTGTAGATGATAATGGCAAGGTTATTGGCCAGGTAACTTCGGGTACAATGTCACCGTCGTTGGAAAAAGGAATTGGCTTAGGCTACGTCCCCACCGATGTAGCTGGAATTGGAAATAAGATTCAAATTCAAATAAGAAAAAAAGCCGTTCCAGCCACCCAGGTGAAATTACCCTTTTATAAAGGATAATTTTTGGAAAAAATATTGATTTTAGGAGCAAGCGGCTTTATAGGCAGTGCCTTATATAAAGAGCTATGCTCCTATTTTGATACTTACGGCACGTACTTCACCCATAATCCAAACCTGGAAAAAAATCAGCATTTTTACCAGTACGACCTGGAAACGGAGAATATTGAAACCCTTCTTGAAAACCTCAAGCCAACAATTATTATTTCTGCGCTTCGCGGAAATTTTAATGCTCAGATAGCAGCACATTTCTCTATCATTAATTACCTGCAACATCATAAATCAAGGCTAATATTTATTTCTTCGGCAAATGTATTTGATGCCTTCACTAATTTTCCTTCTTACGAATACGATAAAACCTTATCCCAAAGTATCTATGGAAGGTTTAAAATAAAGATTGAAAATGCCCTGTTAAGGCTACCGAACCAGAAATATAATATTCTAAGGCTTCCTATGGTTTTCGGACAGGATTCCCCACGAATAAAAGACCTTAAAAATATACTCTACCTTGGCGAGGCCATAGAAGTTTTTCCAAATGTGGTTATAAACGTTACCGAAGCAGACCATATCGCGAGGCAGGTACACTACATTATAAACCGAAAGAAAAACGGCGTTTTTCATCTGGGAAGTAGTGATCTCATTCACCAAAAGGACTTTATTGAAGAAGTTTGTCATACCATAGGTTATCCAAATCCTCTTTTTAAAAATGTCTATGACTCCAATAACGACAGGTTTCTTGCCGTCCTTCCGAAAGACAACTTACTTCCAAAAAATCTGGAACTAAGCGTGCAACAGGTCGTAAATGCCTCAATAAAAGTTTGATTGCAAATAATAGCGAAAATATAGGGATGTTCCCGTTGTGATGCTTAATTTTAGACATATAACCATAAAATATTCCAAAATGGAAAAATTAAGTAACGAAGAAATTAACAAGAGACTGGAGCATTTAAATGGCTGGACCTATGAGAAAGATGCAATTCACACCTCTTTTCAGTTTGATAATTTTAAAGATGCTTTTACAGTGATGACCCGTATAGCTTTTGAAGCCGAAGCCCTACAACACCACCCTAATTGGGGAAATGTATACAACGAATTAGAGATATCACTCTCCACCCACGATTCAAAAGGAGTGACCGAAAAGGATTTTAAACTCGCCAGAGCGATAGAAGATATTGTAGAATCGGCCTAAAGAATTAAAGGCCTCAATGGGGAACTTGAGAATATTCCTGATTTTTATTGGAAGCTTTTTTATATTTTTGCCCCGATTTTTATTCAGTTAATAAATGGGAAGAGCATTCGAATTTAGAAAAGCAAGAAAGATGAAGCGGTGGTCAGCAATGGCCAAGGCTTTCACTCGCATTGGAAAAGATATTGTCATGGCTGTAAAAGAAGGCGGCCCGGATCCAGATACCAATGCAAAACTGCGGGCAGTTATCCAAAACGCGAAGAGCGTTAATATGCCCAAGGATAATATTGAACGTGCTATTAAAAGAGCCAGCGACAAAAACCAGGGCGACTATAAAATTGTACTTTTTGAAGGTTATGCTCCTCACGGAATTGCCGTACTGGTAGAAACAGCTACTGATAATAATAATCGTACCGTAGCCAATGTACGTTCTCACTTCAATAAATGTGATGGAAATCTTGGAACTTCAGGTTCGGTTGAATTTATGTTTGACCATACTTGTAATTTCCGGGTGGATGCTGAAGGTCTTGATGTAGAGGAGATGGAACTTGAGTTTATTGATTTTGGCGCTGAAGAGGTTTTCCAGGATGAGGATGGAATTCATATTTACGCACCTTTTGAACAATTTGGCGCTATACAAAAGGAACTGGAAAAACGTGAAATTGATATTCTTTCTTCAGGTTTTGAGCGTATCCCGCAGGTTACCAAAAAACTTACTCCTGAAGAGGCACAGGATGTTGAGAAACTCCTGGAAAAACTAGAGGAAGATGAAGATGTTCAAAATGTTTATCATACCATGGAGGAAAACGAGGAATAAACTCAAACCCGAATTTTGCGAAAATAACAAGGGCTGTTCTATAAAAAACAGCCCTTGTTTATACCGATCTTAAGAAACCTAAAATTCCTTACGATCGTGTTTTGTTGGATGTCCTTTTCTTCTGCGTTTTTCTTCCCGTAATAAAGATAATTCCCTACCGGTTTGACCTTTCACAGAAGTGTTTTCCTGAGCTCTACGCAAAAGGTAGGGCACCACTTCCCTTACTGGTCCAAAAGGCAATAGCTTAGCTGCATTATACCCCTTCTTTGACAGATTATAACTAATATGGTCACTCATCCCATATAATTGACTAAACCAGATACGATCGTCATCTAATGGAAGGTTTTTATCTTCTATCACCTGAAGAGCCAGGTAATTACTTACCTCGTTATGGGTACCAATAAACAGTTCAATTTCGTCAAGGTGAGCCAGGCAGTAAGACATGATGCTATTAAAGTTTACATCGGTGGCCTCTTTATTCTCACAAATAGGAGTGATATAGCCATGTTTCTTGGCTCTGGCATTCTCTTTTTCCATATACGCACCACGCACAATTTTAGCGCCGATCTTAAAACCTTCTGCTTTTCCTTTTTCGTGAAGGTCTTTAAGGTATTCCATTCTATCCCAACGGTAGCATTGAAGCGTATTGAAGATAATTACCTTTTCCTTATTATACTTTCGCATCATCTCTTCCATAAGCTCATCGACAGAGGTTTGCATCCAGCTTTCTTCAGCATCGGCATAAAGACGAACATTATGATCATAGGCAGTTTGGCAGAGGATATTAACCCGTTCTTTAACACGTTCCCATTCCTCCTGCTCTGCTTCACTTAAATTTATTCGCTCACTGGTTTTTTCCCAAATCGCAAAACGGCCTATACCGGTAGGCTTAAATAAAGCAAATGGTAATTCTTTACGTTCTGCAGCATCTTTAATTAACTCTAATTTTTTGTTTAGAGCCGCATCAAATTGCTCTTCGGTCTCTTTCCCTTCAACGGAATAATCGAGAATACTATAAAGTTTTTTCTCGTACATTTTATTGGTTAAGGGCTTACAGTCTTCTACGGTAATCCCACCACAAAATTGTTCAAAAATGGTTTTTTTTATCAAGCCTTCGATAGGTAAGTGTAGTTTTAACGAAAGGTTGGTAAGAAAAATCCCTGTGTTCACCAAAGTTTGCCGATTCATCATACTAAAAAGGAAAACGGCACGGTCCAGCTCTAAATCAGATTTTAATTTAAAAGCTGTTTTGGTATCATTAAATATTTTTCTTCTTATCATGTTATTAAAATTCTTATAACAAATATAAAACAGAAGGTTTGATTTTTTTGAATATTTCTGCTTAATTTCGAGGCTTCTTTATAGATGTTTAAAACCTTATAAATTATGGCAAATATGGCAAGTGGCATCCCTGTTTATTACAGGGAAAATGCTTACGAAAAACTCAACACTTATTTAGCCGAAAACAAGGCATCAAAAATTTTTATTCTGGTTGATTCCAATACCCATAATTTTTGCCTTACTCCCTTTCTTACAAAACTCACCACAGAAATTCCTTTAGAAGTAATCGAAATGGAAGCCGGCGAAAGCAATAAAAACCTGGAAACCTGCAGCCAGATTTGGAATGTACTCTCTGAACTGGGAGCCGACAGAAAAAGCCTGATTTTAAATCTTGGCGGTGGCGTGGTTACAGATCTGGGTGGCTTCGTGGCTTCATGTTTTAAACGCGGAATTCCCTACATAAATATTCCTACAACGCTTTTGGGTATGGTAGACGCTTCAGTAGGAGGAAAAACCGGCGTAGACCTGGGTAATCTTAAAAATCAGATTGGCGTAATCAATAATTCCCAGATGGTTTTAGTAGATTCCGTTTTTCTAAAAAGTCTTCCTGCCAATGAAATGCGTAGCGGCCTTGCTGAAATTTTGAAGCATGGTCTTATTCAGGATGAAAAATACTGGAATAAATTATCAGCCCTGTCAACACTTAATCTGGAAGATCTGGATGAAATAATTGAAGAATCTGTAAACATTAAAGCTGAAATTGTATCCCGGGACCCCGAAGAAAAAAATCTCAGAAAAACCCTTAATTATGGTCATACCCTGGGTCATGCAATTGAATCTTATTTCCTTACTCACCCTTCTAAAAGCAAGCTGCTTCACGGGGAAGCCGTAGCTATTGGAATGATTCTGGCAACCTTTATTTCTTCAGAATTAAAGGAATTTCCCAGAAAAAAAATGCAGCAAATTACCCAAACCATACTCGATATGTATGGAAAAGTAGAATTTGAGGTTCAGGATGTCAAAGAAATAATGGATTTAATGAAATATGATAAGAAAAATGAGTTCGGCAAAATAAATTTCGTACTGCTGAAAGATATTGGAAAGCCGCTAATTGACTGTCTTGTGCCCAATGAAGTAATTCATAAGGCATTCGATTTTTACGGCAAAGCTTGACTTTTAAAAAATTAATAGTTTTATTTAATAATATAAATCAGATATTTTTTTTGTTATTATTGCAGAAATCATTCGCTATATGAAAAGAATAATTGTTGATTACAAAAAGCTTACGCCAGAAATACTTAGTCTCCTTGTAGATAAGTATCCCGATGGCTATGACGACGATCAGGTTATCTCGTTTAAAAATGCTAAGAATGAAACGGTTGATGCCGTTGAAGTTAAAACCGATGACACCGTTTACCTGGTGAAAGTGAGCACTCGCCTGGAAAGTACTATGGCAAATTTCGATGAAGATGATTATGACGATTCAGATTTTAACGAGCCTATTGTTGAAATTCCTGAAAAAACCACCGAAGTTGAAGAAGACGATAATGAAGATGATCATTAAATCGTGAATATTATAAATGAGGAGGCCATCTAAAATCACTTTTAGACGGCCTCTTTTCTTTTTCATAGCAACCTTAATCCCTAGGCGTGTTGCATATCGTGTTTACCTTCTTTTATCTCTTCAATAATCTTGCCATTAAAAGCTGGCAGATCATTAGGATTTCTGCTGGTCACAAAACCTTGATCAACCACAACTTCTTTGTCTACCCAATTGGCACCAGCATTTTTCAAATCGGTTTTAATGGAATTGTAAGAGGTCATAGTTCGCCCTTTAACAACATCGGCTTCTATCAAAGTCCATCCTGCATGACAAATTGCTCCAACCGGTTTTTTCTGTTCAAAGAAATCCCGCACAAATGATACAACATCTTCATCTCTTCTCAGAGTATCGGGGTTCATCACCCCGCCTGGAAGCACAAGTCCGTTGTAATCTTTTGCATTCACATCTTTAACAGCATGGTCTACTTCTACTTCACCACTCCAGCCACCATCGGCCCAACCTTTTATTTTTCCTTTTTCAATGCTGATGATATCAACCTTAAAACCTTCTTTCTCCATTGCTTCCTTTGGAGATTTCAATTCAGATTCTTCAAATCCATTTGTAGCTAAAATTGCAACTTTCTTTTCCATAATTTTATCTTTTTTGATTTAACTCAAAGATAAAAATCACAAGTCATAATGGATATTAAGGCCTTTATAAAAAAAGAAAGGTTTAAAGTTAAACTTTATTAATATGGGCGGGTTTAACCTCTCATTTTTCCGGATGTTTCTTCTTTATCCGATTTCTTTTTTTCTTCCTCCAGGTCCAAATTGCTTTTAAGAGTATCGATTATCTTTTTTTCTTCCTGAATCTGCACACGTTTCTGTTCGAGTTTTTCCATTTCCTGATAGATCGCGGGCTCCCCGTATTTATTCGGAACAACCTTTTCATTCTTGTGTAAGGCATACTGGACAGTGAACTCTGCTCCATAAAAAAGTATTAAACAGGTATAATAAACCCATAAAAGAATCAATACTACTGAAGAAGCTCCCCCGTAAACAGAAGCCGGCTCACTATTTCCAAAATAAAATCCAAGTAATTTTTCTCCTATAAGAAACAAAATAGTGGTTAAAGCTGCCCCCAGATAGGTGATGCGCCACCTTATTTTTATATCAGGAAGTAACTTAAAGACGGCTGCAAAAAGAGTAGTTACAATTAAAAATGAAATAAGAAAATTAACAAGGTCTACCATAAACCCGGTTATCGCTGGTGCAAACTGGTCTATATGATCGCTTAAGATAGCCAGCAGGGCAGATATTACCATAGAAATCAGCAATAGCAGGCCAATTACCAGCACCATTCCAAAGGAAATAATCCTGTCCAGGATTAATTGCATAAAATTGGACTTTTTCGCTGCCACATTCCAAATATTATTCATTGCTATCTTTAGTTGAAAAAATACTCCTGTAGCACCAAATAGCAACAAACCAATCCCAAAAATAATTGCCCAGGTAGAGTCTCCCGAAAGGGACGCATTGGTAACGATAGCTTCGATAGCCTGTGCTGAATCCTGACCAATAAACTCTCCTATTTCCTCGGTAATTCGGCCCTGAACATCCTCGCGCTTAAAAAAGTAACTCGCAAGGGTTACCACAATGATAAGTAAGGATGGTAAAGAAAATAAGGTATAATAAGCAATGGTTGCACTTCGGGCGTAAGGTTCATTACGATTCCAGCTTTTATAAGCCTTTTTGAGTAAACTAAAGAAAGTCTTTAGGAACCTCATATCAGATACTTTTTCTTCAAAAGCTCCAGATGATGAATGGTATGTCCTATGGTTATAAAACCTATAGCTCCGGCACTGGTAATATTATTATCAACCCGTCCTTTACGTTTAAGCATCTCTTCAGTAAAACTCTCATAAAGATTTATACCCGAGTTTCTTATATTATTAAATTCTGTTTTAAAACTTTCCAGTCCCCGACGGTTTGCTCCAGATTCAGGGACGTATGCATCGTGATCAAAGCCCGGAAGAGAAGTTTTATCATTTCTGGCTATTGAAAGGGCACGATACTGGAAAATACGCTCCACATCAATCATATGCTGAAGTACTTCTGCCAAAGTCCACTTTCCTTCGGCATAGCTAAAACTTAACTTTTCAGGAGTAATAATACTAAGTATCTCCCGAAGATCTTTCTGGTTCTCCTTAAGTAAACCTCCCAGCGTCTTATCGCCGGGAAGTTTATCTATATAGGTTTGATAAAATTCGTGATAGTCCTCTTTATTTAATTCTGAAACTTTCATTATGCTGAGTTTCTGCTGGCATTAATATTACCGTATAAAGATCGGGTAACCATTTTTTCATAGATAGCAAGCAAATCTTCAGAAGCTTCCCCTTGATCCTGCAATTCCTGAACTTTTCGTAAAGCATGTTGCTGAATAGTCAATAAAGGTAGCACGATGCGTTCCCGGGCCTGAACTGAGGCTTTTCCTGCCGGTTGATTTTCCATCAACTCCTTATAACCGGTTACCTTAAGAAGCATCCTTTTCGTGCGTTCATATTCTTCAAAAATCAACTTCCAGAATTCTCCGAATTGCTTATCATCCTCCATATAAGAGGTTAAAGAAAAGAATGACTTAGTAAGGCTCATCATGCTGTTTTCCAGTAAAGTCTTAAAAAATATTGAATTATCATAGAGCTGTTTCACCTTATCAAAATCACCTTCTTTTTCGTAATACTCCATCGCCGTGCCAACGCCAAAAAATCCCGGTACATTTTGTTTTAACTGGCTCCAGCTTCCAACAAATGGGATGGCTCTTAGATCAGACAAGTTTAATTCTGAAGATTTATTCCTTTTTGATGGGCGACTACCTATATTGGTTTTAGCATAATATTTAAGCGTGCTCATTTGTTCCAGGTAAGGAATAAATTTTGGATGCTGTTTGAAATCGGTATACGTTTTATAACTAATTTCTGCAAGATTGTCCATGGTTTTCCTGTCCTCTTCTGAAAGAAGGTTTTTTCCTTCGCTTAAAATTTCATTGGAAACCCCAGAACTAAGCAACTGTTCCAGGTTATAGCGGCAACTGTCCTGGGTACCAAAATTAGAACTTATTGTTTGCCCCTGGACGGTGAGCTGAATTTCTTCGTTTTCTATGCCTGAACCCAAAGAAGCATAAAACTGGTGAGTTTTTCCTCCTCCCCGGGCAGGTGGTCCTCCACGACCATCAAAGAAAACTACTTTTATATCATATTTTCTTGAAATTTCGGTAATCTTTTCTTTTGCTTTATAAATACTCCAGTTAGCCATTAAATAACCACCATCCTTAGTTCCATCGCTAAAACCAAGCATAATTGTTTGCTTGTTACCGCGCCGCTTAAGGTGCTCTTTATAAACCGGATTAGTGTAGAGCACTTCCATTACTTCATGTGCCTTTCTAAGATCGGGAACGGTTTCAAATAAAGGAATAACGTCTACCGTGGGCTTTTCCCAACCACATAACCTCATAAACGCAAAGGGTTGTAAAACTCCCTGTACGCTTCCGCAGTTACTAATAATATATCTGTTAGCTCCATTCTCACCATTAGTTTTTTGAATGCTTTGCATGGCATAAATGGAAGACAGGGTGGCTTTAGCCATCCCTTCTTCGAGATTCTCCGGATCAATATTGCCCTGAACCCTGGTTAAGGCATCAATTTGTTCTTCCTCAGTTAAATCGAAATAATTTTTCCCAAAGATATCCGGTTGAAATTCCTGAAGCTCCTCCAGAACTTCAATGTGTTTACCCGAATCCTGACGGATATCCAAAGTACCAAAATGGTATCCGAAGAGATTGATCTTATTGAGAAGATCATCTACTTCTTCTAAAAATAAAGACTGATGCTTACCTATTACAATCCCTCTGATCTTTTGCAACTTAGACCTAAGATCTTCAAGTGATATTTTAATCTTTCCGGTTTTTGAAATAGCGCTGGCATATAGCTTAGGTTCGATTTCAGAAATGATCTCATCCACCTCGCTAAAGGTTAGGCGGCGTTTCAATTGTCTTAGATCCCGGTAATAATTAAGAAGTATCGTAGAGCGTAGCCTTTTAGCAACTTTCAGGGTGATTTCAGTGGTAACAAAAGGATTCCCATCCCGGTCGCCTCCTGGCCAGAAACCAAGATTGATAACCTGGTTGTTGGGATCTTCTCCATCAAAAATATTTTGCTGAAGATAACTGTAAATCTGACTTACACTCTGGTAAAATACATTCTCAAAGTACCAGATAAGGCTTACCGCTTCATCGTATGGCGTTGGCTTCTCTTTTTTGAAAAAGGGAGTCTTACCTAACTGTGCCAGCAAGTTTTTTATAGTTGTAAGGTCATTTTTTTGCACTGCTTTATCCAAATCGGTGATTATCCCAAGCACTGCGCCAGGATAAAACTGTGTTGGGTGCGCTGTAAGCGTAGGTCGCACTTTAAAGCGCTTTAAGTAATCCCTGAGCTCAGAGGTTTTGTTGGCTGCCTCTGCCTCCTCTTTAACGTTTCTAAGAGTACCATGGCCATCCATGTTATTTACAACGGGAAAAGCCGCATCTTCTATTGCATCAAACAAAACTACTTGCCGTTCTATATACTGAATAAACCTGAAAAGCAGGCTTATTTTCTCATCTTCTGAAGGATCTTCCTGGTATTTATCAAAAAAGGTTTCTATTATCTCTGAAGGATTTTGGTTCCTGGCAAAGCCAACTTCACAAATCTCCTGAAATAAAGGCAACAAAGCACCTGTTTTCTTAATATCATCGAAGGGCAAGGTTAGAAAAATACTATTATAAACCTGGTATTTTGCCAGTACACTTTCATTAAATCTTTCCAGTTTTGGCTCTCTATGCATAGTCTTATTCGTGTTTATTTAAATTTATAAAAAAACCCTTTAAACAAAGAAGCCTAAAGGGTTTTTAGTAAAAGTTTAGGAACTCTACAAGTTCTGAAAAATAGAGTGCATTAAACGTTTTTTATCGTTTAGACTCTCTTCCAAAGAGATCATAGTCTCGGTTCTGTAAACCCCCTCGATATCATCTAACTGAAAGATAATCTCTTTAGCGTGTTGTGTGTTTCGAGCTCTAATTTTACAAAAAACATTGAATTTCCCGGTAGTCACGTGAGCGACAGTCACAAAAGGGATTTCGTTTATTCTTTCTAAAACAAATTTTGTTTGAGAAGTGTTTTTAAGGAATACACCTACGTAAGCGATAAAGGCGTAACCCAGCTTTTTATAGTCTAGTGTAAGGGAGGAACCTGTTATAATTCCTGCTTCTTCCATTTTTTTCACTCTTACGTGAACGGTTCCGGCCGATATTAAAAGTTTCTTTGCAATATCGGTAAATGGAGTCCGTGTATTCTCGATAAGCATATCAAGAATCTGGTGGTCTGTTTCGTCTAATTTAAACTTAGCCATTTTTCAAATCTCTTTTTTAATGAAGTTCAAAATTAATACAAAATCATTGAATAATTACTAAGTATTTTGAGAATTATTCACATTTAAGACCTATAATCTCCCCATTTAAGACTATTTTATTAACTATAACGTTTTCGCCCACTTCAGCTACTTCCGGAAATTCAATGATTTTATCTTTTCCATCAATTATTCGATGGGCATAATTTGTAATCTCAGGAGCTATTTTTTCAATTATCGGCACAAATTCTATATTTCCTGACTCTAATTTCTCTTTATATTGAATAGAAATATCTCTTAACTGATTATTTATTAATACATTTTTCAGGATTATATCATTAAACAACTTCTCATTTTGAGGGATACGGGTATAGGTTAAATAGTTAAAATCATGGAAATTTCCAGAGGCGATGGCGTACAAAGCAGAAACCATAGCCGCATACACATACTCCCTTACCTTTTCACGCTTATAATCCCCGGGAGCGTGACCGGCTTCAAATAAAATGGTAGGCACCCCGGCTGTCTGGAAAGTATCTCCAGTACAATTGATATTATAAGCGTCATCATACCTCCCTATATTTCCTGGCAAGACTTCTTGTAGATTTTTATAAATCCCCGCAATAATCTGCATACTTTTCTTTCTTTCAGGCCGTAAAGCCCGTGCTTTATCCATAGCCGGAGTCAGGAATGATAGCGTTGCCGGTTTTGCCACCTTGCCAGCACTGAAAATAGTACGCTGATCGTGAAGATTTAAACAAAAATCTGGCTTAAAGTCATCAAATTCACTTCGCAATAATATACTTTCAGGTTCCTTAAGCTCCTGAGCATCGCGGTTTAAATCAACCTGCTTGGCATTGACCCTGGTGTATGCCTTGGCTCCATCAGGATTCAGCATGGGAATTATGCGAATTTTACACCTGGATAGAATGGTCGACAACACAAAATCATTTTTTAAAAGGCATGCAGCATTTAAAAGATCAAAGACAGCCTTTGTGGTCGTCGTTTCATTTCCATGCATTTGTGACCAGACCAACACCTTTATTTCACCCGTACCGAATTCAACCCTATGAATGGGCTTGCCCAAAACCGACCTTCCGATTTCTTTTGTTCTGAAAACTTTTGAATGTTTTTCAAGCAATGGGCGGATATGGTCTAAATGTAAATACCTACCCTCAATCGTATTTTCCTTTACAGTAGAGTAAGACTCCATTACCTGTTGAAGTGTTCCTGAATAATTCATGTTCACAAAAGTAAACAATCAAATTTTTACAATTGTAAACAAGCTTTTAGTATAAGTTTGTTTACAAGTGTAATCATTGAATTCACGAGCTTAAACTTTAATTCGGAATATATCCGATATCACACAAAATGGATTGTATTAAATTGTATTTTAGTTGTTTACAATATATCACCTATACTCATGGTTCAGTTAAATAACATCTGTTTACATTTGTAATTTTTTTCTTGGGATTCTTTTATTTACATTTGTAAATCAATTTTCGAAGAAACTAATTCACAATGGTAAACACTGAAAAATTTGCTGCAAGGTTGGAAAAGATCATAGATTATTACGATCTATCGGCTGCTGCTTTTGCCGATCAGATTGAAGTTGGCCGTTCCTCTATTTCCCATATTCTATCAGGAAGAAACAAACCCAGCCTGGATTTTGTGATGAAAGTAATCTCACACTTTCCTGAAGTGGAACTCTACTGGCTTTTAAACGGCAAGGGGAAATTTCCAAAAGAGAAGTCTGTTTCTACTCCGGGAACCGAGGTTCCCCCTAAATCAATCTCCCCTGCTCCTACAATGGAACGCTCTTCTCAAAAATTGCAACAGCAAATAATACCTGAGGAATCTGCACCGAAGGGAAAACAAATAAAAAAAATTGTTATTTTTTATACAGACGGGTCTTTTGAAGCTTTCGAAAATTGACTTTCAGCTTAAAATACGCTTATTTTGCAGTATGAGAAAAAGCCTTATCCTTATGGCGGTTTTTTTTAGTTTTTACAGTTGCTTTCAACCCGAGCGCAATTGCTCCGACTTCAAAACCGGCACCTATGAATTTGAAACTTATTTAAGTGGTGAATTGGTTACCTCACGCTTCGTAAGAAACGATAGTATTGAAATTGACTACTTCCAGGGGAATACAGATACCTCTTCGGTACGCTGGCTGAATGATTGCGAATACATTTTGAAAAATCTCAACCCGAAGAACATGGCTGAAGAGAAGCCAATTCATATGAAAATCCTCACCACCAGTAAAGATGGCTATACCTTTGAATATGGCGTAGTAGGAGAATCAAGAAAAGAACGAGGCTCGGTAAAACGAGTGGAAAATTAATTCCTGTTTTCCTTTTTAAGCAATTTATTCTGCTCCTCCATTAATTCAGTTAGTTTAGATAGTAACTCGATGTCCTTTGGTGTTGTTTCCCGGGGATCTTTGGGGTCTTCCGCTTTCCGGCGAAAACGGTTAATAACTTTTATTACCAGGAAGATTGTAAAACCAATTATAAGAAAATCAAGCAAGGTTTCGATCAAAGCACCATAACCAATGGCAACCTCCTGAATCACTTCTACTCCCCCGGCATCAGCTAGACCTTCTTTTAGAACGATCTTTTTTTCAGAGAAACTAATACCATCGGTCATTAAACTGAGTGGTGGCATCACCACTTCTTTAACCAAAGTATTTACCACCGCATTGAATGCAGTACCAATAATGATACCTACGGCCATATCTACCATATTGCCTTTGATGGCAAACTCCTTAAATTCCTTGATTAATCCCATTACTCGTCAAATAATTTGGTTTGACTTTCTGAATTCTCCGAAGCTTTCCCATTAATGGCTTTTCCTGCATCAGCCCTGTTCTTATCTTCAGTAAGATTTTCTTCATCCACAACCTCTATTTCTTCCGTAGGGGTTTCCTCTTCTTCTTCATACGGCAATGGATCCAGTAAATTGATTTGTTTTACCTTATCTGGAGTTAACTGGTTACCCTGAGCTTTAATTCCTTTTACTGAAATAAATTCTTCCAGGTTTACCTCATCATTTGGAGGTTGTTCCTTGCCTCTGGGTTTTGCATATACTACCTCTGCCATAGGGTAATAATCTGTGGAAACTATTTCCAGATAAGCATTATCATGCTCACTTATAAATTTTTCTTCCCTGTCTGGGTGTTCAATCAGGAAGCGTTTTACATAAAAACGTTCTTTTTCAGGTTCCCAGTAAATCGCTGAAATAGGTTTTTTCGGAACCCATTTTTCCAATACCAGCATTTCATCATCGAAACGCGTAGTAAGCTCTGGTTTTATGGTCTTAGCAATACCATCGGCCGTAACGATAAGAATACGATCATCTCCTTTAAATTCACCTAACAACTCACCGCGTTCATCTACATTGAGTCTTTTTACGGTTTCATCGAACCAGATCCTACGGGGTTTTAAAGTAGAAACCCCTTCCTCTTTTAATTCAATACGTTTTACAGCATATTTAGTGACTATGTTTCCTTTTACGTTACGTCCTTTTATAAGTATATCGGCGAAATCCACATCAAACTTCAACTTTTTAATGCTTCCAACCTGGCGTAATAATACCAATACAACCTCTGCTTCCCCATTTGGGTTCGCTGAAAAATAATGTACTTTCGAATCTTTTTTCCCCTGGGTAAGGTCGTACTCCCTATCCCGGGTTACAGAAGTAACCGAAAATCGTTTTATATAAGATGCGCCATTCTTACCATCTCTATAAATCATATTATAAATGGTGCGTTTGTCTTTTTTCTTAAAAATGGCCACATGGATTATATCTTTTCCGATAAAGGTTTTAGTGTCTACCTTAGTAACCATCATTTTCCCATCGGCGGTAAAGACAATTACATCATCGATATCAGAACAATCGGTAACATATTCATCTTTTTTAAGGGCAGTACCAACAAAACCTTCCTTACGATTTACATAAAGTTTGGTATTTCTAATCACCACTTTTGTGGCTTCAATATCATCAAAGATTCGTAGCTCAGTTTTACGGTTTTGTTCCTGGCCATAATCTTTCTTTAGCTTTTTAAAATAATCTATTGCAAATTCTACCAGATTATCCAGATAGTGTTTTATCTGGGCAATTTCCCCTTCCAGGGCTTCGATCTTTTGCTGAGCTTTATCTATATCAAATTTCGAAATACGCTTGATCCTAATCTCTGTAAGCCGAACAATATCCTCTTCGGTTACTTCCCTTTTCAAATGTTTTGTAAAAGGTTTCAGGCCTTTATCTATAGCCTCTATAACCCCGGGCCAGGTTTCTTCCTCTTCAATATCGCGATAGATCCTGTTTTCAATGAAAATACGCTCTAAAGATGCAAAATGCCACTGCTCCTCGAATTCCTCGAGTTTTATTTCAAGCTCTCGTTTTAGCAGGTAAAGTGTATGATCTGTAGACCTACGCAAAATCTCTGATACCCCTAAAAATTCGGGTTTATTATCAATAATAACACATCCCAGCGGTGCCAGAGAATTTTCACATTGCGTGAAGGCATACAGGGCATCTATGGTTTTATCAGGCGAAATATTGTTTGGTAAATGAATGAGAATCTCCACCTCAGCAGCGGTGTTATCTTCAATCTTTTTAATCTTTATTTTCCCTTTATCATTAGCTTTTAAAATAGAATCAATAAGCGTTGAAGTGGTTGTCCCATATGGAATCTCGGTAATGGAAAGGGTGTTTTTATCAATGTTGTTAATTTTTGCCCTAACCCGAACTCTTCCTCCTCGTTTTCCGTCGTTATAATTAGAAATATCAGCCACTCCACCTGTTGGGAAATCCGGGAAAAGAGTAAAATTCTTTCCTTTTAAATGTTTGATAGAGGCATCAATAAGTTCATTAAAGTTATGCGGAAGGATACGTGTACTTAGACCTACCGCAATTCCTTCGGCTCCCTGTGCCAAAAGCATTGGAAATTTAACCGGGAGATTAACGGGTTCGCTTTTTCTTCCGTCGTAAGAAAGTTGCCATTCGGTTAACTTCGGGTTGAATAAAACCTCGAGGGCAAATTTAGAAAGTCTGGCCTCAATATAACGCGGAGCCGCTGCCCGATCACCGGTTAGGACATTTCCCCAGTTCCCCTGGGTATCTATAAGCAATTCCTTTTGCCCAATCTGCACCATAGCATCTCCTATACTGGCATCCCCGTGAGGATGGTATTGCATAGTATGCCCTACAATGTTTGCTACTTTATTATAGCGCCCATCGTCCAGGTCTTTCATAGAATGCATAATACGACGTTGCACAGGTTTAAACCCATCTTCAATAGCCGGAACAGCTCGCTCCAAAATCACGTAAGAAGCATAATCCAGAAACCAGTCTTTATACATCCCGGTTACCTTGATCAATTCTTCCCTGGGTTGTTCAAATTCTTCCTGTGGGTTTCCTTCGTGGTTATCTTCCATTAGGCTGTTGCTTTAGACTTCTCGAGAATTTTATCAAGGGAACTCAGCATTCCCTTTTTCTTTTTTCTGGTTAAAAAAGTAGTGTTAAATGTATATTTTTTATAGCCGCGTCTTCTGCGGGAACTTATGTAAATTGTTAATGCTGAATAGAAAAAATAATCGCTAAACCTGTATTTTCCCAGTTTGCGTTTAGGGAATTCGGCTTTTTTTACACGGTATTCCATAAATTTTGAGAAGAAGACCCCGTTATTCTTTAGATTAAGAGTTTCCCCATCGCTATCAAAATCAAAGGCCTGCCCAACTCTATGCACATAAAAAGCCAAAACCACCACTACAATATTAGGCACGTAATGACTAAAGTTTATAGGTTCATCTGACCCCATCAATTCAAGATTCACAAAGATATTGGTTACAAAAATAGCTACCAATACGGTATAAATGGAAGGGATTATTTTTATTTCGTTTTTATTGGTAAACCTCATATGCCAAGTTCTTCTACCAAATCGAGTTCGACCTTGAGGTTATCAATTATGAATTCCTGCCTGTCTGGCGTGTTTTTCCCCATATAGAAACCAAGCATTTCTTCTATAGATTTCTCTTTATCCAACATTACAGGGTCCAGGCGAATATCTTCCCCAATAAAATATTTAAATTCATCTGGTGAGATCTCTCCTAATCCCTTAAACCTGGTGATCTCCACCTTGCCTTTTAGCTTTTCAATGGCTTGTTTCCTTTCTGTCTCACTGTAACAATAAATTGTTTCTTTTTTATTTCTAACTCTGAAAAGCGGAGTTTGAAGAATATATAAGTGATTCTCCTTTATCAATTCAGGAAAAAACTGAAGGAAGAACGTAATAAGCAGCAACCTGATATGCATCCCATCTACATCGGCATCGGTAGCGATTACAATGTTGTTGTAACGAAGGTCAGACAGAGATTCTTCGATATTTAAGGCTGCCTGTAGAAGATTAAATTCTTCGTTCTCGTAAACTATTTTTTTACTCAGCCCGTAGCTATTAAGCGGTTTCCCTTTAAGGCTGAAAACGGCCTGGGTTTCCACATTTCGGGATTTAGTAATTGAACCACTTGCCGAATCTCCCTCGGTAATAAACAAAGTGGTTTCCAGGTAGCGTTCTTTTTTACTATCTCCTAAATGAATTCGGCAGTCTCTTAATTTTTTGTTGTGAAGGCTGGCCTTTTTCGCACGGTCCCTAGCCAATTTCCTTATCCCTGAAAGATCTTTCCGTTCTCTTTCTGCCTGTAATATTTTTCGTTGAAGTTTTTCAGCCGTTTCCGGATTTTTATGAAGGTAGTTATCTAATTGTGTCTTTATGAAATCATTGATATAGGTTCGAACGGTTGGCAATTTACCTCCCATATCTGTAGAACCCAGTTTGGTTTTAGTCTGGCTTTCAAAAACCGGCTCCATGACTTTAATACTTATCGCCGAAACTACTGATTTTCGAATATCACTGGCTTCATAGTTTTTTCCGTAGTACTCACGAATAGTTTTCACAATTGCCTCTCTGAATGCACTAAGGTGTGTTCCCCCCTGCGAAGTGTTCTGGCCATTCACAAAAGAGTGGTATTCTTCACTGTATTGAGTTCGGCTGTGAGTTAAGGCCACTTCAATATCATTACCTCTCAGGTGAATGATTGGGTATAAACGATCGTCCTCATTTATACTATCGCTTAACAGGTCCTTCAACCCGTTTTCAGAATAAAACTTCTCCCCGTTAAAAATTATGGTTAGTCCCGGATTGAGATATACATAATTTTTAAGCATCTTTTCAATATACTCGTTGCGGTATTTAAAGTGCTTAAAGATAACCTCATCCGGATTAAAGGTTACTTTGGTTCCGCGGCGACGGGAAGTTTCATCCAGTAATTCTTCGTTTACCAGGTTACCCTGCTCAAATTCGGCTGTTTTAGATTTACCATCGCGGGTAGATTCTACTCTAAAATAAGAAGAAAGGGCATTGACCGCTTTGGTACCTACCCCATTTAATCCAACCGACTTTTTGAAGGCCCGGGTATCGTATTTACCACCGGTATTCATTTTAGAAACCACGTCTACTACCTTGCCCAAGGGAATTCCCCTGCCATAATCGCGAACAATAACACGTTGGTTCTGAACCGAGATCTCAATGGTTTTCCCGGCTCCCATTACAAATTCGTCTATACAGTTGTCAATAACTTCTTTTAGCAGAATGTAAATACCATCGTCGGCACTGGAACCATCACCCAGTTTCCCGATATACATCCCGGGACGCATCCTGATGTGTTCTTTCCAGTCTAACGACCGTATATTATCTTCGGTATATCTGGTTTCCTCACTCATAAGTAGAATTGGAGTTTGTGGCTAATATAAGATATACCTTAAAAAGTTGAAACCCTTG
>NZ_DATCSO010000100.1:0-21563 GCF_036568425.1 Salegentibacter sp. | reverse complement strand
CAATGGTTACTTTGAAGGTTATGAAGACGGAATGTTCAGTCCATCTACAACTGGTGCAGGTGAATTTGAAGTAACTTATACTTTAGATGAAACTTCACCATGTGTGACAGGAACGGCTTCTGCTACTTTCACGATCACTGTTTTGGAAACCATTACTGCAGGTGAAGATATGACTGCCAGTTTCTGTGCTACTGATGGAGAGCAGGACCTATTTAACTTCCTGGATACCGAGGCTTCAACTGAAGGTGAATTCACATACAATGATGAAGTTCTTGTTGATGGAATGTTCGATGCCAGCGCCATGGGTGCAGGGTCTTACGAAGTAACCTATACCGTTGAGCCAATTAACGAATGTGGTGTTGCCACTTCAACCCTAACTGTAACCGTAAACGAAGTTCCAGACGCGCCGGCAGCTCCTCAATTGGATGCTTTCTGTGCCATCGAGATGGCAACTGGAGCTGACCTGCCAATGGCAGAAGGACAAACCTGGTATGCCGATGCAGATCTTACTACCATGGTAATGGATGATGATATGCTAGTTGACGGGCCTTACTACCTAACTGTTACTTCTGAAAACGGATGCGAATCTGATGCTACTGAAGTAGTAATAACTGTTAACGATTCTGACGCACCGACAATCAGCTCAACAAACCTTGAGTTCTGTGATGCAGATAATCCAACAATAGCCGATCTAACAGCTGAAATAATTGAAAGCGGTGAAATCACCTGGTATGATTCAGAAGACGGAACCAATGCACTTGGTACTTCTTCCCCGCTAACTTCAGGAACTTATTACGCTACTCTAACCGGAGAAACCGGATGTGAAAGCTCACAAAGACTAGCCGTAACAGTATCTGTAGAGACCTGTCCAATTCTTTATCCTGAGGCCATTACGCCAAACGGAGATGGAAGAAATGATACATTCATTATTGAAAACATCACTAATGAATATCCAAACTATTCTATTGAGATCTTTAACCGATGGGGTAATGTAATTTACAAAGGAAATGCTTCCACACCTGCATGGGATGGGACCTCTAACCAATCTGGTTCCTTTGGAGATGATGTGTTACCTGTAGGTGTTTACTTCTACGTGATTGATTTCAACGATGGAAGTACCGAACCAAAACAAGGTAAAGTATACTTAAGTAGATAATCAAAAGGATAAACACTAGAAAGAAATGAAAATAACAATCACAAAATATTTAATATTCGCGGGCATTATCCTTTTCTCTATTAAAGGTATGGCTCAGCAAGACCCCATGTTCACTCAGTATATGTATAATATGAGTGTTATTAATCCAGGGTATGCTACCGATGATCCAGGTATGCTTAACCTCGGTGGAATTTACAGGTCTCAATGGCAGGATGTTGAGGGTGCTCCAAGCACCTTCAGCTTCTTCGCTCACACCCCTGTAAGTGAACGCGTAGAACTAGGACTAACCGTAGTGCACGATGAAATTGGTGATATTGTAAAAGAAAACAACATCACTGCCGATTTCGCTTACGTACTTCCGGCAGGACAATCCAGCAAGATCTCATTTGGTATTAAAGGAGGATTAACCACTTACGATGCAAGCCTTTCGGGGCTTAGCGTAGTCGATCCAGGTGATCCAGCCCTGCAAGACGTTAATGAAGTATTCCCTGTATTTGGAGTAGGAGCTTTCTGGTTTGGAGACAACTATTATTTAGGTGCCTCTGCTCCCAACCTCTTTACTTCAAAGTACATTGAAAACGAACAAGGCCTTCAAGCCCTGGGTGAAGAAGAAATACATTACTACCTTACTGGTGGATATGTGTTTGATATCAGCCAGGATGTACGTCTAAAGCCTGCCTTTATGGCTAGAGCGGTTCAAGGGGCTCAATTAGCTGTAGATGTCACTGCCAATGTTCTTCTTTATGATAGACTGGAAGCAGGAATCGGGTACAGGTTTAACGAAACCATTACAGGACTTGTGAACTTTAAGATCACTCCTGCCTTAAGAGTTGGTTACGCCTATGATCATTTTACTTCAGATTTTCTGGGGTACAATGTGGGAGGAACCCATGAGGTTATGTTATTATGGGACATCGACCTCTTTGGCCTTACAAAAGGATATGACAAATCACCTAGATTCTTCTAAAAATAGCGAAACATGAAAAATATATATAGTACAATTTTATTATTACTGATAAGCATCACTGCCTTTGGTCAGAGCTCCCAGATAAAAGAAGGCGACAAGCTTTTTGCTCAAAGAGCTCTTATTGATGCCGCAGATGCTTATGAGCAGGTTGTAGATAAAAATCAGGAGGTTTTGCAGAACCTTGGTGATGCCTATTTCTACACTAATCAAATGGAAAATGCAGTTGAAACCTATCGATTGCTTTTCCTTAGACACGAAGCTCAGGCAGCTCCTGAATACCGTTTTAGGTTCGCTCACGCCTTAAGAGGTGTAGGTGAAAACGAAGAGGCTGATGAGCAAATGAGCGAATTCACTGGTAAGGATGTTAATTTTGACGAATTCCAGAGAGAACTCGATACCGTTGCCCCTCATGTTTACACCACTGATCAGATCATGAATAATAGCGCTGCAGCAGATTTCGGGATAGCTTATATGGGAGACCGTATTGTTTTCGCTTCCACCAGAAATCAGGAGCGTCCAATTTACCCCTGGAATAAAAAGCCGACTCTTGATCTATACAGTGCTGAAATGACTGAAGAAGGAGAACTGGTTGATATTATTCTGTTTTCAGATGAGATCAATACCGATTCTCACGAAAGTTCTGCAACCTTTAACGAGGATGCAAACGTAATGTACTTTGATCGCACCAGCGAAAAAAGAGTTAAAAACGAAGAAGGTGTAAGAGTTGCACACATCAAGCTTTACCGCGCTGAATTGGTCGATGGAACCTGGACTAACATTGAAGCCCTTCCTTTCACCAGCGATGAATACTCTACCGAGCATCCAAGCCTTAGTGCAGATGGAAGTAAACTTTACTTTGCCAGCGATATGCCAGGCTCTGAAGGGTCTTTCGATATCTATGTAGTAGATATTAATGAAGATGGAACTTACGGGACTCCACAAAATCTTGGAACTGGGGTTAACACTCCTCAACGTGAACAATTCCCTTTCATAAGTGAAGAGAATGTACTTTATTTCGCTTCAGATGGACACCAGGGATATGGAAACCTTGATGTTTTCAGAAGCGAAGGAGATTTTTCAGAAGTTCAAAACCTTGGCGCAACTGTAAACTCCAATCGGGATGATTTCGCCTTCGTAATTAAAGAAGGTGACGAAGAAGGTTATTTTGCCTCTAACCGAAGAGGTACAGACAACCTTTACCTGTTCAACCGCGAAGATTATGAACCTCCTGTAGTTGAATTCGAAGATAGAGAGACTAATGTGGAAACCGGAAGACAACAACTAAGAGATGTTGGAAATATTTACTTCGATTTTGACAAGGCAACTATCAAAGAAGAATCTGAGCCAACACTTAATAAGGTTGTAGATATTATGAAAAAATATCCTTCAATTAACATTGAAATAGGTTCTCATGCTGATGCCAGAGGTTCCGACCGTTATAATATGGAACTTTCTGAAAGACGTGCTGCTTCTACCCTGGAATATCTAGTTGAAAATGGAATAGACCGCAGCAGATTAACTTCTAAAGGATATGGCGAAAGCATGCCGCTTAACGATTGTACTCAACCAACAGGTTGTACCAACGAGCAATATGCTGTAAATCGTAGAAGTGAATTCACCATTATGGACACTAACGGAGAAACCGAGGAGACCGAAATGGAGGAAGAAAATTAATTCCTAATTAGAATACTAACTAACCAACCTTTAAAAGCCCCGGAGTTTCCGGGGCTTTTTTATTTTCTTTTTTATGGAGAAGCCCACAGTCAAACTTATATTTGTCCCATAGCAAATAAACCTATGGATCAAATTATAAAAGTCATCATCCCTGCCTATAACGAAGAAGCGTCCATAGGAAAAGTCATTGCTGAAATTCCGGAAATCGTTAAGGAAGTTATAGTAGTGAGTAACAATTCTACCGATGCCACCGAACAAAATGCCAGGACAGCCGGGGCCACGGTACTTTCAGAAAGTAGAAAAGGCTATGGATATGCCTGCCTAAAAGGGATGAAGTATATTTCAAACCAGAAAATCAAAACAGATGTTATAGTATTTCTTGATGGGGATTACAGCGATTATCCCCAGGAATTAACCAAAATCGTAGCTCCAATTTTGGATGAAGATGTAGATTTGGTCATCGGAACCAGGGTTGCAGAATTACGTGAAAAAGGTTCTATGACCGGCCCGCAGATTTTTGGAAACTGGCTCGCAACTTCCCTGATGAAATTATTCTTCAGAGCGAAATTTACCGATCTCGGCCCATTTAGGGCAATTAAATACGACAAATTGCTTGCCCTAAAAATGCAAGACAAAACCTATGGCTGGACGGTAGAAATGCAATTGAAAGCAATCAAAAAAAACTATACTTACACCGAGGTTCCCGTAAAGTACAAAAACCGAATAGGCACTTCAAAAGTTTCGGGCACGCTGAAAGGTGCTATCTTTGCAGGAGCTAAAATCCTGAGCTGGATTTTTAAATATAGTTTTAAATAATGGCAGTTGCAATTCTCATCCTGTATTCGCTCGCATTGCTGATAATATTCATTTACAGCCTCTCCCAACTTCAGCTTCTGCTTAATTATTTAAAAGCGAAAAAGCAGCCCGATATTTCAGCAAGATTCGACCTCAGCGATCCATTGCAAATCCCGATGGTCACCATCCAACTCCCACTTTATAATGAACTATATGTAGTGGAGCGGCTGTTAGACAATATTGCTGAAATCGACTACCCAAAAAACAGGCTGGAAATCCAGGTGCTGGATGATTCTACCGATGAATCGGTGGCTTTAATCGCATCCAAAATTTCTGAATTGCAGAAACTTGGCTTCGATATCCAACATTTTCACCGCGAAGCCCGAACCGGCTTCAAGGCGGGGGCTTTAAAGGAAGGCCTTAAAAGCGCAAAAGGCCAGTTCATCGCCATTTTCGATTCCGATTTTTTACCGAAAAAAGACTGGCTTCTTCAGACTGTACCCTATTTCAAAAATCCCCAAATTGGTGTGGTACAAACCCGATGGGCACATATTAATCGAGACTATTCATGGCTTACTAAAATCCAGGCCTTTGCTCTTGATTTTCATTTTATTCTGGAACAAACGGGAAGGAATTTTGGAAGACATTTTATAAACTTTAATGGTACGGCGGGCATCTGGCGAAAGGAATGTATTCTGGATGCCGGAAACTGGAGCGGTGATACTCTAACAGAAGACCTTGATCTTAGTTACCGCGCCCAGCTTAAAAATTGGAAGTTTAAATACCTGGAATATGTAGAAACTCCCGCCGAGCTTCCTGTGGCCATTAGCGCCGCCAAATCGCAACAATTTAGATGGAATAAAGGCGCCGCCGAAAATTTTAGAAAAAATTACTGGAAATTATTAACAGATAGATCAGCTTCTTTCAGCACAAAATTTCACGGATTTTTCCATTTACTCAATTCCAGTATGTTTTTGATCGTTCTGCTTTTAGCAGTCTTAAGCGTCCCGGTTTTATATATTAAAAACCAGAACCCACAATTAGTTTGGTACTTCAACTGGTTGGGAGTTTTTCTACTCAGTACTATTATTTTTTTCTTTTGTTATTATGTAGCCTGGAAAAAAATTCACGGTGGTAGCTTCAGAAGTTTTCTCAAATTTATCGGAATGTTTTTTAGTTATTTCTCGGTGGTAATGGGTTTTTCCCTGCATAACTCCATCGCAGTACTGGAAGGCCACCTGGGGAAAAAATCAGAATTTATAAGAACCCCAAAATTCAATATAAACAGGACAAACCAAAACTGGAAGACCAACAAATATTTAACTCAGGCGCTAAGCCCACAATTAATAATGGAGTTAGGGCTTTGGTTATATTTTGGATTTGGACTTTACAGCGCTTTTTTACTGAAGGATTTCAGTCTGGCAATTTTCCATTTCATGCTGTTCCTGGGCTTTGGCTTTGTGGTTTTTAAAACGATTCGGACTTAGTTTTGGGAGAATGAAAGAGTTTTTGAAAAACCATCGCTTCAGTATTATTGTCGCCCTCACGAGCATTGCTTTTTATTTCTCCTTTGCCTATAACCTAGATCGTAGCGATTTTATAAAACTCATCTCCCTCTATGGCGGATTGTTTTTTATGAACTTCAGATTAATCCAGCTTGAAAAAATCAACTTTTGGTCCCTTGCATCCTTAGCCCTTCTCTACAGGCTTATCTTTCTTTTTGCCTTGCCAAACCTCTCCCAGGATTTCTATCGCTTTCTATGGGATGGAAAACTAATCCTCGAAGGAATAAATCCCTATTTACACAAACCATCTGAATTGATTGGTAATTTTCAAGGAATTTGGACTGAACTTTACAAGGGAATGGGAAGTTTAAGTCAAAGCAATTTCACCAGTTATCCCCCGGTTAATCAATTGATTTTTGCTATATCGGCATTGTTAGGCGGGAAAACTATTTTGGGATCGGTAATGGTGATGAGAGTTCTTATCATCCTTGCCGACTTCGGGATCCTTTTCTTCGGAAAGAAACTATTGCAGCGTCTTCATCTTCCTAAGCATCAAATCTTTTGGTATATATTGAATCCTTTTATCATTATTGAACTAACCGGCAACCTGCATTTTGAAGGCGTAATGCTGTTTTTCCTGATTTTCTCACTCTATTTGCTTCACAAAGGAAAATGGTTAGCGAGTGCAGTCTTGCTTGGGGTTTCAGTTTCAGTGAAACTGATTCCGCTAATATTTTTACCACTTCTCTGGAATTATTTTAAAAATAATAAGAGGACAGAAAATCCAGATATTAGCAGGCTAAGTTTCAAGAAGCTCTTATCCTATTATTTTATAGTTGGGCTAACAATTTTAATAAGCTTTCTTCCTTTTATTTCTTCAGAATTTATCGCTAATTTTTCCAGCAGTATTGCGCTTTGGTTTCAGAAATTTGAGTTTAATGCAAGCATTTATTACGTGGTTCGCTGGATTGGTTTTGAATTAAAAGGTTACAACATTATCGCCACCGCCGGAAAAGTCCTAGCTGTTCTAACGTTCTTTATCATCCTTAGGCTTGCTTTCTTGAAAAAGAACCAAACCATGCCTGGGTTAATCACTTCAATGCTATTTGGAATAGCCGCTTACTTTTTCCTTTCTACTACGGTGCATCCGTGGTATCTGGTGACTCCTCTACTCCTGTCTGTTTTTACAAAATATGGTTTTATGATTCTATGGACCGGCCTGGTTTTTCTAAGTTATTATGCTTATTCCAATCCTGAATTTAAAGAAAACTACTGGCTCCTGGGAATAGAATATTTCTTCGTTTTCGGATTGTTGATTTTTGAAATTTTTAGAAATATGTACCAAACAAAAAAGCCTGTAATTTAACTTACAGGCTCTTCCTTTTATTTCAGAATATGATTTACATATCCAGTAAATAAGCAAATATCAAAGGTGCTACAATGGTAGCATCACTTTCGATAATATGTTTTGGAGTATTTATGTCTAATTTACCCCAGGTTATCTTTTCATTAGGAACAGCTCCAGAATAAGAACCGTAGCTGGTTGTAGAATCTGAGATTTGGCAGAAATAGCTCCAGAATGGCGTATCTGTTCTTTCCATATCCTGGTAAAGCATTGGCACAACACAAATAGGAAAATCGCCGGCAATCCCACCACCAATTTGGAAAAAGCCGATTCCGCTTTGGGAATTATCGGTATACCAATCTGCCAGGAAGGTCATATACTCTATTCCCGATTTCATAGTGCTGGCTTTAAGTTCCCCTTTAAGTACGTAGGAAGCGAAAATATTCCCCAGGGTACTATCTTCCCAGCCGGGAACCACCATTGGCAAATTCTTTTCGGCCGCGGCATACATCCAGGAATCTTTAATATCAATCTCGTAATGCTCTTCCAAAACTCCCGAAAGAAGTAATTTATAAAGGAATTCGTGAGGAAAATATCGCTCTCCTTTTTCTTCAGCGTCTTTCCAAATCTTTACGATTTTATGCTGAATTCTCCTAAAAGCTTCTTCTTCAGGAATACAGGTATCGGTAACCCGGTTAAGACCTTTTTCCAACAGATTCCACTCTTCCTGCGGTGTAAGATCACGGTAATTAGGCACACGTTTGTAATGTGAATGCGCCACCAGATTCATCACATCTTCTTCAAGGTTGGCTCCGGTACAGGAAACGATGTGCACTTTGTCCTTCCGGATCATCTCGGCAAAAATTTTACCAATCTCGGCAGTACTCATGGCTCCTGCCAGAGAAACCAGCATCTTTGAACCGTCCTGTAGCTGCTTTTCGTAATCTTTTGCAGCATCAACCAAAGCAGCAGAGTTAAAGTGTAAGTAATATTTTTCTATGAATTGCGAAATCGCTCCTTTACTCATCTTCGTCTAGGTGGTTATGGTTTAAATATTTGAATTTGTAGCTTAACATTTTATAGTAAAGTTTTGCCGCAAGAAAATCAGAAGATTTTTCATTTTCATTTGGGCAAAGTTCTACGATATCAAAACCAACTACATTTTTCTTTTTGAACATCAACTTAAGAAATTCCAGGGTTTCATACCAGAACAGGCCTCCCGGTTCGGGAGTACCGGTAGAA
Source organism: Salegentibacter sp. (assembly GCF_036568425.1). Taxonomy (GTDB): domain Bacteria; phylum Bacteroidota; class Bacteroidia; order Flavobacteriales; family Flavobacteriaceae; genus Salegentibacter. Next base: position 12,879 of record NZ_DATCSO010000100.1, on the reverse strand, counting down.
GGTAAAATAGAAGGATCCAACGCATCCAGATCTATAGTAATAAAAACATTTGGGGTCATTTGGCCAATAGCATCTTCCATCCAATCCTCGTAAAGATCATGTGCAAAATACACCTGGTTCTCGTCCATATGTTCTACTTCTGAAATGTCCATTGACCGAATTCCTACTTGAACAAGATTTGTCCTTTTACTGGCTTCATGCACTGCACAGGCGTGATTACAGGAAGAACCTTCGTATTCTGGTCTAAGATCGGCGTGAGCATCGAGCTGAACTACTGTAAGATCTTCAAAGCTTTCGTTAAATGCCCGAATGGTCCCAATGGAAACAGAATGTTCTCCACCGAAGATGGTCACAAATTTTTCCTGTTTAATATAGTTCTTCACAGTCTTATGAACCGCTTCAACCATCTTTTCAGGAGAAGAATTCTCGCTAACAGGTGGAGCTAAATATATGCCCTTTTTGTAAACCTCGCTTCGTGTTTCAATGTCATAAAGTTCCATGTTTTCTGAAGCCTCTAAAAAGGCTTCCGGACCTTTATCTGCGCCTTTTTGCCAGGAACTTGTTCCATCGTAAGGAACAGGAATTAATACCACTTTAGCATCGTCTATGCGAGAATACTTATCTGGTATCCCGGCGTAATTCTTTTTGTTCATTTTAAAAGTTGATTGAATAAGAGTTAGTTATATAAAGTTATAAAAAATTTATTTCCCATTATTATAGCCAAGAATTTTCAACATATCTTCTGCGTTCTGTTGTTCGCTAAACAATTTGGTTGTGATATTTCCATTTTCATCCTTATCGATAAGGATATGTTTGGGTTCGGGAATCAGGCAGTGATGCAATCCCCCAAAACCTCCAATTGTTTCCTGGTAAGCCCCGGTGTTAAAAAACCCGATATAAAGCGGTTTCTCTTTTTTATACTTCGGAAGGTAAATCGCATTCACATTTTGCTCTGAGTTGTAATAATCATCACTATCGCAGGTTAATCCGCCTAACAAAACTCTTTCATATTCATCATTCCAGCGGTTTAAGGCAAGCATAACAAATTTCTTGCTTATAGCCCAGGTATCGGGTAGGGTGGTAATAAAAGAAGAATTGATCATATTCCACTTTTCCCGATCGTTTTGTTGTTTCTGGTATAAAATTTCATAGATCGCACCACCACTTTCACCTACGGTAAAACTTCCGAATTCAGTAAAAACATTTGGCACATCTACTTCAGCATCCTCACAAACCAATTTTATCTGGTTGATGATCTCATCTACCATATACCCATAATCATATTCAAAATGCAGAGAATTCTTCACGGGGAAACCGCCTCCAATATTTAAACTATCCAAGGTTGGGCATACCTTTTTAAGGGCAACATACACCCTCAAACACTTTATCAATTCATTCCAGTAATAGGCGGTATCCCGTATTCCGGTATTTATAAAGAAGTGCAACATCTTCAGCTCCACCTGCTTGTTTTCCTTGATTTTTCGATTGTAAAAAGGAACAATATTTTTATAACCTATACCTAATCTGGAAGTATAGAATTCAAATTTAGGTTCCTCTTCGGAGGCTATTCTAATCCCAATAGGATATTTCCCTTCTATGCTTTCAGATAAAAGATCTATTTCCTCATAGTTATCTATAATAGGGATACAGTTTCTATGTCCATTATTAAGCAACCTGGCAATATTTTCTACGTATTGATCACGTTTAAAGCCGTTACAAAGCACATAAGTGTCATCGGTAATCTTCCCTTTAGCTTTTAGATTCTCTACAATATCGATGTCAAAGGCGGAAGAAGTCTCTATATGGATGTCATTTTTCAAGGCCTCGTTGAGCACGTGCTCAAAATGAGAACTTTTGGTACAGTAACAATAATTATAGGATCCCTTATAATTATGTTTCTCCATAGCATCGGCAAACCATTTTTTAGCTCTTTGAATATTGTCCGAAATTTTTGGCAGGTAATTGAATTTAAGGGGTGCACCATATTTTCGTACAAGTTCCATAAGGTCAATTCCATGAAACTTTAACTCATTATCCTCAAGAGTAAATTCTTCCTGAGGGAAATAGTAAGTCTGGTCTATTAAATCGCTGTATTTAGTATTCAATGGAGTAGTTTAAGAGTTCTAAAGTTAGAAATTAGGGATAAAATTACCGCATCAAAAACATTGATTGGTAAAAGTTTGTTAAGATGGATTTGACAACTGATAATTTAAAGCCTGAAATTTGATTAAACAGGAAATATTCTAAAAAAGCAGGAAAGCTTCCGAAGCAATGACGAAAAGAATTTGTCAATTATGTTTGTGTATTAAATGGTCCAAAATAAAACCCGGATTTTCAAAGGAAAAGCCGGGTCAAAAATATTAAAAAACTTAATACGAAATCACTTTTTTTAAAGCATGCCAAGATTAATAACTTCCTGGTCTGTAAGCCTTCTGAATCGGCCTCTGGGCAGGTCTTTTTTAGTGAGACCTCCAAAGACTACACGGTCTAATTTTTCTATCTCGTATCCCATACTTTTAAACAATCTCTGAATCACATGATTTTTGGTAGAGTTAGTTTCAAGGCCCACTTCATTTCTCGGTCTGTCGGCAATATAACTGGCATCCTGCACCTTCACTTTGCCATCTTCCAGAATCACCCCTGTTTTAATCTTATCCAGATGTTCCGGGGAGAGTGGTTTGGTAAGGCTTATATGATAGATCTGTCTTATGCCGTTCTTAGGTTTCCCTAGTTTTTTAGCAAGAGTGCCATCGTTAGTGAAGAGCAACAATCCCATCGCCTGGGTATCAAGTTTTCCAACGGGGTCAAGTTTTGATTTAGTAGCCTTGGCCATTAGTTCCATTACGGTTTTCCCACCTTTTTCCAGGCTTCCGGTAACGAAAACCCCTTTGGGTTTATTTAGTAAGAAATATTCAGGTTTTTCGGGATTCAAGGTTCTACCGTCAAACTTTACCTCATCGCTAAGTTTCACTTTATAACCCATCTCGGTAATAACCATCCCGTTAACCGTAACATTCCCGGAGGCAATATAGATATCGGCATCGCGACGGGAACATATCCCGGAATTAGCAATGTATTTATTGAGCCTGATTCCATCAGTCTTTTGAGTTGATTTAGCTGAAGCTGGTTTACCTGAAGTTTTGTCTCCGGTCTTTTTTGTAGGGGCATTTCCCCGGGCATAAGATTTTTTTCGTTGTCCACCACCTTGTCTTCCGCTGAATTTCCCATCTGAAGATTTATCATTTCTACTCATAGCTCTAATTTTTTGCAAAGGTACTGTATAAGTACAGATTAACTAAATTATAAAAAGAATAATATTTTCAGAATAAATTGATCTAAAACACCCGGCTAAGCACATCGCGAAGGTCGATAAGCAGAATACTAAATACTCCGGCTACGATAATCAATTTAAGTATGTTATGCAGCAACAGGTATTGCCATTTGGCTTTACTGAAATACAGGAATAACACGAAAAAAACCAATAAGACAAGCGAAGCATAAAAATAATAATCCATATAACCCGTATCAAACCTTGTGATAAGAAGTAAGGTAGGAACTACTGCAACCAGCGTTAATATTGAAAGGAAAAATTTACTCCATTTTTCCCCATAAACTACAGGAATGGTTTGATAATTCTGCGCCAGGTCCCCCTGCATATTCTCCAGGTCTTTCACCAGTTCCCGCATTACGATCATCAAATAAAGGAAGGTAGCGTGGAGAAAGATAACAGTCTCAAAATTCCTGTAGTACACGAATATCACAAAAAAGGGAGTTATAGTAAGAATCGAAGCTACCAGGTTCCCCAGAAATAAGATTTTCTTCAAGCGATGAGAATAAAGCCAGATAGCAAAAATGTAAATTGAAAAAAACAATACCATTTTGAAGGATACATAACTGGCAAAAAATATGGCAAGTAAATTCAGAATAAAATAGACCGAGAGTTTGGTGCGTTGGCTCACAATCCTGTCTAACATTGTTTTCTTTGGCCTGTTTATGAGGTCTTTCTCACTATCGTAAAAATTATTGATAATGTACCCTGAAGCGATAATAGTCGCTGAAGAAAGGATTAGAAAAAATAAATTATCATCGAAAAAAACTTCGCGTAAAGGTAAATCAGGGGCTAGAATAAAAGCCGAGGTAAGGTACTGAGCAAGGATTAGCACCAGAATATTATAGCCACGAACCACCGAAAACAAACTAAGCATTTTCAGCAACAAACGTTTGTTGGAGGTGGAAACCATTAAGAGCTTGTTTAGAAGTTGTAAACCACTTCTAATTTATAATCTTTTAAAGCTTTTCTAGCTTTTTCGATGTCTTCAGTAAAACCAAGAATGTACCCTCCTCCACCTGAGCCACAAAGCTTCAGGTAGTAATCGTTGGTATCAATTCCTTTTTGCCATAGTTTATGAAACTGCGCAGGAATCATAGGTTTAAAATTATCCAGCACAACGTGAGAAAGGCTTTTAACATTCTTAAAAAGCGATTTCACATCACCATTTAAAAAGTCATCTACACAGGCATCAGTATGTTTCACAAACTGGTCTTTAAGCATTCTCCTAAAGCCTTCCTGCTTCATGTTTTCCATGAAAATCCCAACCATAGGACCGGTTTCCCCGGTGCTTCCACTGTCAAGCAAGAATACGGCTCCTTGCCCATTCTCAGTTTGCGATGGAATCCCTGCAGGCTCAATATTGTCTTTTGAATTTATAAGAATAGGGATACTCAAATAGCTGTTAAGCGGATCAAGACCGGATGATTTACCATGGAAAAACGACTCCATTTTGCCAAAGATTTTTTTCAGCTTTAATAATTTATCACGGGTTAGATTCTCAAGAACCGTTATCTTATCTGTAGCATACTTATCATAGATAGCCGCAACTAAAGCCCCACTACTTCCAACGCCATATCCCTGTGGGATAGTAGAATCAAAGTACATTCCTTTTGAAATATCGGCCTTTAAAGAATCAAGGTCGAATTTAACAAGATCAGGATTGTTTTCTGAAAGTTCCCTAAGGTAATCGGCAAATTTACATAAACTCTTATTGGACTTGATAGCAGCTTCAGATGGATCTTCGTCTACCTTCAAGGCTCCGTTGTAAAAATTATAAGGAATTGATAAACCTTTGGAATCTTTAATGATCCCATATTCTCCGAAGAGAAGGATTTTTGAATAAAATAAAGGTCCTTTCATAAGCTCTGGTATAAACTGTACCGTTTTTGGGACAAAAAAGTTTAAGTAAATCTACAATTTTTCTGCACCTTTTCCAATAAGGTCGCAAATATACTGCCCTTTTTCGCAATAGACAACCAACTCATTCTTAATGAATTCCAAAACTTTATCTTTTTCCTCATTGGGATAGAGCACATGAACATTAGCACCTGCATCTAAAGTAAAGCATACCGGAACCCCTGTTGTCTCCCTGTACTCCCATATCTTATTGATAATCTCCAGGGTATTTGGCTTCATTAGAATAAAATAAGGATTGCTGCTCATCATCATGGCATGCAGCGTTAATGCTTCACTTTCTACAATTTTGATGAATTCCGGCAGATTTCCCATTTCAAAAATAGCCTGTAACTGGTCCAGGTTATCATGCGCCTGCGCAAACCGGGCCTCAGCAAAAGGATGACCATACATTAGATTATGTCCCAGGGTACTACTCACCTGTTTTTGTCCTTTGTCTACCAGCAAAATCGTGTCCTGGTAGGTTTTAAAAACCTCGTGCAACTTATAAGGATATTTGATACCGAAGAGATCACTGCTACCCGCCGTGCTAGCATGTTCCCCCCATTCTATAAGCTCTCCTTCAATGCTTCGGCAGGCACTGCCCGATCCTAATCTTGCTAGAAATGAAGCTTTTTTCAGAAAAAAATCTTCTGTTAAACCAGGATTCAATTTCTTTTCAAGACTCATCACGCAAAGAGCCAGGGCACTCATCCCACTGGCTGACGAAGCTATCCCACTACTATGAGGAAATGTATTTTTAGTTTGAATAAGAAGTTTAAAATCCTTTAAAAAAGGAGAGTATTGCTCAATACGTTCAAAAAACTTCTTGATCTTTGGTTTAAAATCGTCTTTCTTTCTTCCTTCGAAAAACAATTCAAAGTCATAATCTTCCCCTTTGATTTCCTTTTCCTGAAATTCAAGAGTAGTAATAGTTTTACAATTTTTCAAGGTAAAACTCACCGAGGGATTCGCCGGAATCTGGTTTTTTTTCTTCCCCCAATACTTCACCAGGGCAATATTGCTTGGCGATTGCCAGGCCACTTTGCCCAATGGTACTGACTTCTCATATTCTCCCGGAATAAAATCCTGTTCACACATTGTAAAAAATTTTAGCAAAGATAGCTTTTAACCTGAGATTGCCCATATAGATAACTTATGCTCAAAAGTTTTAAAATTCAATTTAATTCCTATTTTAGTAGTATCTAACAAACCGGAAGATGACAAGGAAACTTCTCATACGCAGTTCTATAGCAATTGGCATTTGCCTGCTTTTTGGATTTGTTGGTGCGGTGGCTACCCAAACCGCTATGAATGGCTGGTATACAGCTTTAGATAAATCCTGGTTTAACCCGCCAGAGTGGGTCTTTGGCCCGGTCTGGATGTTAATGTACGTTCTTATGGGTGTAGCCGCTGGGATCGTGTGGACCAGAGGTTTTTATCATAAATGGGTAAAAACGGCTCTTTATCATTTTGGATTTCAGCTCTTATTCAACGGGTTTTGGTCCTTACTTTTTTTCGGCCTAAACGAACCCTTTTGGTCATTACTTGCGGCCATTACTCTTTTTATCCTGGTAATACTTACAATTAGATGGTTTAAAGTAGTGAATCTTCTCGCAGCATACCTTCTTATTCCATACGCTGTCTGGGTGCTCCTGGCCCTGGCCCTAAATCTTGAGGTCTGGTATCTTAATTAGTACTCATAGCCTTTGCAGCAAGAAATCCACCGGTCCATGCATTCTGAAAATTGAATCCGCCGGTTACCGCATCTATATTTAAAATTTCTCCCGCCAGGAACAGGCCCTTATGCGATTTACTCTCGAAAGTTTTAAAATTCACCTCTTTGAGATCTACTCCACCTGCAGTTACAAATTCTTCTTTAAAGGTGCTTTTTCCATTTACCGAGAATTCTGCATCACAAAGTTGATCGATTAAAGCTTCCAACTGGCTTTTATTCACTTCTGCCCAGGTAGTCTCCGAACCTATTCCTGCTGCCTCAACCAGGCTCTGCCATAAGCGTTTTGGAAGATTAAACCTGGAGTATTTTACCACTTGCTTTTTTGCTTCCTTAAACTTAAGATCCTTTAATTCTTTCTGAATTTCTTCAGAATTCATCTCGGGTAACCAATTCACTTTAATCTCAAACTTATAATTTTCAGCATAAAGTTCCCTGGCACCCCAGGCTGATAATTTTAAAATTGCCGGCCCGCTCATTCCCCAGTGCGTGATAAGCAGAGGACCTTCGCTTTCCAATTTAGTTTCTTTAGAATTAAGTTTTATCCGCACAGAAGCTTCGGTGGCAATTCCCGCCAGACTTTTTATGCGTCTATCTTTAATATTGAAAGTAAATAATGAGGGCACTGCAGGCACAATGCTATGCCCAAGCCTGGCGAGAAGTTTCCATATTTTAGGATTACTTCCTGTAGCCAGCATAATCTTTTCTGCTGAAAAATCTCCTTTGTTGGTCCTGACAATCCATGTCTCCCCTGTTTTCTTAAGCTCCTGAACCGAATGGTTCTTTAGCATCTGTATCTTCAATCTTTCAACTTCATTCAGGAAACAATTAATTATACTTTCCGAAGAATCTGAAACCGGAAAGATACGTCCATCATCTTCGATCTTTAGCCCTACTCCCCTTTTCTCAAACCACTCCATCGTATCGCCGGTCATAAAATTATGAAATGGACCAAGCAACTCTTTTTCCCCTCTTGGATAATTAGCGCAAAGCTCTTTAGGAACAAATTCGGCATGAGTTACATTACAACGGCCTCCTCCCGAAATACGAACTTTAGAAAGCACTTCTTTCCCCCGTTCCAGGATGGCAATCTTCAAATCCCGGTTCATTTCAGCAGAATTTATTGCTGTAAAGAAACCCGCGGCTCCCCCTCCAATTATAATAATGTCGTATTCGTGCATTTTAATTGACCAGTTTATTAAGCCTATCCGGAAAATCTGAAATAATTCCGTCTACTTCAAAATCTATCATTCTGCTAATATCTTCCGGTTCATTAACCGTCCAGACATTCACTTTAAATCCGGCCCGGTGGGAATTCATAACACTATCTCTTGTAATTATTCCTAAGGAAGGATGAATAGCCTGTGCCTTCAGCAATTTCCCGAGTTCGATGGCTTCACTTACGCTGGCTTTACTCAAAATTCCAAGGGGAATTTTCTCATCAAGTTGCCTTAATTTGAAGAGTTCATTCTTCTGAAAACTGGAAACAATAAAATCCTGATATTTCCAGTTTTCTTTTGCCATATAATCCTGAATTATTTCTGAAGTACCTGCAGCAGTATTTAAACCTTTCAATTCAATATTAACACTACATTTTTCCTCAATAAGGTCCAGGACTTCAGTAAGAAGGGGAATGCTATAATGTTCTTCAACCTTAATTATTTTTAATTCTTCCCAGCTCTTTTTAGCAATTTCTCCACTTCCATTAGTGGTACGGTCTAAGGTGAAATCATGAAAAACAACAATTTCACCCGTTTTACACCGGTGGACATCAATTTCAATGGCATCAACACCTATCTCAATAGCCTTTTGAACACTCTCCAGGGTATTTTCAGCCAAATGGCCTTTTGCTCCTCTGTGTCCTATTTTCAGAATAGAATTCATAAGGCAAAGGTAAAAGCTTTATTGAAATGGATTAAGCTCAAAGCAAATCTTTAGAAAGGCTTATTACTACTTAACATTTTTTTAATGGGAGGCTTCCCTAATTTTAAGGATTAAACTAATTCCTTCTTGGTTAATTAAATCTCTACCTACAATTAGCAAAAGTCTAATCAAAAAATTATAAAAATGGACAAATGGTTTGAATTTTCTATCGACTCTTTAATAGCTATCGCCCTTACTGCTACAGGAATTTATTTAGCCGTAATTATATTTACCCGCATAGCCGGTAAACGCAGTTTTTCAAAAATGTCAAGTTTTGATTTTGCAATGACTGTTGCTGTTGGGTCTATTCTGGCAACTACGATTCTTTCAGCCTCGGTAAGCTTAACTCATGGAATTACGGGCCTTGCAGCTGTATATATTTTACAAATTCTGGCAGCTATTGGCAGGCGGTTTTCATGGTTTCAGGAAGCGATAGATAATTCGCCTCTATTGCTAATGGACGGAAATAATATTCTTCACGAAAACTTGAAAAAAGCAAGGGTTACAGAAGGTGATCTCCGTTCAAAACTAAGGGAAGCGAATGTTCTGAACCTCTCCCAAGTACGGGCGGTAATTTTTGAAACCACAGGGGATATTTCGGTAATGCATACTTCTGATGAAAGACAAAAATTAGAAGATTGGCTTATTAAAGACGTACAAAATAAATAACATATCATGCTAAGCTGGACAGATATACTTGGACTTGTAGCAGGGGTTTGCACAACTGCTGCTGTGATTCCCCAGATTAAAAAAGCCTGGAAAACCAAAAAAGTGAAAGATGTTTCCCCCGGAATGTTCACCATTTTAGTGATAGGGGTTTTTTTATGGGTTATCTACGGAATAATCCAGGAGGATTTGCCGATAATTGCAACCAACGGGGTTAGCTTAGGTCTAAATGGCGTAATGCTTTACCTAATGCTTCGGTACAGGGATACCAACAAAAACCAATAGCTGTTAATCTTCTTTAATCTTAAACTAAAGTCTTCTTAAACCACTTGAATGTAATCTGGTATACTGCTATTTTTATAACAAATGCATAAAAAATGAGTACGGCAGCCCAAACCTCTTACAAAGATTTCAGGGAATTTATTATCGATAAGGACCACCCCTGTATAATGGCGCAAACGGTATTCAGCATGGATAAAGCTGAAATTCATAACTATGATAATTTCGGTTCGCTGGAAACCGGTAAAAAAATCCTTAATGACCTGAAGGAATATCTGGAAAACTATGATTTTAATTCTAATGATTTCTACACCTTTATAGCTGCTTTTCCGGAGAAGAAAGATTATTCTGAAGCAAAATTTGAAGAATTACTATGGAAACAATTACAATTTATCCATGAGGCAGATGATAAAGAATGGGACCCAGAGGTGAGCAAGGATCCGGAAAGTAAAAACTTCAGTTTTAGTATAGCCGGAAAATCATTTTATATCGTGGGGCTTCACCCTAACAGCAGTAGAAAAGCACGACAAAGCCCATATCCGGCACTTACTTTTAACCTGCATTGGCAATTCGAAAAACTAAGGGAAATGGGTGCTTATCAAAACGTGCGGGATAAGATCCGGGAACGTGATATCGAACTCCAAGGCCATATAAACCCTATGCTCGAAGATTTTGGTGAAAGCAGCGAGGCCAGGCAATATAGCGGACGAAAAGTTGGAGAAGAATGGAAATGTCCGTTTCTTCACGGGAAAAACAAATAAATGTACCAACCCAGGAAATACCAGAAAAAATACTCCAATTATATTTTTAACTTTATCCGGCAACACCCGTTCGCCACTTTCATTCTTAAGGGGGAGCGTTTTCTTGCAACTCATATTCCGGTTTTGGCGGATGGTCATGCTGAGAATTTCAGACTCTACAGCCATATAGCCAACCATAATGAACAATTAAAACACCTTAAAGACGGGACTGAGGTCTTACTGATATTTCATGGGGCTCACGGGTATATCTCGTCCTCCTGGTACAAGGAAAAAGATATAAGTACCTGGGATTATTCGGCGGTTCATGTGAATGCCAGGATTAAAATTCAATCTAAAGAAGAATTGGAGCAATCACTGATTAAACTGGTTTATAAATTTGAAAAGGATCAGGAAAAACCATTAATGTATAAGGATATTCCTTCAGAAATAATTACAGACCATCTTCCGCATATCACCGGTTTTTGGTGTGAACCATTTAAAATTGAAGGGATAGCCAAGCTGCATCAGGCTTACGATTCAGAAGACCTCAACAGAATTAGCAAAAAACTACAGCAGCGGGCCAACCCTATGGATTACGTTTTAGAAAAAAATATCAAAGCTGAAAATGATACAAAAGATAGATAAACAAAGTGGAGAAGCCTTTTCTCTAAAAAAGGGCCAGAAATTGAAGGTGATAAGCCCCGAAGCCGAACAGGTAAGCGATATGGTGTTGTTTAATGCGAATGATCCCCGGGAGAAACTTTCCTCGGGAAAAACCCTGGATTTTGAGGAAAGTATCCTTATTACCAAAGGCAATTTTTTATGGAGTAACCGTAGTCAAAAATTAATGGAGATCCTGGAAGATACTAATGGCCGTAATGATTTTTTACTGGCCCCCTGCAGCCCGGAGACCTTTGAAATAATGTATGATCATAAAGGGTACCATCCCAGTTGCTTTGAAAATCTCTACAAAAATCTGAAAAAATTCGGGATAGAACCCGATGATGTCCCCACGGCATTCAATATTTTCATGAATGTGCAATTTGACAGTAAAGGAAAACTTAGCGTAGATCCACCACTAAATAAGGCAGGAGATTACATACTTTTTGAAGCTAAAATGGATCTTATTATTGGTCTAACTGCCTGCTCTGCGGAAGACAGCAATAATGGCAGCTTCAAGCCCATTCATTTTGAAATTATCGATTAAGCCTCTAAGGGCTCCTTCTTTTTTCTTCTAAAGCGCATATTGAGCATTTCTATAGCCAGAGAAAAGAAAACAGAAAAGTAGATGTATCCTTTTGGCACATGATAGTGTAAGCCTTCAACGATTAGCATCACTCCAATCAGGATTAAAAATGATAGGGCCAGAATCTGGATTGTAGGATGTTTATTTACGAACTCACTCACCACTTTGGCAAATATCATCATCACGATTATGGCTATGGTTATGGCTATGATCATTAACAAAACTGCATCGGTTAAACCTATAGCCGTTAAAATAGAATCGAAAGAGAAGACAAGATCAAGCATTACTATTTGCAAAATAGCATAACCGAAGGAATTTACACTTTTCACCTTCGAGGTTTCTTCATGCCCTTCAACTTTTTGATGTATCTCAAGGGTACTCTTCACCAGTAGAAAAATTCCTCCCGCCACCAGGATAAGGTCTTTCCAGCTCAATTCAAATTCCATATATTCTAGCACAGGCTCTGTAAGGCCAATGATCCAGGTAATACTTAGCAGCAGTAAAATTCGCATAATAAGCGCGATTGAAAGACCACCAATTCTTGCCTTCTTTTGCTGATCTTTAGGCAGCCTCCCCGCAACTATAGAAATAAAAATAATATTATCTATACCCAGCACGATTTCCATAAAAGTAAGAGTGAGTAAAGCAATCCAGGTATCTGGCTGAAGAAAAATTTCCATTAATTTATATTTGGTTAGCTAAGAGCAGGATTAAAATTAGAAAAAATATTTTCGGTTTTTACAGCTTCTTATGAAATAAAAAAGGCCACTCTTTTACGAATGACCTTAAAAAATATATAATATTAATTTTGTTAAGAGACTGCTTTTAGCTTGTTAATAGTAGATTTATTAAGTTTATCTTCCGCGTAATCCCTATTCACTATAAGTTTTGTTTGGTTGCTCTCAGGCATATCAAACATCGCATCGGTAAGTACCGCCTCACAAAGTGAACGAAGCCCCCGTGCACCAAGTTTATACTCTATAGCTTTCTCTACAATGTAATCCAGAGCATCTTCGGTCATATCGAATTCAATTTCGTCCATCTCAAAGAGTTTCTGATATTGCTT
>NZ_DATCSO010000099.1:0-94096 GCF_036568425.1 Salegentibacter sp. | reverse complement strand
GCTCCAGGCATTCTTTTTTGAGAAAAAGAGTTTCTCCGCTGCGCTCCAAAACCCATTTCCTCAAAAAAATGCCTTCCTCCATGCTTCCGCGCCCTGCGGGCCTTTCGCAATGTCAAAAAAAGTGACCTGCCTGATATACCTAAATAATCCCATTGATCAGCTCTCAAAACACCTAAACTCCGATCTCCCCAATCTTTTTTTGCAACTATCCTGGTTTCTTGCTTCACCAGGCTGATCGCCAGGCAAAGCCACAAACCAGGCAACTAAGCACAAAAACCGCACTCCGTACTTTGTTTTTGTGCTTTGCAAAGGCGTCGCTTACCGGGCGCTCCTGCTTTCTAAAATATCACTGCTGAGGTCAACGACAGAACTCATAAAAGTTCAGATTAAATAGGAGCTTCCGAACACAGGGCAAAAGAACCACGCCCCTCTAAAAAAAGTCTGGAGACAATTAAGCTTTAGAAATTGAATAGCCGATTTACCCTCTCAGAGAAGGCGTGGTACTTTCAATGCCCTCACACAGGCACAAGTCGGCGCATTACGCCCGACGCTATCGCGTCAGGCTTCATTGGCCCCTCCTTGAGCCTGTTAACATGTAGTAAGAACCAAAAGGTTGCTACCGATTAAGAAAGGTTAGGAAAACACATAGGGGAAAAATTGGGTTTTTACAATATAACAAATTTGAATATGGGGGATTTCCCCCATAAGCCAAACTATTATAATCTACTTTCTTTGTAATTCCCATAGACACGCCCATTTCTCAGCTATACCAAAACACGGAAATGGGCATTTTATTTAAATCAAAATAGTAAAAAGAAACCGAAGGTAAAATGCTTCGCGGGCGCAGGTCAAGCTCCAGCCCTCCGGGTTTCAGCGGAAATCTCCATCCGCAAACAAAGGTTTGCTAAACTCCATCTCCATAACACGCGGATAGTATTTCCGCCGAAAAGCTTGCCTGCTGGCTACGCATTTTGTTAGAACAGCTTTCTTTTTTCTCTTTTTTTCTTTTTCAGAAATAATTGAAAGGGATTGAACGGAAAAGCAGGTACACGCAGGTAAATCCATTGCCAAACCTCCAGATTGATGTATTTAATAGGTTTTTTTATAGGCGTTCAACAAGGTACTAACTTCCGGTCAAAACCATATCAAGTCCGTACCAAGTCCGAACAACTAAATATTAACCCTAAAAAATTAAATGTCATGGGAAAGATCTCTCAAGGGATTTTAGGAGGTATCTCCGGGAAAGTTGGTAACGTAGTTGGTGCCAGCTGGAAAGGAATTGATTATCTAAGAATAATGCCTTCTAAGGTTGCCAACCCCCGAACTGTTGGTCAGGTAAACCAAAGAACAAAGTTTACCGCCACCTTAGAGTTTTTACAGCCTAATCTTGAATTCCTCAAGAAAGGTTATAAAAACCTAGCCATTAAAAAGACAGCCTTCAACGCGGCAATGTCTTATGTGCTCAACAATGCTATTACCGGTTCAGCACCTAACTTTAGTGTTGATTATTCTCTTGCCCTTGTAAGTAAGGGAACCCTGACCGGAGTCTTGAACGGAGCCATGGATGATTCCACTCCCGGGCAAGTTGATTTCACCTGGGATGATAATTCGGGAGAAGGGAATGCGGCCACTACCGACAAAGCAATGGTATTGGTATATAATCCTTCCAAGAAAGAATCGGTTTATATCCTGGAAGGAGCCGACCGAACTGCAGGAGCGGAGAGTGTTTCAATTCCTTCAACTTATGCAGGAGATACTATTGAAATGTATATGGCTTTCATTTCAGAAGATGGAAGCAAAGTCTCTAACAGCGCCTACTTAGGATCTGGTACAGCGAGCTAGTAGAAATATTAGCTATCAAAACCGCCTTTCCCCGAGGGCGGTTTTTTTATGGTTTTAATTCACCGCGTAGTAATTTATCCTCAAAATACCAGTCTGGTTTGAATAAATCCTTGAAAGGTATTTCTCTAAAAACCTCAGCTTTATCCTTCCGTAATTTTAAATATGAATTTGGTCTTCCTCCCTTGAGATCTATTCTTATTCGTTGAGAGTTTCCTTCCAGAGTGTGTGTAACATTATTAACATAGAAGAGATAAGTCCCAAATTTAGCCTTGAGGAATGGTATTTCAAATGATTCGCCAATGCGAGGTAATCGTGAAAGTTGAGATAAGGAAAATTGATAATATTGATCAAGATAGGAAATGAAAAAAATAATATTACCCTTTTCAAAACTCAAAATAGGGTCGTCTTCTTCCAGAGTAAACTCATAAAGATCCTTAATTTGTTTCCTTAATTGATATGTAGACAAACCGGTTTGCGCTTCCACCTCCTTTAAACTGGGATATCTAGTATCCTCATCAAAATAAAAATCTTTAGATAAGATAAATTTGATTAAAATCTCCAGGTCAGGTCTTACTTTTAAAACCTTATTTAGTTGAGAAGCAATGGCGAAAAGATCATATAAGGCTTGTTTGGCAGGTAAGTTTTCCATTTTTCTTTTAAAGATATAGAAATCTGCCTTTCCAACTCTTAGTTAGAGGGTAGGTAGAGTTATGTAATCTTATATAGGCGATTGTAAACTAATTTGTAACTTTTTGAAAAATCATGACTAATCACGAATTATCCGAATCCTCGCTGATCCCAGTACAGTAGCGCCTTAAACCAAAAAACCCCGACTAAAAGTCAGGGTTTTTGAGGTGGTGCCTCCAGGAATCGAACCAGGGACACAAGGATTTTCAGTCCTTTGCTCTACCAACTGAGCTAAGGCACCAGTTGCTTGTTTTAAGCGGTTGCAAATATAATTTCATTTTTATTAACCCGCAAAGGATTTTATAAAAAAATGCTTTTGTAAATTAGCGAATTCAATAGAAAGACTGTGAATTTAGTTGTAGATATAGGGAATACTTTGGTGAAAATGGCTGTTTTTCAAAATGCTAGCCTTCAGTATAAAGTTGCTGTTGCGGGGAAAGATTTTTTTCAAAAAACTAAAGAAATTTTTAAATCCTTCCCTAATATCGAATATTCCATCCTTTCTTCAGTAATTAAAAACACCGAGAGGGAGGAAAAGTTTCTCGAAGAACGCAGCGAACTGGTGATCCTGACCATGGATATTAAGCAGCCTTTTACCAACCATTACGTTACACCTTCAACCTTAGGGAAAGACAGGATCGCTCTTATCGCTGCCGCGGTTAAAAATTATCCCGGAAAAAACGTATTGGTAATTGATGCGGGAAGTTGTATTACTTACGATTTTAAGAATAAGAAGGAGGAATATCTGGGGGGCGCTATCTCTCCCGGTCTTGCGATGAGGTTCAGAGCAATGCATGAGTTTACCGGAAACTTACCTTTGTTTAAAGCTGCGGAAAACCAACTGGTCACAGGGAATTCTACCCAAAAAGCTATGAATTCCGGTGCGGTTAATGGAGTGGTTTTTGAGATCGACGGATTTATAAATTCCTATAAATCTGAAAATAAAGATTTAACAATTATTTTAACAGGTGGGGATATGCTATTTTTGTCAAAGCAATTAAAAAATAGCATATTTGCCAACCCAAATTTTCTATTTGAAGGTTTAAACTACATTTTAGAATTTAACAAGACTCAATGATTAAACGATTTATAGTAATCGTAGCTATATTAACTACGGCACTCGCCGCGGCACAGGAAAATATCTCTTCGCCTTATTCATACTACGGAATTGGTTTAACTAAATTTAAAGGAACCATAGAAAACCGCTCCATGGGAGGTATAAATGTGTTTTCTGATAGTATCCATCTTAACCTTAGTAATCCTGCGGGGTATGGGCGTTTAAGGCGTACCACTTACTCCATAGGAGGAAGTCATGAACAGAGCAATCTGAAGTCTGATGTAGGTAGTGATAATGCAAAGATTACATCCCTGGATTATCTTGCCTTAGGTATTCCTGTTGGGAAATTTGGATTTGGTTTCGGTCTCATTCCTCAAACTTCGGTAGGTTACCGTATTCTAGATATTCAGGAGGATGTTGCCACAAGGCTTCAGGGACGCGGAGGTCTTAATCGGGTTTACCTTTCTGGAGGTTACGAAATAAATAAAAATTTCAGTATTGGAATAGATGCCCGATATAATTTCGGGAACTTTCAAAATAGAAGAACCTTAGTTAGAGAAGAAATTCAACTTGGTAGCCGGGATATTAGCCGCTCAGATCTCAATGGCTTGAGTTTTAATTTCGGCGTTGATTTCCAATCGATGATCTCTGACAGGTTGAAACTACACGCATCGGCTACATATTCTCCGGAAACCAGTCTTACTTCAGAAAACAAAAGAGAGGTTGCTACTATCGCATTCACACCAAATGGCGAAATACCGGTAGAAGTGAGAGAGCTAGATGTGGCCGATTCAGAATATAATCTTGCAGAAAAAATTACTATAGGGGCGGGCCTTGGTCGACCTAATAAATGGTTCTTTGGTGGCGAGTATATTAAAACCGGACGTAATGCCTATCTTGACCGTTCTAACACCATAAATGAGACGGCGGTGTACAATGAAGCCGCAAAATATAGAGTTGGGGGGTACTATATTCCTCAATATAACTCCCTGACAAGCTATTTCAAAAGAGTCGTGATAAGAGGAGGGTTTAGGTATGAAGAAACCGGGCTAAGGCTCAATAATGAGGATATTAATGAGTTTGGCATTACTTTTGGTTTAGGATTGCCAGTAGGACCAGGATTCTCAAATATCAACCTTGGATTCGAGTATGGACAGCGCGGTACAACAGATTCAGGATTGGTGAAAGAGGATTTTTTTAAGCTGTCTGTAGGTTTGTCCCTAACAGAAGCCAGAAAATGGTTTGAAAGAAGAAAATTTGATTAACCACTATAACTCAAGAAAATGAAAGCGAAGTTAATAGCATTAGTATTTGGAGCCGTATTCGGTTCAAGTATAGTAAATGCACAGTCTAATGATTGTGCGACTATGGCGGCATTGGCGTATGACGATGCAAAAGCAAAGAATTATGACGCAGCCTACGAACCTCTAATGAAGGTGAGAGAGGAATGTCCAAAATACAGCCTGGCTACTTTCCAGTATGGAGAAAGAGCTCTTAAATATAAAATTGATAATGCTGAAGGCGAAGAAAAAGAAGAATTTATTGAAGAACTAATCCAGCTTTGGGAAGAGCGATTAGAGCTTTTTCCTCAAAAAACTTCAAAAGGTAAAGTATACGGTGATATCGCTCAACTTAGGTTCGACTATAAAATAGGCGATAAAGAGGATCAATATAAGGCTTTTGATAAAGCTTTTACTGAAGACCCTGAAAACTTTACCAGCCCTAAAGGAATTTATGCTTATTTTTCTCTTCTTGTAGATATGCAGGATGAAGGGGAGCGTTCTCTTGAAGATGTTTTTGCCAAATACGATGATGTGATCGCTAAGGTGGAAACTGAAGAAAACGAACTTGCTGAGAGACTAGCTCCACTTTTGGAGAAGCAGGATCAAGGTGAAACCCTTTCCGCAAAGGAAAAAACTCTTGTTAAGAATTCAGAGATTAACCTTAAAGCTTACAGTACGGTTAAAAATGCTATTAATGGTAAACTAGGACAAAGAGCAGATTGTGATAATCTTATCCCTCTTTATACCAAGGATTTTGATGAAAAGAAAAATGATGTTGATTGGTTAAGAAATGCAAACGCGCGTCTTTCTGCTAAAGATTGTACTGAAGATCCATTGTTCATGAAGGTGTCTGAAGCGCTTCACAATCTTGACCCTTCTGCAAGATCAGCTTTCTCTTTAGGTCAGTTGGCCGAAGCTGAAGGAAATAGATCTAAGGCTCTTCAATATTATAACGAAGCAGCTGAGCTTGAAAAAGATAATTCTGCGAAAGCACGAATCTATTACAGAATCGCAGGAAACTATAAAGACCAGGGAAGTTTTTCTCAGGCCAGAACTTACTATAGAAGAGCACTTAGTGTAAGACCTTCTTTTGGTAGTGCTTACCTGCAGATTGCTAGTATGTACGCTCAGAGTGCTAATAGTTGTGGAAACACGACCTTTGAAAAAAGAGCTGTTTACTGGGCTGCCGCAGACTATGCAAGAAGAGCTGCTAGTGTAGATCCTTCTATTGCAAGTAATGCAACCCAGGCTGCCAGAAGCTATATGGGGAGAGCACCGCAAAAATCTGATATCTTCCAGCAAGGAAGAAATGCCGGGGAGGCTATTAAGATTAGTTGCTGGATAGGCGAGACAGTTCGCATCCCTAATTTGTAGAATGAGATTCACATATAACCAAATAATTTCAGGCATTGTCACGCTAATAGGCGTGACAATGCTTTTTTCATGTCAGGGTAATTTGAGTGAGATCAGGGCCCTGGATCTTGAGGGCGATGCCCCACAGGCCGAGGCATTAGACCTAAATCTTAAATATACCGATTCTGGTCGGCTGGTAGCTACGCTTAAGAGTGAGCGAATGCTGGATTTTACTAATAAAAAATTCCCTTACCGTGAATTTCCAGATGGGCTTGAGGTGGAGTTCTTCGACCCCGAAAATAAAAGCAGTACTGTAAGTGCTAATTACGGGGTTATTTATGAGGAAACCGGCCTCATAGATCTTCAGGGAGAGGTTGTGATTTATACCAGTGACAGTACCCGATTAGAAGCCAGCCAACTTTACTGGGATCAAAATCAGGGATGGGTCTTTACCGACAAACCAAATAAAATACGCTTCCCAAATGGAGCGCTAAACGAAGGTCAGGGTTTTGATTCTAATCAAAATTTCGGTAATTTTCGTTCCCGAAGCAATGTAGGGGTTCAAATTATAGAAGATAAAGAAGATGAGTAAATATTATAAATTTTTCGAATATGCGTACCTGGTTATAGGTGCATTTTTCCTTTTTGAAAGTATTAGGATTTGGGATACCGAACGCGGTAGGGCTTACCTTTTCATCTTTTTTGTAGTGATTTCTATATTTATGTTTCTCTTTAAAAGGCGTTTTAGGCGCAAGTTTGAAGAGCGCAACAAATAACTCCGATGCAAAGCGAGATATTTATTATTATTCTTTCCCTGACCTTTTCAGCATTTTTTTCTGGGATGGAAATTGCTTATGTTTCTTCAAATAAAATCTATATTGAGATAGAAAAACGCCAGAATGATCTTTTGGCTACCGTCTTAAGAAAACTCACCAGGAAACCTTCAAAATTTATTGCCACCATGCTGGTGGGAAACAATATTGCACTGGTAGTGTACGGGTTCTTTATGGGCGATCTCATTATGAGCTGGTTAAACGGTCTTCAGCCTATTGAAAGCGGGTTTATTGATTATTTGATTACAGATCTTAGCCTGCTTACTCAAACAGTTATTTCAACTTTGGTTATTCTTTTTACTGCGGAATTTCTTCCAAAAGTTTTTTTTCAGATCTATGCCAACTCTATGCTGAAATTTTTCGCTATACCCGCATATTTTTTCTACGTTCTATTTACTTTTATTTCTGATTTTGTTATCTGGATTTCAGATTTTGTATTGAAGAAATTCTTTAAAACCGAGGGGGATGAAGTACAATTGGCTTTTAGTAAGGTCGATCTTGGTAATTTTATCAATGAACAAATGGAAACGGTAGAAAAGGATGACGATGTTGATACCGAAATACAGATTTTTCAAAATGCCCTGGAATTTTCCGATATCAAGGCCCGGGAAGTGATGATCCCAAGAACCGAGATCGTTGCTGTAGATAAATCACAGGCTCCTAAAGATCTTATTGAAACATTTACCGAAACCGGGTTGTCTAAAATCCTGGTGTATAACGAAACCATAGATGATATTATAGGTTATATCCATAGTTTTGAATTATTCAAGAGGCCAAAATCATTAAAGGCCATATTGCTACCGGTAGTTTTTGTCCCCGAAACCATGTGGGTCAAAGATGTGCTGAATACCCTGATAAAAAAAAGAAAAAGTATCGCGGTTGTTATTGATGAATACGGTGGTACAAGCGGGATGATTACCGTGGAAGATATTGTGGAGGAACTCTTTGGGGAAATAGAAGACGAACACGACTCCCCGGTTCTAATTGAAGAACGATTAGATGAAGATCATTATTTATTTTCTGCCCGGCTGGAAATAGATTACCTGAATGATGCCTATAAGATTAATATCCCCGATGGTGAAAACTATGAAACCCTTGGCGGTTTTATCGTTAATCATACCGAAGAAATCCCTCAGCAGGGGGAGTTGGTAACTGTTGGAGATTTTGAATTTGATATAAAAGAAGTTTCCAATACCAAAATAGAATTGGTGGAACTAAAAATCAAACCTATAGATTAAATACGGCTCGTTAATATTTTGCTAATTATAAGTTTCATAATTAGCTTAAAAACGCTATTTTCGCGCACTATATTCCGATAAATAATAACTACAAATGGCAGTATTAAATAAAATCAGACAGCGTTCTGTTTTCTTGATCATTATCATTGCTTTGGCACTTTTTTCATTCGTGTTAGCCGATGTGATCCGTAATGGAGGTTTTTCTTCCGCTAAATCTCAAAATGTTATCGCAACCGTTAATGGGGAAGAAATTGATAGGGAAGAGTTTGCCCAAAATGTTGAAGCTTTTCAGCGAAATATGGGAGCAAATGCGACTACCGCCCAGGCTGTAAACCAGGTGTGGGAAAATAAACTACGCGAGATCATCCTTGAGGAAGAATTGGAAGACTTAGGTGTGCGTGCAGAGCAAGCCCAAATAAAGGAAATGATGCGTTCACAAATGCGTGGGAACCCTAACTTCACTAATGAAGCGGGAATGTTCGATGAAAACCGCTTAAGAGAATATGTTGCTACGATGAAGGCTACTTCTCCGG
Organism: Salegentibacter sp.; assembly: GCF_036568425.1. Lineage (GTDB taxonomy): Bacteria > Bacteroidota > Bacteroidia > Flavobacteriales > Flavobacteriaceae > Salegentibacter. Next base: position 85,270 of record NZ_DATCSO010000099.1, on the reverse strand, counting down.
AGGCTTACCGTCAATGGATCGATTTCGAGAACAGTCTTGGAGGTGCTGCCCGTGAAAATATTTACTTTACTATGGTTGCTGCTGGAGTAGGAGCTACCCTTACAGAGGGAGAGCAGGCTTATCGATTCCAGAACGATAACATAGATATGAAATTCGTGCAGATTCCTTATTCTTCAGTCTCAGATGATGAAGTAGAGGTAAGCAAAGACGAGATCAGGAATTATATTAAAAAGAATCCTGCCAAATTTGAAACTGAAGCTTCCAGAAACATTCAATATGTGTTCTTTGAGGAAGGTGCTTCAGAGGAAGATCGTAGTGAAGCAAAAGAATCTCTAATCGGGTTAATGGAAGAAAGGGTAGAATACAATTCTGCTGCGCAGGCTAATGATACTTTGCCAGGCTTTAACGAAACTACAGATTACGAAAACTTTGTTAATTCAAACTCTGATCTTCCTTACCAGGATAGATATATGTTCAGAAATGAACTTCCATCAGAAGTACGTGACGATCTATTTAATCTTGAAGTGGGAGAAACTTTTGGGCCATATGAGCACGATGGATATTTTAAGATTAGCAAAATGGTAGATGCAAAGCAGATGGCAGATTCAGCCAAAGCCAGTCATATTTTGATCTCCTATCAAGGACTGCAATTTGCGCCAAATGTGACCAGAAGCAAAGAAGAAGCCAAGCAATTGGCTGACAGTATCGCGAATGTGGTTCACAGTGATAAGTCTCAATTTGCAAATTTAGCTGCAGAATATTCTTCAGATGAATCTAATAAAGCTGAGGGCGGAGACCTTGGGTATTTTGGCCCTGGGGATATGGTACCCGAATTTGATTCTTATATCTTTGAAAATAATGCCGGTGATATAGGGGTGATAGAAACCGATTTTGGTTACCATGTTATCCATATAGAAGAGCAGAGCGACAGAGAAAGAGCTGTGAAAATCGCAACCATTGCCCGGGAAATTGAAGCTTCTGAGCGTTCAAGAAACAATCTTTTTAATGAGGTTACAAAATTTGAAATTGCTGCACGTGAAGGTGATTTCTCAGAACAGGCAAAATCAGAAAACCTTGAACTTAGAACTGTGAGAGATGTTAAGGCATTGGAGGAAAATATTCCTGGAATAGGCAACCAAAGAAGAATCGTTCAATGGGCATTTGAAGAAGGTGTGAAAGTTGGTGATGTTAAAAGGTTTGATACCGCCCAGGGTTATGTTGTAGCTCAACTTACTGCGAAAAGGGATGCCGGACTTATGAGTGCCGAAAATGCATCATCTGAAGTGATTCCGATTCTCACCAAACAAAAGAAAGCGGAGATTATTAAGAACAAAATAAGTGGGAATAGTCTTGAGGAGATCGCAGCTGCGCAAAACAGTAGTGTTCAGTCTGCCAATGCTGTCAACTTAAATAGTCCCACCCTTCCTGGTGCTGGAAGCGAACCTGCAGTAGTGGGTTCTGTTTTCGCGATGGAACCTGGGGAGGTAAGCAAGCCCATAACCGGAGAAAAAGGAGTGTATGTAGTGGAATTGGTTAATAAAAATGAAGCTCCTGCAATGGATTCGTATAAGAGTTTCGCGGATCAGGAAACTGCAAAACAACGTCAGGCTGCTGCTCAACGAGCCTATGAAGCCTTAAAGGAAAAGGCCGAAATCGAAGATAACCGAGCCAGATTTTATTAGTCTGAAAGAATAAAATCACTGTTTAAAAACGCCTCCTTTTTAGGGGGCGTTTTTTATAGTATCATATTGCTGAATGGAATAATAGTATTGTAATTTTTATCTCTGAAGTACTGCTGGTCCTCTTCATTACCCGTTACGAGAATAAAATCCCCACCCCAGCCCCCAAGGCTTTTTATACTTCCGGAGAAATCAGGGAATAGTCTGGTTTTAATTTTTGGTAGGTTTACGGCTTTTGAGACAAGGGTTTCGTGAATATCCATTAAAATTTGAAATTCGGCCAGGCTTCCACAATGAAGAAATTGCTCGGTAAGCCCGGATATTTTGTTTGTAAGAACATCAATGTTCTCTTGGGGTTGGTTACGGTAATGAGCAATAGCTTCCCGGCTATTCTGTTTCTGGTTCAGGTAAACAAAAAACAATTGCTCCTTAAAACCCGGTTCAAAATGACATTTTAATACTGAGGTCTCGCCATTTATTAATTGATAAGTGAATGCAGAATCCTGTTGTGCGGCGGCAATATCATAACCGCTGCCACCAAAGGTGTCTTTTAAAAGTTGGTAAGCATCTATATTAAGCCATGTGGCTATATTATTTATTAAAGTTGACGAGCTGCCTAAACCCCATTCGCGGTTAAACTCGAGTTTGGTAGTTATTCTGAATCCCTGGTTTTTAGAAAAGAACTCAGGAGTGAGAGTTTTAGCCACATTTAGTACCTGGGCCAGACGTGATGCAGTTGCGGAAGATTTATTGTTTTCTTCCTTCAGAATAAAATTATCATTTTTTAAAATAAAGCTAGACTTAAACCAGATGTTGTTTTTTTCATCAAGGCTTGTCCACGAAATTTCGGTTTCATTTGTGTTCTCCACCTTCATTTCCTGGCCATATCTTGTAGGTAAGGCCAGGGCTTTTGCTCCATTAAGAACGGCGTATTCTCCGGTGATTAGTAATTTTCCATGGCTGTAAAATTTCCTCATTGCAGACGTATCTTTTCGAGTTGCTCAATAACACTACTATGAGTAACCGTGTGATGTTTAAAGTAATCGGTTAAGGTGAGTTTCTCTTCCCGGGTTGCGTTTTGTTGATTAAGAATGTTCATTAGGTGCATTTTCATATGCCCTTGTTGAATTCCGGTGGTAATGAGGGACCGTACCGCGGCAAAATTCTGAGCCAGCCCGGCAACAGCCACTATTTTCATTAGTTTTTTTGCGGAAGGTTGCTGGAGTATGTCCAGGGCGAGTTTTACCAAGGGATGCAGGCTTGTAAGCCCGCCTACTGTTCCCAGTGCCAGAGGAATTTCCATCCAGAAGCTAAAAATTCCGTTTTTCACTTTAGCATGCGATAGACTGCTGTAGTTGCCACTTTTTGAGGCGTAAGCGTGTATCCCTGCTTCTACGGCCCTAAAATCATTTCCTGTGGCCAAAACAACGGCATCAATGCCGTTCATAATACCTTTATTGTGTGTAACCGCCCGGTATGGTTCCACTTCGGCGATCTTTATTGCCTGGAGGAACTTTTCAGCAAACTCCTGGCCGGTCATTTGGTCATCTTCCGATAGTTCTTCTACCGGGCACGAAACTTCTGCACGCACCAGGCAATGAGGTACATAATTAGAAAGGATACTCATTATGATCTCGATCTGCTTTTCTTTACTGTCAAAAGCCTCAAATTCTTTAGCCTCTTCCTGAAGAACTTCTGCAAATTTTTCTAGACAGGAATTGATGAAGTTCGCACCCATAGAGTCCTGGGTGTCGAAAGTGCAGTGTAACTGGAAGTAATTGTTTAAGCTTTCTGTTTTATCCTTAAGTTCAATATTTAGTATTCCGCCGCCACGTTTTTCCATGTTTTTGGTAACAGGCTTAACCGCTTCAATCATCTTCGGTTTTACTTCCTCAAAAAATACGGTAAGTTTTTCCGGGTCTCCCACATAAGTAAAATGAACCTGCCCGATCTTTTGGGTGTCGATTACTTCGGCTTTAAATCCACCGCGAGATCTCCAGAATTTTGCCGCTTTACTGGCAGCTGCAATCACCGAGCTTTCCTCAATTGCCATTGGTAGAGCAAGAAGTTCTTCGTTAATCAGGAAATTTGGGGCCAGACCAAAAGGGAGATAGAAGTTTGACAGGGTATTTTCGGTAAATTCATCGTGCAGCTGTTGCAGCCGGGAGTCTTCATTCCAGTATTGCCTGAGCACCCGCACATCTTCAGGTTGATCTTTCAGGTAAGTTTCGGCAAGCCAATCTATTTTTTCCTTTTTCGTTAATTTGGAAAAACCACTAATAGGTGAGATCATAGTTCATTCAATTTTCGCTGGGCAAAGATACAAAGCTTAAATTTAGGTGACTGAAAAATGAAAATTGGGAACGAATATTTAAAAAGTTCCAACCTTACTTTTCTTTAACAAATCCTTAGTATTTAACATTCTTCATTAACATATTTTGCTGAAATTTTAGTAAACTTGGGCATTGAGACCTATATCAAAAAAATATGAAATTTAGAAATATTGTACTGGGCTTTATAATCACTGCATCCTCAGTTGTTTATGCACAGGAGAAGCAAATCACACAAGAAGAGATCTGGGATGGGACTTTTAGACAGGAACGACTACAATCTCTTCAATCACTGGATAATGGTAAGGAATATGTGGTATTAAACCGCGAAAATGGGACTGCCAGCATAGATGTTTATAATTATAAAAGCGGTGAGAGATCCCGCAGTCTGGTTTCCACAGGGAATCTTGATGAGATTTCTTCTTTTCAGGGCTTTGAATTAAGCGATGATGAAAGTAAAATTTTGCTTTCTACCGAAATGGAACAGATTTATAGGAGATCGTCACGCGGAGTCTACTATATCTACGATACTCATGATGGGAGCCTTATAAAACTTTCTGATAAAAAAGTGCAGGAGCCCACATTTTCACCCGATGCCTCGAAAGTCGCATACGTTTATGAAAATGACATTTACATTTTTGATATTAATTCTGGTGAAGAAACCCGGGTTACTTCTGATGGAGAAAAGAACAAGATTATTAATGGAGTTACAGATTGGGTTTACGAAGAGGAATTTGCCTTTGTAAGAGCCTTTGAGTGGAATAAAAATGGAAAGTGGATCGCTTTTTTAAGATTCAACGAAGAAAATGTTCCGGAATTCTCTATGGATATGTTTGGAGAAGAACTTTACCCAAGACAGGAAGTGTTCAAATATCCTAAAGCCGGTGAGGCCAATTCTAAGGTAAGTTTGCATTTGTATGAACTGGCTTCCGAAGAAAAAGAAAATGTGGAATTGGGAGATTATGAAGATTTCTATATTCCAAGGATAAAATGGACTCAGGATCCTGAGATTTTAAGTGTACAGGTATTGAACAGGCACCAGAACAAACTGGATCTAATCTTTGTTGATGCTGAAGATAATGAAGCTGAAGTGGTAATGACTGAGACCGATGAGGCTTATATTGATGTTACCGATAACCTGACCTTTCTGGAAGACAATGATTTTATCTGGACCAGCGAAAAGGATGGTTGGAACCATATTTATCTTTATGATGAAGACGGGGAACTTGAAAATCAAGTAACATCGGGAGACTGGGAAGTAACCAACTATTATGGCTATGATAAAAAGTCGAACAGAATCTTTTACCAGAGTACCGAGAACGGAAGCGTGAATCGCGACGTTTATTCCATAAAACCAAACGGAAAAGGAAAAAGACGGTTAACGGATAAAACCGGAATGAACAGTGCCGATTTTAGTGCCGACTACACTTATTTTATCAATTCATTTACCAATACCGAAACTCCATATCAATACACCCTTCACAATGCTAAAAATGGCAAACTGGTAAGGAAGATAAAGGATAATTCGGCTTTGCTGGAAAAGGAAGAAGCTTATGGTTTTTCTCCAAAAGAGTTGAGCACCATTGAAGTAAATGGCAATGAACTAAATATGTGGATGATTAAACCATCAGATTTTGATCCTAATAAAGAATATCCCTTATTAATGTTCCAGTATTCGGGACCTGGATCACAGTCGGTTTCTAATTCTTACTTCGGAACTAATGATTACTGGTATCAGCTACTTGCAGATAAGGGCTATATCATAGCAACCGTAGATGGAAGAGGGACTGGTCTTAAGGGAGCTGATTTTAAAAAGGTTACTCAAAAAGAACTTGGAAAATACGAGGTAGAAGACCAGATAGAAGCTGCCAGAGTCTTAGGTTCCAGAGAATATATCGATGAAGACCGTATAGGTATTTGGGGTTGGAGCTACGGTGGGTTTATGTCTTCAAATGCCATTTTGAAGGGGAATGATGTATTTTCACTGGCTATCGCGGTTGCTCCTGTTACTAGCTGGAGGTTCTACGATACTATTTATACTGAAAGATATATGACTACGCCACAGGAAAACCCATCGGGATATGATGAAAATTCTCCGATAAATCATGTGGAAAAACTTAAAGGTGATTACTTACTAATTCATGGAGGAGGAGATGATAATGTACATCTTCAAAACACTATGCGGATGGTAGAAGCTCTTATCCAGGCCAACAAACAATTTGACTGGGCGATCTACCCTGATAAAAACCACGGAATCTATGGTGGGAATACCAGGCGTCACCTTTATACCAAAATGACCAATTTTATCACTGAAAATCTTTAAACCAAACCTAAGTTAATGGCAACTACAACAACACCAGCACCTCAAAAGGAACTATTTGGGCACCCAATGGGGCTTTATATTTTGTTTTTTACTGAAATGTGGGAGCGTTTTTCATATTATGGAATGCGCGCAATCCTTGTTTTATATTTGGTAAGTGCAACTACCGATGGGAATGCCGGTCTTGGCTGGACACAGGGAGAGGCGCTTGCTCTTTACGGGTGGTACACTATGCTTGTTTATATTGTTTCAATTCCCGGCGGTATAATTGCCGATAAACTCCTGGGACAGAAAAAAACCGTACTCTGGGGTGGGATTATCCTGGTTGCAGGACATACCATTCTTGCCGTTGAAGAAATGTGGGCATTTTATACTGGCTTAGGCCTTATCATTGCTGGGGTTGGGATGCTTAAACCTAATATTTCTACCATGGTAGGAGGACTCTACAAACCGGGGGATATTAGAAGAGATAAAGGATTTACCATTTTTTATATAGGGATTAACCTGGGAGCATTTCTTTCAAGTTTGATTGTTGGATATGTAGGAGAGCAGGTTGGCTGGCACTGGGGCTTCGGTCTTGCAGGAATCGCAATGGCTCTCGGTTTGATCGTGTATCTTTGGGGGCAAAAGTACCTTGTAAATGTTGGTAATTTATTATCCAAAGCTGAAAGAGATGAAGGTGCTTCTCTTACAGGACTATTCTCAGACTTACTCCAATCGCCACTTCAGTTGGTTATTACTTCCATATTAATGATTGTTTCATTATATGTTTTGGTTTTTGAGTCATGGGCCTATGGACTGTTATTTATCTTTCTTTCCCTGGTTACTGCGATGATGCTTATGGTTTATAAAGATTTAACCACGCAGGTTATGAAGGACCGATACGTAGTAATGCTCTTATCCTTTATTTTAGTAATTGTGTTCTGGGGAGCTTTTGAACAGGCTGGAGGCCTGATGAATATTTATGCGCTGGATAAAACCAACCGGGCCCTTCCATTTACCTTGCCGGGAATAGGAAATGAGGTTCCTGCATCCTGGTTTCAGTCATTAAACGCATTATTTATAATCACTTTTGGTGTAATTGTAGCTAATTTCTGGGCTAAACGAAAACTAAAGAATAAAGAAGCCTCTTCTATCTTTAAGATGGCAGTAGGGGTTATAATAATGGGCTTAGGTTTTGTTTTCATGGCTGCCGCTTCTGTTCAGTTTGAAGCAAATGGATCTTCAGCAATGTACTGGCTGGTACTTGCATACCTTTTCCATACAATTGGAGAGCTAAGTAGCTCACCTGTGGCTTTATCCTTCATTACCAAACTTGCGCCTATGAAATATGCGTCCCTTATGATGGGAGTTTATTTTGCAGCTACCGGCCTTGGAAATAAGGTTGCCGGAATACTTGGAGAATTTGCTGCGGAAGCAGGAGATTTTGCAATTTTTACTGGTATCACAATATTTACTGTAAGCTTCGCTGTAATTGTGCTTATTATGCTTAAACCTCTAAAACGTCTTACTCATGGAGTTGAAGATGAAGAGCATGAAATGCTGGAGCAGGAAAACTATGAGATTGCCGATACCGAGAAGAAGCATTAATTTAATTTGTTTTATAATAAGAAAAACGTTCCTTAAATTTGAGGAACGTTTTTTGTTAGGATAGAATTGTTGTTCGACTAAAACCTAAAATATTTTTTCTATGCGTAAAATCTCTATTCTATCTTTATTGTTTTTGGTAACAAGTTTCCTTCAGGCTCAGGAGATTAATTGGATGTCTATGAATGAAGCTTTGGAGGCCCAGGAAAAGGAACCTAAAAAGATATTTATGGATGCCTATACCACCTGGTGTGGCCCTTGTAAGATGCTTGATAGAAATACTTTTTCCAATAAGGATGTGATTCAATATGTGAATGAAAATTATTATGCAGTAAAATTCAACGCTGAAGGGGACGAGGAAATTAATTTTCAGGATAAAAAATTTACCAACCCTAATTTTGATCCTAATAAAAAGGGTAGGAATACAATGCATCAATTCACGGCAGCATTAGGAGTAAGAGGTTATCCTACGCTGGTCTTCTTTGATGAAGAAGCAAACTTAATAGCACCAATAACCGGTTACCGAACTCCAAAACAATTGGAGGTTTATTTAAAATTGTTCGGTACCGATGATTATAAAAAAATGACAACAAAAAAAGCGTTCGCTGAATATCAGGAAAACTTTGAAGGTACTTTTTAGTTATAAAGTTTAAGTGTTAGTTGATATAGAGCCTTTGGTTCTGTAGAAATGCGGAAAGCTCCCTTTTTACCTGTATGGTGGAAAGGGACTTTTTGTTTTCGGCAGGTTTCTTCCCAACGGGCTATAAAGCTGTGGAAATTACTGCCATCGGCAATTACCTTTGAAGGTTTTGTTAAAATTAGTACACGCTCCAGGTTAATCTTTGGAGAATGAGTGATTAGAATAAGTTCAGGTTTTAGATTCGGAACATCATAGATCCCGCTGCTGTCGATAATTAAAAGTTTCTTATTCATAAATCTCAAAACATTTTTGATAGTGTCAGTTTCTATTTTTGTAATATTCTTTCCGGTTTTATAGTCACTAATTATTCTTTGGGCAGCCGCGAGACTATCCGGATTATGATAGAGTTGCAAATTCTTGTTTTGATATTGACCTATTAGATTGTTCCTGCTTTTATGGAATATAACGGCTTCTTCAGAAAAATGCTTTTGTTTTTCAAAAATATGGCTCACCTGAAAACTTATAACTCCCAGGATTAGATAAACAAGAGTTCTGTAGTTTTTTTGATTCAGCAGAAAAAAGAAACTCAGGATTATCAAATAGGCCGTAAAACTTTGAAGCAAAGAAAATGAAATCTCTTTAAAAAGGAAATTTTCTTGTATCGCGACCCAACCAATAAATTGGTTCATATAACTAATTAGTTGTCCATAGATCTCAGCTAATAGCCCGGGTAAAGCATTTAATAAGCTTAAAAGGATTATTAAAATTCCTAAACCAAGTATTATTCCCAAGCTTGGAAGAATTACCAGGTTTGATAGAAAGAATAAGGCCGGGAATTGATGAAAATAAAACAGACTTAATGGTAAAACTCCAAGCTGTGCTGCGATACTAACCGTTAACAATCCCCACAAATATCTTATCAACTTAAATTTAGGTCTTAGCAGTTGATAAAGAAAAGGCTGAAAAATTACAATACTGAAAACAGCCAGATAACTTAGCTGAAAACCTACCTGGAAAATATAAAAAGGATTTATGAGGAGTAAAACAAATAGAGAGACAAACAGGCTGTTCATTACACTGGTTTTACGTCTAAGCTGCATTCCTATCGCCACAAACGAAAACATACTTACAGCTCTAACGACAGACGGGGATAATCCTGCAAGTAGCGCGAAGCCCCACATAAGTGAAAGCAAGAGGATGGTTTTTATAATCCTGCCATTTTTTAAGTTTTCTAATGGTTTTAGTAGAAAATTGAGAATAAGTAAAATTATTCCAACATGTAATCCTGAAACCGCTAGTATATGTATGGCCCCGGCTGCGGCATATTGATCGCGGATCTTTCGGGAGATATCCCTACGCTCGCCCAAAAGCAAAGCCTGGATAATGCTCAATTCTTCTTCTGAAAAAGTGGCTGCCTTTAGTTTTGTTATAATCTGTTCTCTTAAATTTTCAGCGAAAATCATAGGGGAGGAGGCCTGGCCAATCTTCAGGATTTCTTCTGAATTAATTTGAAGTTGTTTTAATACCGCTTGTTTTTCCATGTAAGCCTTATAGTCAAACTGATATGGATTAAGCGGAGAATTGATTTCTGATGGCCGGTAGGGAAAAAGTAATATATCACCTACCTGGAGTTTTGTGGAATCTATTTCGGTAGTAAGCAAAAGCTTACCTTCTGTTTTAAAAGCCTTCTGATGCTCTGTTTTGAAGGCTTCTGCTTTAATAATGTACCGCTGGTTATATGGAGTGGGCTTCAATTTTGCGGCAATGCGAGCCTGAAGCAAACTTCTTGCAGAATTTATTTCAGTATTGATATAGTGCTGCGGCCGGTTTTCTGGTTTGTGAAGACTGGTCGTTAAAAAACCCAGGGAAAAAGTGATAAGAAAGACCAGAATTCCGAAGAAAGCATCAGGGAAGATCTGCCTTCTGGCGCGAAAAAAAGCGAAAATAAAAACAAGAGCCAGCAGGCTGATTACCCAAAATAAAACCTGTAGTTGGATATCCAGGAAAAAACCAGCTATTATTCCCGGGAGAAAGCTAAGGCTTAGTTTTATAAATGTGAAATTCAGAAATTGCATCGCTTAATTTATAGAGCGATTTGGGGAAAAGACTAAGGAAGATATGAAAAATTTATAAAACCCGGCGAGCCATCACAAAATTGTTTTTCCAGTAATTGTTTTCCAGAGAAGAAATAATCACTCCCCGGGATGTAGAAGAGTGAATAAACCTTATCTCGTCTGCAACCTCCACCACCAGGCCAACGTGATTGATAACTTTTCTTTTTTTGTCGGTTTCAAAGAACAATAAATCCCCCGGAGAGACTTCTTTAAGGTAAAGTCTCTTGCCTTTCAGGGATAGATCCCGTGAGGTGCGGGGCATAGGGATATCTTCTTTTAGAAATGAGGTGTAGATCAATCCGGAACAATCCATGCCTTTTTTAGTGGTTCCGCCATATTTGTAACGAGTTCCCTCAAACTCCAAAGCGTGGGAGATAATATTACGTACCTGCTTATTTGCTGACTCTATATGGGGGGCATTTTGGTTTTTTGTAGTAACCACCTTAGACCGGGAGGAGCCGCAGGAGGTGAGGGCCAGGCCTGCGATAATACAAATCATCAACTTTAAGCGAATTTGCATAGCGGGTTTATTTAATTGAATCAAAAATTAATTGCGCGGTTTTTTGGCTTGCACCTTTGCCGCCTAATTTCTGCTCCAGCAAATAATAATCTTCAAAAATCTTTTTTCTATGCTCATCCTCCAGGATTTTGGTGAGTTCTCTTCTTAAGGAAACCTTATTGAAATCCCTCTGAATTAATTCTGTTACTACTTCGCGTTCCATAATTAAATTTACAAGGGAAATATAATCCAGATTCACAATCTGTTTAGCGATGTGGTAAGAGATGAAACTACCTTTATAACAAACCACCTCAGGCACCTTAAAAAGGGCTGTCTCCAAAGTCGCTGTTCCCGAAGTTACTATAGCTGCGTGAGAAAGGCCTAGTACTTCGTAGGTCTTATTCATAACCAGTTTAACCTGGTTCTTCTTTAAAAAAGGCTTGTAGAAATCTTCATCCTGACTTGGGGCGCCTGCGATAATAAACTGATAATCCGGGAAGTCACTGGTTATACTCAACATGATTTCCAGCATTTTTGCTATTTCCTGTTTTCGGCTTCCGGGAAGTAATGCGATTATAGGCCTATCATTTAAGTCATACTGTTTTTTAAAATCTGGGGCATCAACAATTTTTTGATTGGCGATTGCATCAATTAGTGGGTGGCCTACAAAGTGAACGGGAAAATTATGCTTTCTCTCATAAAATTCTTTTTCAAAGGGGAGGATAACATACATCTGGTCAATATCCCTTTTTATAGCTTTGATGCGATTTTCTTTCCAGGCCCAGATTTGTGGTGAAATATAGTAATGAGTCCTAAAGCCTTGTGCTTTTGCCCATTTTGCAATGCGCATATTAAAGCCTGGATAATCTACAAAGATGATTACGTCTGGCTGGAATTTACTAATATCATCTTTACAGAACTTTATATTGCGAAGTATGGTTTTTAAGTTCGCAAGAACTTCAGCAAAACCCATAAATGCCAGCTCGCGGTAATGCATTACCAATTCTCCTCCTTGCTGTTGCATAAGATCGCCGCCCCAGAATCGAAATTCCGCCTTAGGATCTGTATCTTTTAGGGCTTTCATCAGGTTTGAGGCGTGTAGGTCGCCCGAAGCTTCGCCGGCAATGAGGTAGTATTTCATTTAAAATATTTTTGAAAATGCGATGGCTACAGCAGCTACAATAGTAGCGAGTAATACACCCCTTGCATGATAATGTTGTTTCTTTTTCAGGAAAACAAAAAATGGCAGAAAATTAAGGATGGCTCCCAGAGCGATGATCTTTCCGATGTAATCGTTGATGATAGCGTCTTCAATAGTATGGTCTATCCCATATGCTGAAAAAATAAGGATATAAAGAAGAATCCCTCCAATATTGAAGGCAAGCCCAACAAGAAATCCTATAAAAATATTCTGCTTAATCATTGAGTTCCCAGTTATTAAGATCGTCCATAAAATGATGAGCAGTAAGATCGAATTGGATCGGAACTACGGAAACAAATCCGTTGGCAAGAGCCCATTCATCTGTGTCTTCACCTTTGTCCTTGTTGACAAACTTTCCGGTGAGCCAGTAATAATCACGACCCTGTGGATTGGTTCTTTTATCGAATTCCTCTTCCCAATGAGCATTAGCCTGACGACATACTTTAATACCTTTAATCTCTGAAGCCTGAAGTTTAGGTAAGTTTACATTGAGTACAACCCCCTTTGGGAGCCCTTGTTTTAAAACTTTCCGTGTAATTGCTTTTACAAACTTTTTTGAAGGTTCGAAATCGGCGGTAAGTGAATAATCGAGCAGCGAAAAACCTATAGCTGGAATTCCTTCAATCCCGGCTTCTACTGCCGCACTCATTGTACCTGAATAAATGACATTAATCGAGGAATTGGATCCATGGTTTATTCCACTTACACAAAGATCGGGTTTGCGATGCAGGATTTCCTGGGTAGCGATCTTTACGCAGTCGGCCGGAGTCCCGGAGCAGCTATATTCTTTATGTTTATAGCTTTCCTTAATGGTAACCGGTTCACAAAAAAGAGTATCGCTAATGGTTATGGCATGTCCCATTCCGCTTTGCGGACTATCAGGGGCAACAACGATAACGTCTCCAAGTTCTTTCATTACCTCGATCAAAGCCCTTATTCCAGGTGCTGTAATTCCATCGTCATTGGTGACCAGGATCAATGGTTTTTCTTTATCCATGCATTTCGAAATTGTTATTGCTAAAATAGTAATTTCCTAAGGAAAGCCTATCTTAGTAGTTTAACAAATTATTAGTGTCCGTGCCGTGTCTTGGCACAATTTTTAATGTATTTTGGTAAGCCATTATGATGAAAATTATTCGATTTATGAAAAGGAACCCTAAAATTCTTATAGTACTGCTGTTAATGGCAGTTGCTAGCTGTAGTTTTACTACAAAAAGTTTTGATGATCCCAATAAAGATAAAGTTTTAATAGACCTTATTACTTATGTACTTAATCAGGGACATTATGACGCCAAAGACGTGAACGATGAATTCTCTAAAGGAGTTTATAAAGATTATCTTCGAAGCCTCGATGGGTCTAAGCGATTCTTCTACGCCAGCGATATAGAAGAATTCAGCGAATATGAAGAACTAATCGATGACTATATTAAGTCTAAGGATATCAGCTTTTTTGATCTTACCTACCAACGCTTGATGAAGCGTTCTGATGAATCTCGGGAGATATACAAGGAAATTCTGGCTTCCCCATTTGATTTTGATAAAAAAGAAGAACTCAACACAAGTTTTGAGGATCTGGATTATGTAGATTCAAAAAAAGAAATGAAAGAAAGATGGAGAAAGCAACTTAAGTTTTCTACGCTTATCAACTTTCACGATAAAAAAGAGGCTGAAGAGCAAAAGAAAGAAGAAGATCCAGATTATACGATAAAATCTGATGAAGAACTTGAAAAGGAAGCCCGGGAAGTAACCCTTACTTCACTTGAAGAGTACTATGATTTCACCGATGACCTTGAACGAAAGGATTATTTTTCAGTATATATCAATGCAATCGTAGAGGAATTTGATCCACATACATTTTATTTTGCGCCACAGGATAAGGATAGATTCGATATGGCAATGTCAGGTAAACTGGAAGGAATTGGAGCAAGACTGCAGAAAAAGAGTGACAATATTACCATTATGGAAGTGATCTCCGGTGGGCCAGCCTGGAGAAGCGACGAACTGAGTGAGGGGGATGTAATTCTTAAAGTGAAGCAGGAAGATGAAGATGAGGCGGTAAGTATTGTTGGAATGCGCCTTGACGATGCAGTTAAACTTATAAAAGGTCCAAAAGATTCTAAGGTAACTTTAACTGTTAGAAAGAAATTACTTGGTACAATAGAAAATATTACCCTAACCCGGGATGTTGTAGAGATTGAAGAAACCTATGCTAAAACTTCTATGGTTAAAAAGGGGGGTAAGAATTTTGGAGTAATTAACCTGCCGAAATTTTATTTCGATATGGAGAATTATGCTGAAAGGAATGCCGCTTCAGATATAGAAAAAGATATCGTTCGTCTTAAAAAACAAGGCATGGACGGTCTTGTATTGGATTTGAGAAATAATGGTGGAGGTTCACTTAAAACCGTAGTGGATATCGCCGGATTATTTATCGAAAAAGGTCCTATTGTTCAGGTGAAATCAAGTGGTCAGAAAAAAGAAATTTTAAAGGATAAAGACCCAACTGTTTTATGGGATGGTCCTCTTGTTATTCTTGTGAATGAACTTTCGGCCTCGGCATCAGAAATATTGGCTGCTGCTATGCAGGATTATAAAAGAGCTGTAATTATTGGAAGTAAACAAACCTACGGGAAAGGTACCGTGCAAAACGTAATAGACCTTAACCGTTGGTTGCGCAATAGTAATAATGATTATGGCGATTTAGGAGCTTTAAAATTAACCACCCAGAAATTCTACAGGGTTAATGGTGGTTCAACTCAGTTAGAAGGAGTGAAAAGTGACGTAGTGGTTCCCGATCGTTACAGTTTCGTAGATATTGGTGAGAAAGATATGGAAAACCCTTTGCCCTGGGATAAGATTGATGCTGCCGATTATGATACCTGGGATGGGTATGTGGATTTTGAAGAAACCATTGAGAGAAGTAAACAAAGAATGAATGAGAATAAACAGTTAAAGCTTATCGAGGAAAATGCCAGGTGGATCAAAACCCAGAGCGATAATAATGTTCATTCCCTTAATTATGCTGAATATAGTAGAAGTGCTGCGGAAAACAAGCGCATTGCCAAACGTTTCGATTCTTTAAAAGAATATGCTACAGACCTTTCCTATACCTCTCTTCCTTATGAAAAAGAACTTTTTGTAAGTGATACCATTTTAAAAGAGAAAAGGGATAGGTGGCATACCAACTTAAGCAAAGATATTTACATAGAAGAAGCCCTGAATGTTCTTTCTGAGCTCAAGGTTAATAATGTAAAAAGAAATAAAGTGGCCAGGATTAATAATTAAGAAGTGGCCTTATAATAATAAATGCCCCGGGAGTTCCGGGGCATTTTTAATTTTATATAATGATGAAACGCAAATATATTTATCCGGTTATAATATTGATGGTAGCGGCCCTGTTGCTTCTGGCAGAACGTTGTAATTAAATATATGAGATCCTTTCGGCATCCAGTTTAATGAAGATAAACAGTAATATGGTGAAGGCCCAGAGTCCGGAGCCACCATAACTGAAAAAGGGCAGAGGTATTCCTACGGTTGGGAAAATGCCTATGACCATCCCTATATTGACCAGAAAGTGCATAAAAATTATTCCTATCAAGCTATAACCATAAACACGGTTAAATTGAGAGCGTTGTCTTTCGGCCAGGTAAAGCAACCTAAGCAGGAGTAAAATAAATAGGATTAAAACAAAACTGCTTCCCAGGAAACCCCATTCTTCTCCAACGGTGCTGAAGATATAATCGGTATGTTGTTCGGGAACAAAATGGCCTTTGGTTTGTGTTCCTTCTGTCCAGCCTTTCCCAAACCATCCTCCACTGCCTATAGCGATCTCACTTTGGTTTGTATTGTAGCCTATCCCCCGGGAGTCAACCTCTTTTCCTAATACAATATTGAAACGGTCGCGGTGATGTTGTTTGAAAACATTTTCAAAAACATAATTCACCGATAAGGAAAAGCCCACAGCTACCGCTATTAGGAATAAATATTTGATAATATTGGGTCTCCTTTTTCGGTTTTTAAGGAACATTAGAGCACCAATTATCAGGATTCCACCAATAACCCAAGGGATTCCGAAGGCAAGGGTAGATACAAATAGGATAGCTGCGAAAAAGCCCAGAAGTAAATAAGCAAAATGTAAACCTTCGCGGTAAAGGGGGAAGATAAAGGCAAAGTAAACCATAGCACTCCCCGCATCGGGCTGCAGCATTACCAGTAATACCGGTAGACTGATTATTACAAATACCTTTAGCTGATGCTCAAATTCTTTTAAATTAACCTGAATTCCACTTACGTATTTCGCTACAGCAAGAGCCGTGGCGACTTTTGCGAATTCAGCGGGTTGAAGGCTAACCGGCCCTATTACATACCATGCGGTTTGACCGGCAATGGTTTTCCCAAATACAAACAACCCTGCAAGACTTAAAAGGCTTATTATATAAATTACACTGGAAAAACGCTGATAGAATCGGGGTTCGATAGACAGTACGATGATAAGCAGCAGGAAACTAAGCACGATCCATAAACCCTGCCTGCCATAAACCTGGTTAAGGTCGAAAAAGTTGCCGGTATTAACACCCAGGGAAGCAGAATATATATTGGCCCAGCCAAAACCAACCAGGAGTAAAAAAATCAGAATTGTAGTCCAGTCGTAACCTGTTATGCTTTTGGCCATTTATTGGTTAATTATAAAAGGTTCGCCACTTAAGGGTTTGGCATATTCATCTTTAAGGCTGTTTTCCAGAATCCACTGTTCCATATCGGTTCGGGTGATCTCCCCCTTAATATATTTTTCCACCATTAAGCTGGCAATTCGACCTGCATACCTGCTTCCCCAATATCCGTTCTCTACGAAAACCGCGATCGCTATCTTAGGATTATCTACCGGAGCAAAAGCTACAAAAATTGAATGGTCGGTGAGTTGAACCCTCTTTCCATCTATTTTAGTGAAATTTTCTGCTGTTCCGGTTTTTCCGGCAATCTCAATTCCCGGAATCTGGAGGCTGCGGGCTGTCCCGCTTTTATATACCTGATGCATGCCTTCAATTATTGGATCAAAATGCCTTGCATCTATGGTAGTGTGGTTTTTAACAGTGAATTTTTCTTCCTTTATAGGGTCTCCGTCAACTTTCTTTAAAATATGTGGGGTATAATACCAACCACGATTAGCAATGGTAGCTGTCATATTGGCTAATTGAATTGGAGTCATCAAAACTTCTCCCTGGCCGATGGCGTTAGAAAGAGTTGCGGTAGCATACCAATTATGGTTGGGATAAATAGAATTATAGTATTCCGAATCTGGAATTTTACCTGGTCTTCCAGTGCTTAAATCGTTCCCCATAAATTGGCCTAGACCGAAACTATTTAAATGTTCACTCCATACATCCATTCCTTCCTGTGGAGTTGGGTACTTTTCAATTGTTTTTCTGTAAACCTGGGCAAAATAGGCATTACAGGATTGGGCCACTCCAGAAATAAGATTTAATGGACTAGGATGAGCATGACATCCCATTCGACTACTTCTTCCATAAGAATAGCCATTATTGCAATAAAATTTGTCCTTGGTATCTATCACATTTTCTTGTAATGCAATTAAACCCGTTAGGGTCTTGAAAGGAGAACCAGGGGGGTATTCGGCCAGAAGTCCGCGATCGTAAAGAGGTTGAGCAATAGAGTCGTAGTAAAGCCGGGTGTAGTTAGGTGATCTTTTTCGCCCAACCAATAAAGCTGGATCGTAACTAGGAGCAGTCACCAGGGCTAGTATTTCACCGGTGGCAGGTTCGAGAGCTACAATTCCTCCACGTTTATTTTGCATAAGTTTTTCTCCGTATTCCTGCAATTTGGAATCCAGGGTAATACTTATGTCTTGCCCTTTTTCGGGTAGGGTGTCGAATATGCCATCTTTATAGGGGCCGATATCTCTGTTAAAACGGTCTTTTTGAATATATTTCACACCTTTTACTCCCCGTAATAATTCTTCGTAAACTTTTTCTACACCACTCCGGCCAATGAGGTCACCCGAAATATAGTAGGGATTGTCTTTGATGATCTGTTTGTTTACCTGTGCGATATAGCCCAGCACATTTGCACTGTGATCTACCTGATAATCTCTTAAAGAACGTTTCTGAATATAAAAACCTTCGTATTTCCGCATTTTTTCCTGCAAAAAGGCATATTCACTTTTAGTTAGCTGCGGAATAATAACCGAGGGCAAGAGCGGAGAATAGATCTTGGCTTTATCTAGTTTTTTACCCAGTTCTTCCGGGGTAATATTCAAGATTTCTGAAAATTCGAGGGTGTCGAATGGTTTAAGGTTTCTGGGAATCACCATCACATCATAAGATGGCTGGTTAGAAACCATAAGTTCTCCGTTTCGGTCGTAAATGTAACCGCGCTGCGGGTAATCATAATTTATTTCTATGGCATTATCCTGAGATCTGAGGGCAAGTGAGGTGTCAATTACCTGAAGATAGAAAATTCGGGCCAGGAAAATGAGGCCGGTTGTTAGAATTATTATGTAGAGAAGTAACTTTCTCATCTATATTTTTTGCTGAAAAGGCTAAGGCTTAAGATTACCAGAATTACGGTGAATATACTTGAAAATAACGTCTTTTTCAAGATCAATATTATATGGCTTAAGCTGAACATTTCCAAAGAAAATAAGATGAAATGATGAATTAAAACTATTAATAAAATATAGCTTAATCTCGCCCCAAAGGGAGTAGCCGAAAGCCTGATATTCTGATGGTCATAACTTACTCCAAAGGAAAACCTTAAAAGATTTGGACGAACAAATGCGGCGATTAAACTGGCAGCAGCGTGAATGCCACCACTATCCTCAAAAATATCAATACTGAGTCCCAGAAAAAATGAAAGGATTAGAAAGAAACTCTGATTGCTATTAAAGGGGTACAGAAGTATAAAAAGTACATACAGATATGGGTTTATATAACCCAAAAAATTAATATTGTTCAGGATCAGGACCTGCAATAAGATCAAACCGATAAAGCGGGCGGTATTTGAAAGTACACTACTATTCATCTTCGGTTTCTAATGATAAAATTAAATCCCGGTCTACATTTTCAATAATGTATACAAAGCCAATATTGGTCATATCGTTAAACAAGCGCACATCGATTTTATAATAACTGCCACTTTCATCCATCTCAAAACCCTCAATGCTGCCAATAGGTAGACCTTCAGGGAAAATAAGCGAGCGTCCCCCGGTGGTTATGGTATCCCCTTGCTTTACCGGTGCCTGTCTGGGCACATCAATAAGCTGAACCAGGTTGGGATCTCTTCCATTCCAAATCAGACTTCCAAAATGATTGGTTTTGCTTAATTGAGCGTTTATTCTCGATTCGGTATGCAAAATGGAAATAACCCGGGAAAAACTACTGTTAACTCTATCTACAATGCCAATAACCCCTTTGCTGGTAACTACTCCAAATTCAGGTTGAATTCCGTCTTCTTCTCCCTGGTTTATCGTTAGATAATTATCGGCTTTGGCGTAATTGTTATTGATTACCCGGGCAGTTCTAAAATAATAAGTTCCTTCAAAAGAACTGCTGTCACGATAATTTTCGATTGAAATAGTATCATTAAGGTTGGTGAGGATATTTCGCAACTCCTTATTTTCCTCGAGCAAACGCTTATTGTATTCTTCCAGATGCAGATAATCCTTTAAATCACTTGTCCAGGAATAGATTCCGCCGGTTATTGCATTAGCAGAACTTATAAACCTGCTTTTATGAAAGGAATGAGTTTGGATCGTAAAAAATACAGATAAGGCCAGCAGAAATAAGAATAGGATATTATTCTTATTGCGGATAAGAAAATTAAAAATTTGCTGCATAAGCTATCTTCTCCTACTTGATCAAAATTCCCTTATATCGGTTCAATGTTTTTAAGGTTATTCCGGTTCCTCTTACTACCGCTCTAAGCGGGTCTTCGGCGATGTAAACCGGGAGATCTGTTTTTTGAGATAAACGTTTGTCCAGTCCGCGCAACATAGATCCACCACCGGCAAGATAAATCCCGGTGTTATAAATATCGGCCGCAAGTTCGGGTGGGGTTTGGGATAAGGTTTCCATAACCGCATCTTCGATACGAAGAATTGATTTATCCAGGGCCTTGGCGATTTCGCGATAAGAAATATTCACCTGCTTAGGTTTTCCTGTTAAAAGGTCACGCCCCTGTACACTCATTTCCTCCGGTGGAACTTCAAGATCTTCCGTGGCTGCTCCTATCTGGATCTTGATCTTTTCGGCGGTTCTTTCCCCAACATAAAGGTTATGCTGCGTACGCATATAATACACAATATCATTGGTAAATACATCTCCGGCAATCTTAATAGATTTGTCACAAACAATTCCACCCAGGGCGATAACCGCGATCTCGGTAGTACCGCCACCTATATCTACGATCATATTTCCTTTGGGTTGCATTATATCTACTCCAATCCCTATCGCTGCAGCCATAGGTTCGTGTATTAGGTATACTTCTTTTCCGTTTACCCGCTCGGCACTTTCTTTAACCGCCCTCATCTCAACTTCAGTAATTCCTGAAGGTATACAGATCACCATCCTTAAAGCCGGAGTGAACATTTTTTTCTTCAGCGCAGGAATCTCTTTGATGAACATGGTGAGCATTTTCTCACTGGCATCAAAGTCTGCAATTACTCCATCTTTTAAAGGACGAATGGTTTTAATGTTTTCGTGGGTTTTTCCCTGCATCATGGCAGCTTCTTTCCCTACCGCGGTTATTTTTCCTGATGTTCGGTCGCGGGCTACTATTGAAGGACTATCTACAACAACTTTGTCGTTGTGGATAATCAAAGTGTTTGCGGTTCCTAAATCTATCGCTATTTCTTCAATGAGAAAGTCAAAAAATCCCATAGTATGTTAAGTGTTGAGGTTTGGTAAATGTAATAAAATTAATGTTTAAAATGGCGGGTTCCCGTCACCACCATTGCAATATCATTTTCGTTGCAATAATCTATACTAAGCTGATCTTTGATAGATCCTCCAGGTTGAATCACCGCTGTGATTCCCGCATTTCCCGCAATTTCGACACTATCGGGAAATGGGAAAAAAGCGTCACTGGCCATCACGGCGCCACTTAGGTCAAAGTTAAAAGAACGAGCCTTAGTTATGCTTTGATTAAGTGCATCTACACGTGAGGTCTGTCCTGTGCCACTTGCACAGAGTTGTTTGTTCTTTGCCAAAACAATGGTATTTGATTTGGTGTGCTTGCAAATCCTGGAAGCAAATAACAAGTCAGATAACTCAGCATCTGTGGGTTTATTGTTGGTGACCTGTTTTAAATCTTCAGCAGCATCAGTTTTTAAATCTTTCTCCTGAACCAAAACCCCATTCAGGCAGGTTCTAACCTGTTTTTTAGGAAGCTCTACTTCCTTTTGAACTAACAAAATTCTGTTTTTCTTTCCTTTTAGAATTTCTTCAGCTTCAGCCGAAAAAGAAGGAGCGATCACTACTTCACAAAAAAGTTTATGAATCTCCTCTGCCGTAGCCTTGTCAATTTCAACATTGCTAATCAGAATTCCGCCAAAAGCAGAAACCGGATCTCCAGCCAGGGCATCGGTATAAGCCTGCTGTAAAGTCTCGCGTTGAGCGAGGCCACAAGCGTTATTATGTTTTAAAATAGCAAAAGTTGGCGCCTCGCCCTTGAATTCGTTCATAAGATTTACCGCGGCATCAACATCCAGCAGGTTGTTGTAAGATAGTTCTTTCCCGTGTAGCTTATCGAACATCGCCTCAAAATCTCCAAAGAAAAATCCTTGTTGATGTGGGTTTTCTCCATAGCGAAGTACAGTACCTTTCTGATAGCTTTCTTTGTAAACTTTTACTTCATTTTCGGCATTGAAATAGTTGAAAATTGAAGTGTCATAATGCGAAGAAATGTTAAAGGCTTTGGCGGCAAATTTTTTGCGATCGGCAAGGCTGGTTTCCCCCGACTTTTCGCTCAGTAAATTTTCAAATTCCTTATAATCTTCAACCGAAGAAACACAAAGCACATCTTTAAAGTTCTTGGCCGCGGCACGTATAAGCGAAATACCTCCAATATCGATCTTCTCAATAATTTCATCTTCAGAAGCTCCGGAGGCAAGGGTTTTTTCAAAAGGGTAAAGATCTACAATCACAATGTCTATCTGCGGAATTTCATATTCAGCCAATTCCTTCACATCACTCTCGTTCTCCTGACGATTTAAGATTCCACCGAAAACTTTTGGGTGCAAGGTTTTAACCCTTCCTCCAAGAATAGAGGGGTAGGAAGTGATATCTTCAACAGGAATAACCTCTATTCCCAGGTTTCTGATAAATTTCTCTGTTCCCCCGGTAGAATATATGGTGATACCCAGCTCATTGAGTTTTTTGGCGATAGGGGCCAGTCCGTCTTTACTGAATACAGAAATTAAAGCAGATTTTGCTTGTTTTAAGTCGCTCATTGTGTTGTGTTTGATGAAGTGGCAAAAGTAAGTATTTCACCCGCAAACATAAAAGCGAATGAATTTATTTATCAATAAAATTGTAACGAATTTTCAACACAGGCGTCTTATCTTGTGATTCCTTTAAATACGGCAGTTAACTGTATGTTTATATATCTTAGACTTTTAAAAGAAAGCTTCACTTTTGCAGTGAATGCGCTCAGGAATAATAAGCTGCGCACCTTTCTTTCCTTGTTAGGAGTTACCATTGGTATTTTCTCCATAATCGCAGTGCTTGCGGCTGTAGATTCTCTCGAAAAGGAGATTAAAGGCAGCTTGAGCTCGTTGGATAATAGTACTATTATTATAATGCGTTTCTCATTTGGCCCTACAGACATTCCACAGTGGAAAAGACAGCAGTTTCCAGATGTCTCATACGATGAATATCAGCATCTAAAGCGAAATCTGCCAGATTTGGAGGCTGTAAGTTACGTTGTTGGTGTTCCTTCAGAATCTATAAAATCCCAGGGTGTAACCAGTGAAAATGTAGATATTGGTGCCGTGACCAGTGAATATTATGATATAGAGGCTTTCGAGTTAAAGGAAGGGCGGTTTTTTAATGAATCTGAATCAGTAAGTGGCTCTCCTGTTATTGTCCTTGGCCACGAAATCGCCAATAACCTCTTCGGAAATTCCAGCCCATTGGGGAAAGAGGTAAGACTCTATGGTCGAAAATTACAGGTGATTGGAGTTTTAGAAAAACAGGGTGCCTCTCTCTTTGGGAATTCCAGGGATGGACAGGCCTTTTTACCGGTCAACCTGGTGCGAAGAATTTATGGTGATAACAATAAAGCGGTCTTTCCACAAATAGTTCTTAAGCCTGAAGACGGGGTAGATAATGCTGAATTTGTGGCTACCGTGGAACAACAACTTAGAAATTTGCGTGCGATCAAACCGGGAGAGACCAATACTTTCTTTATTAATCAGCTACAGGGCTTTGCCGATTTTATAGATAATATAACCGGGCAGATGAATATCATTGGCCTTATCATTAGTGGCTTTTCATTGCTGGTAGGAGGATTCGGTATTGCCAATATTATGTTTGTGAGTGTTAAAGAGCGCACAAACCTTATAGGAATTCAAAAATCACTTGGAGCTAAGAATAAATTTATCCTTTTTCAGTTTCTATTCGAAGCCGTTATTTTATCGGTAATTGGCGGATTAATAGGCCTTTTTCTGGTGTGGGTGGTTTCTATAATTGCCTCCCAATTCACCGGCGATTTCGAATTCGTGCTATCCCTCCGGAACCTCATGCTGGGTACTATTGTTGCTGCGATTATTGGATTGATCTCCGGAATAATCCCTGCAATCTCTGCCTCGAAATTAGATCCGGTAGAAGCGATAAGAACCGGTTTTTAGGAGTTTTTTAGGCAGAGGGAGATTTTAAAACTCCAGCTACTTTCTCATTTACCCATTCCAGGAATCTTTCGTCTTCAATATTGAAAGGATCTTCGGTATTCGAATCGATATCAATCTGGCCAATGTTCTCCCCGTTTAAAAACAAAGGAACTACAATTTCTGCTTTAACATTTATGCTACAAGCAATGTAATTGTTTTGCGTCTTGACATCGGGTACTACAAAGTTTTCATTAGATACGGCTACCTGGCCGCAAATGCCTTTTCCAAAGGGAATAATGGTATGGTCGGTAGGTTCCCCGGCGAACGCTCGTAGTTTTAATTCTTCCTTGTCAGCATTTTTGAAATAAAAACCAACCCAGTCGTAATAAGGGATATTTTCTTTCAACAGGTCGCAAATTTGCTCCAAACGATGATCTACAGAAAGTTCTTCGTTAGATAAAATCTTTTCTACTGCGGGTTTTAGTTTCTGAAATGGCATAACAATATGTTTTGGGGCAAAAGTATTTAAAAATTTGCGCAGGCTGGGTGGCTTATTTGTATAAATTTGTTAAAAAGCCTTTAATCACTCTTGTTTAAACTATTCATAAAATACAAATCGGTACTTCGGTTTATCCTTATTTTCCTGGGAAGCTATTTTATTTTGAGTCTTTTATATAACTGGTACCTGGACCTTTTTAGGTCTGAGGTTTATTACCCCGATTATGTAACCCATATGGTAGCCAGGCAAACTGAAATGCTTATAAGTAGTTTTGGCTATACCGCCCAGATAGAGCCGCATCAATATTACCTTTCGATGAAATTGATGATCAACGAGCAATATCTGGCGCAAATCGTTGAGGGTTGTAATGCGATGAGTATAATGGTGCTTTTTGTGGCTTTTATCCTTGCTTTTTTTGGAAGACTAAAGACTACTTTAGCCTTTCTCCTGGCCGGGTTGGTGATTATCTATGCGATGAACATCATTCGTATTGCGGTGCTTTCTATTGGAATCTATGAATATCCACAGTATACCGAGTTTCTACATACCATTATATTTCCGCTCATTATCTACGGAACGGTTTTCGTGCTATGGATCCTCTGGGTTTATATTTATTCTAAAAATCAGCCACAATGAAACCGGGATATCGTATAATTTTAATTGGCTTCCTGGTTGTGCTTCTGGCTTTGGTTCGGGTTTTTGAGGAGCATCTGTTTTATGACCCTATAAATGAATTTTACCGCAGCGGATTTTATATGCTCGATTATTTACCGCAATATAAATTGCCTGAGTTATTGCTAAACCTGAGCTTTAGATTCTGGCTCAACTCCATTATCTCTCTCTTAATCCTGTATGTGGCATTTTTCGATAGAAATATTGTGAAATTTGCCGCAATTTTATTCCTCGGTTTTTTTCTGGTGGGGGTAGCAGCCTACTCGTATTTACTGCTTAACCTTGAACAGGGGCACGTGATGAGTTTGTTTTATGTAAGAAGGTTTCTGATTCATCCGGTCTTTATTCTTATTTTACTTCCGGCTTTTTATTATTACCGACTTCAGAAACGAACAAAACCATAATTTCAAATTAATTGCCGATAATCCTGAAGTTGCCCCGGAAAAAATTGTCTGTATCTTTGAAAATGCCTTTATATATAAAATTTAACTATTTTTGTAGCTGATGAAAAAAGCTTTTCAAAATAGCGGTTCTGTTTTACTAGCCCTGATGGTGCTGTTTTCTACCTTGTCTTTCACGGTAGACAAACATTTCTGCGGAAGCTTTTTAGTAGATAAAGCAATTTTTTCTGAAGCTGAAACCTGCGGAATGGAAATGGAGAATTCTGCAGATAATTGTTGTACCAATGAAAAAGTGGTGATAGATGGGCAGGATGAACTCAAGCATTCCTTTGAGTCACTTGATTTCGAACAGCAGATATTCATTGCAAGTTTTAGCTTTTCCTATTTAAATCTTTTCGAAACCCTTTCTAAAGAGGTTATTCCGTTTAAAGATTATTCCCCTCCCTTGCTGGTCACAGACATACACCTGGTAGACCAGGTTTTCCTAATTTGATTTTATTGATGATCGCGGCCTTTTTCTCCTTCAGAAAATAGCCCATTCCTTATTTTTTTTGAATCAGAGCTCCTCTTTCAGTTTTGGATCACATCAATAAATCATTTAAAAATGTTTGATAAACTCATAAAATACTTTTTATATAACCGTCTGGTATCAGTGCTATTGCTTGTCTTTTTGATCGGCTGGGGATTGGTTACTGCACCCTTTAACTGGAATACCGGTTTTCTTCCTAATGACCCTGTCCCGGTAGATGCCATTCCCGATATTGGTGAAAACCAACAAATAGTTTTTACCGAATGGCCAGGCCGTTCGCCACAGGATATTGAAGATCAGATCACCTATCCACTTACCAGTTCGCTTTTAGGGATTCCGGGTGTGAAATCGGTGCGTTCTAATTCCATGTTTGGTTTCTCCAGTATCTATATCATTTTTGAAGAGGATGTAGAGTTTTATTGGTCCCGTTCCCGGGTTTTAGAAAAACTGAATTCCCTTCCTTCGGGGCTTTTACCCGATGACGCTAAACCCACCCTGGGACCAGATGCAACAGCTTTAGGCCAAGTTTTCTGGTACACTCTGGAAGGCCGAGATAATGAAGGAAATGTTACCGGTGGCTGGGATTTACACGAAATGCGTACTATCCAGGATTATTATATAAAACCGGCCCTAAGTGCTGTGGAAGGTGTGGCAGAGGTGGCTTCCGTTGGAGGTTACGTCCAGGAATACCAGATAGATGTAAATCCCGATGCCTTGAAAGCTTATAATATTGGGATCGACGAGGTGATGAAAGCTGTGAAAAATTCCAATCGGGATGTAGGTGCAAAAACCCTCGAGATAAATAAGGTGGAATACCTGGTGCGCGGCCTTGGGTATATTGAATCTGTAGAAGACATTGAAAATACCGTGGTTTCAGTTTCAGAAAATACTCCTGTTTTAATCCGGGATTTAGCAGAGGTTCACCTGGGACCATCAGAACGTCGTGGCATTCTGGATAAAGGTGGAGCCGATGTTACCGGAGGGGTTGTGGTAGCACGTTATGGTTCAAATCCGCTAAAGGTTATAGAGAATACCAAGGAAAAGATCAGGGAGATATCTTCCGGTCTTCCAGGTAAAACCCTGACCAATGGCACCGAAAGCCAACTAACTATCGTGCCCTTTTATGATCGCACCCAGCTTATTCACGAAACCATAGGTACCTTAGAAAGGGCGCTCTCTCATGAAGTACTCATTAGTATTATTGTGATCCTTGTCCTGGTGCTTAATTTAAGAGCCTCCATCCTTATCTCGGCCCTGCTGCCTATCGGGGTGTTAATGACTTTTATCGCGATGCGCTACTTTGGTGTAGATGCCAACGTGGTGGCCCTGTCGGGGATTGCCATTGCTATTGGAGTGATGGTAGATGTCGGGATTGTTTTTGTAGAAAATACTATTCGGCATCTCGAAATGCGCAGAAACACCGGAGTTCGGGGTGAAAAGTTGCTTGCGGTGATCCAAAAAGCCACAATCGAGGTAGCACCTGCCGTTACCACTGCCCTGGCTACCACTATTGTGAGTTTTATTCCGGTTTTCTTTATGGAAAATGCTGAAGGTAAACTTTTCCGTCCACTGGCTTTCACTAAGACTTTTGCTTTGGTAGCAGCATTTCTGGTGGGAGTGCTTTTGCTGCCCATGCTTTCCTATTTTGCTTTTAATATTAAAATAAACAAGGAAAAAAGCCGAAAGACCTGGTATATAATTTTAATTGTTTCAGGGATGGTGCTCGCCATTTGGTTTAAATTCTGGCTTCCTCTCGCACTGACCTTGATAGGAGTTCTGAAGCTTTTGGAAAGACGTAATCCGGATTTTCTTGGTAAATATTCAGAAAAAATTACGATGCTGATAATTCTTCTGGTCACCATTTTATTCCTGGCAGAAGAATGGATGCCACTTGGTTTTGGTATTTCTTTGTTTACTAATTATTTCTTTGTAATCTTTTTACTGGCTATCACCCTGGCCGTATTGCTAGCCGTGGTGAAATTCTACCGGCCCATCCTTAACTGGTGCCTGCTCCATAAAGGAGAATTCCTGTTGTTGCCTCTAATCACTATTTTCTTCGGAATGATGATCTGGTTTGGCTTCCCAAAAATTTTTGGGTTTGTAGCCAACGGTTTTGATAAAGTAGGCTGGAATATAAGGACTACTTCAGCCTGGAGCGGAATGATTCATACTTTTCCAGGGGTTGGAAAGGAATTTATGCCTTCGCTTAATGAAGGTAGCTTCCTGCTGATGCCTACGACTATGCCTCATGCGGGAATAGAAGAAGTTAAGAAGACCGTTCAGCAACTCGATATTGCAGTAACCAATATCCCGGAAGTAGAGATTTCTGTCGGAAAACTCGGAAGAGTGGAGAGTGCCCTGGATCCAGCGCCTATTTCGATGTTTGAGAATATTATCAATTACAAATCTGAATATATTCTCAATGAAGACGGGAAACTTCAGGCATTTAAGGTTGATGATGACGAGCGTTTTATCACCAAATCGGGTGACAGTCTGACTAATGAGGAGGCAATTCTTCAAAATATTTCCGCTGAAAATCTCATCCTTGATGAAGATGGGGAATATTACCGAAACTGGCGGGAACACATTAAAAACCCTGATGATATTTGGGATGAGATCGTGCAACGCACCAGGCTGCCAGGAGTAACTTCGGCACCAAAACTGCAGCCAATTGAAACCCGTCTGGTAATGCTGCAAACCGGGATGCGTGCCCCTATGGGGATCAAAGTTTTTGGTCCCGATTTACAGACTATCCAGGATTTTGGAATGGAGCTAGAAGGCTTGCTAAAAGAAGTGCCATCAGTAAAAGCCGAAGCTGCCTTCGCCGATCGCGTGGTGGGGAAACCGTACCTGGAGATCGATATTGACCGAAACGCCATAGCCCGTTACGGACTTAGCATTGAAGCGGTTCAGCAGACTATAGAAACTGCTATTGGTGGAATGGAGATTACTTCTACCGTTGAAGGACGGGAACGTTTTCCGGTAAGGGTGCGTTATCCGCGTGAATTGCGTGACGATCCATCCAGCCTGGAGCAAATTTTGATTCCTACCCCGAATGGGGCTCAAATTCCTCTGGGGGAGCTGGCCCAACTCAATTATATACGTGGCCCGCAAATGATAAAAAGCGAGGATACCTTCCTTACCAGTTATGTGTTATTTGATAAACGCGATGGTTTTGCCGAGATAAATGTGGTGAACGATGCCCGGAACCATATTCAGTCAAAGATAGATTCGGGTGAATTAAAAGTGCCTGCCGGCGTGAGTTATAAATTTTCAGGAAATTATGAAAACCAGGTACGGGCCGTGAAACGCCTGGCTATTCTTATTCCTATCTGTTTGCTCATTATTTTTCTATTGCTGTATTTCCAGTTTAAAACCATTATTGCTTCAACTATTCATTTTTCCGGAGTCTTTGTGGCTTTTGCTGGTGGTTTTATAATGATCTGGCTTTACGGGCAGGGCTGGTTTATGGATTTCGGCATAGCCGGAACCAATATGCGGGATCTTTTCCAGATGGGAACCATCAATTTAAGTGTGGCCGTTTGGGTTGGTTTTATCGCGCTGTTTGGGATCGCCACCGATGACGGAGTGCTAATGGGAACTTACATCCACCAGGTATTTGAACGAAGAAATCCGCAAACTGTCTCCGAAGTTCGTTCGGCGGTGATGGAAGCCGGTTTAAAACGGGTTCGTCCCGCGATGATGACCACCGCAGTAACCATTATTGCACTTTTCCCGGTACTAACCTCCACCGGAAAAGGATCTGATATCATGGTGCCGATGGCCATCCCAATTGTAGGTGGAATGGTGATTCAGATTATGACCATTTTCGTCGTTCCGGTATTACAGGCCTACTGGAGAGAAACTGTAGTGAAAAAAACTGAGAAAACTATTTAAGATGAAAAACGTACTGAAAATAATAGTGATAGTTCTGGTCTTTTTCTTCGGAAATAAGGCTCAGTCACAGGAACTTCAAAACTATCTAAAGATTGCTGCGGAAAACAATCCGGAACTACAATCTGCTTATACTCAATTTGAAGCCGCTTTATTGCAGTCACCACAGGTAGCTTCTCTTCCGGATCCCACCCTCACCGTGAGTGCTTTCGGCAGGATGATAGAAACCCGGTTGGGGGCACAGGAGGCTCGTTTTAATCTGATGCAAATGTTTCCCTGGTTCGGAACCTTGAAAGCTAAATCCCAGGCTGCCGATTTGATGGCAGAAGCCCGGTTTCAGGAATACCTGGCAATGCGTGGCAACCTGTTTTATGAAGTAAGAAAAGCCTATGCAGAGCTTTATGAACTGGAAAATACAATCGAATTGAAAGTAGAAAACCTGGAGATTCTGGATTCATACCGGGAACTTTCGCTTAGTAAATTCAGAAGCGGGAGTTCTTCTATGGTGAATGTAGTTCGGGTCGATATTAAACGCGAGCAAGCCATCACCGAAATTGAACTTGAAGCAGAAGCCTTGGAAAGTTTGAAGAAACAATTTAATTATTTACTGAACAGGGAACCGGAAGCACCTGTAACTATTCAGGATACTTTGTTGATAAATAGCCTCGAAACATCTGAAGTTGAAGAGATAGATTTTGATAATCACCCAGAACTTACAAGATACGATCGTGAGCGGGAAGCCTACAAAAGCAGAGCTGAGGTTGCGCAAAAGGAGGGCTTACCAAAGCTGGGCCTGGGCCTGGATTATTCAATTATTTCCGAACGTACCGATGCTAATCCATCCAGGAATGGGGAGGATGCCATTATGCCAATGTTTTCGGTGAGCTTACCTATTTTTAGAAAAAAATATAAAGCGGCCGAAAAGGAAGCAGAATTAATGCAAACCGCAGCTAGACAAAATAGGGAAGCCCGTAAAAATAAGTTGTTGGGTGTGTATGAACAAACCCGCTATGAGCTCAATAAAGCAAAAAAACTTCTGGCACTTTACGACAGGCAGATCAACAGTTCAAACCAGGCTAATAGTTTACTGGTTTCCGGCTTTGGAAATAATACCGAAGACTTTGAGGAAGTCCTTCGGATGAATCAGGATATTCTAATGCTAAATACCCAAAAACTTGCTGCTTTAAAAAAGAGGTTTATCGCCCAGGCGAAATTGGAGTATTTGACAACTAAAACTGAAAATTACGATGAAAACAAATAATATACTTAAGGCCTTAGGGATCCTCATTATTGGGATACTGCTGGGTTGGGCTATTTTTGGCGGTGACAGTGATGATACCGCAGATCACGATCATGCCGAAACTGACCAGGAAACTATCTGGACTTGCTCTATGCATCCATCGGTAAGACAAAATGAACCAGGAGCCTGCCCTATTTGCGGGATGGACCTTATTCCCCTTGAGGAGGAAGAATCTTCGACTGCTCCAAATGTTTATAGTATGAGCGAGAATGCGATGAAACTTGCCAATATTACTACAATGAAAGTAGGGCAAAGTGAAGCTTCCCGTGAAATCAGGTTAAACGGGAAAGTTGTTGTTGATGAACGCAACACCTATTCCCAGTCGACCCACATCCCCGGAAGAATTGAAGATCTAAGAGTTAATTTTACCGGGGAGAAAGTGAATCGAGGCCAGACTCTTGGCGTTGTTTACAGCCCTGAACTTGTTACCGCCCAGGAAGAATTATTGCAGGCTTATTCAATAATGGAAAGTCAGCCTGATTTGTTTGATGCGGCCAAAGAGAAACTGCGCAACTGGAAAATTGGGGAGAACCAGATTCAACAAATTCTTTCTCAGGGAAGAGTTATTGAACGCTTTCCTATAACTGCTGATGTGAATGGGATAGTGACTGAAAAAATGGTAGACCTTGGGGATTATGTGGAGCGAGGAATGCCAATTTATGAAATATCAGACCTTTCTGATGTTTGGGTGCTTTTCGACCTTTATGAAAGCACTATGGGCTGGATAAATGAAGGTAGTGAGGTGGAATATACTATCCGATCCCTGCCAGGCGAGACTTTTACTGGAAAGATAAGTTTTGTAGATCCCTTAGTGAACTCCCAAACCCGGGTTGCTACCGCCAGAGTTGAAGTAGATAATAGTGGCGGGAAATTAAAACCGGGGATGTTTGCCACAGGAGTGGTAAAAAACAATATCGGGGAAGCCGGCCATCATGAGATCATAGTTCCCAAATCGGCGGTGCTCTGGACCGGAAAACGCAGTCTGGTTTATTTGAAGGAGGAAGCTTCAGGTGGAGCAGGTTTTAGAATTAAGGAAGTCACTTTAGGTCCATCCTTAGGGGATTCCTATGTTATTGAAGAGGGATTGCAGGAAGGCGATGAGATTGTGGTCAATGGAACCTTTACCGTAGATGCCGCCGTACAACTGGCGGGCAAACCCAGTATGATGAACCCTCCTGAAAGTGAAGA
Source organism: Salegentibacter sp. (assembly GCF_036568425.1). Classification (GTDB taxonomy): domain Bacteria; phylum Bacteroidota; class Bacteroidia; order Flavobacteriales; family Flavobacteriaceae; genus Salegentibacter. The sequence continues at coordinate 52,575 of NZ_DATCSO010000099.1, read as the reverse complement.
AACTCAGGAAACAATTAAAGAAATTTCCCTTTCAGAAGAAGAAAAAGCGAAGCTGCAACCGGTTTTTATTAATTATTTAAATTTGAAAGATGCCCTGGTAGAGGATGATTTTAAACTTGCTGAAAAAAAAGCAAAAGAATTGGAAAACAGCCTTGAGCAACTGGAAGTTTCTGGATTTAAGAAGCCTGCAGAAGCGGTATTGGAAAGCTACAAAATTCAGCTCGAGAATAATATAGGAGGCCTCACTTCCGCCGAAAATATTTCGCTTATAAGAGAGAATTTTGATGAATTTTCAATAGTGATGATTAGGATGGCACAAAGCCTTAAACCTTTTAACGACAAACTCTATGTGCAACACTGCCCGATGGCAAACAGGGATAGAGGTGCCGATTGGTTAAGCCTTTCGGATGAGATCAGGAACCCTTATTATGGTAGCGCCATGCTTAGCTGTGGGGAAGTAACAGAAATTGTAGAATAAAAATTAATGATTAAAACCAAGCTGATAAATTTAGCAGAACCTAATTTTATGATGGGGTCTCTGTCTATGAAGAAATGTTTTGGGTTTTACCTATAAATAGAAAATAAAAAAATGAAAATTTGTATAAGTTTACTGAATTAAAACCTACAAAGTGGTTAAACGAAAAACGATACTAAAACTAAGACAGGCCCACAGATATCTCGGGCTTTTTATAGGAATTCAGTTCATTATGTGGACCATAAGCGGGATATATTTTAGCTGGACAGACCTTGATGAGATCCATGGAGACCATTTTAGGAAAGAAGTGGTGAAACCTACTATATTTTCAAACTTGGGTGGTCCTGGGCAAATGTTATCGGGGACGCGCGTTACTTCACTTGAACTCAGGGATATTGGGGGAGAGGCATTTTACTTAGTTAATGGTAAAAACCTAATCGACCCTGAAACCGGAGAAGAAAGGCCAGATATTACCCCGGAAGAAGCATTGAAAATTGCTGAAATAAATATGCGGGATGGCCTTGAAGTATCGGGAATTGAATTAATCACTGAAACCGGAAAACATCATGAATACCGAAGCGGGACTTTGCCGGCTTATATGATCTCCTATGAGAACCCGCCTGATCTTAAAGCATATGTTTCCATACAGGATGCTACATTCAGATCGGTACGGCATAGAGATTGGCGTTGGTTCGACTTCCTTTGGATGACCCACACGATGGATTATGAAGGGCGGGATGACTTTAATAATCTTGTTCTTAGAATATTTTCATTGATGGGTTTGATTACGGTGTTAAGCGGTTTTGTACTTTGGTATATTTCGTCTCCCTCGGTAAGAAAACTTCAGAAACGAATTAAATAAGAGTAACTTTAAATATAAATAATAAAAATGATGAAGAAGAATTTAAAAAACTTAATGATGCTAAGCCTTGTAGCAGGAACACTCTCTATGACCTCTTGTCGTGATTCAGGAGACAAAAATGATGAACCGGCAGAACCTATGCAAAATGAAATGCACCAGGAACAGGAAATGGAGATGGATCATAGCAGCAGTCAGAATAAAATGAAGAACTACCAGGACGAAGCTATGAGTGCCGAATTCAAGGATGAAAATACTGCTACTGCTTATGAGCTATATGTTGATATTAAAGATGCTTTGGTGAATACCAAGGCTGAAATAGCAAAAACAAAGGCCCAGGAACTTAGTGAAGCTAAGACATCAGAAAAAATTACTGCAGCTGCGAAAAAGATCGCTTCCAGTGATGATGTGAACAAACAAAGAGAAGCATTTTCTGATCTTACAGGAGCAATGGAAAAGCAACTTGAAAGCGCTCTTGCTTCAGGAGAAATATACAAACAGTACTGCCCTATGGCTTTTGAAGGCAAGGGAGATTACTGGTTTTCTAATTCAAAAGACATTTATAATCCTTACTACGGTGATAAAATGTTGAAATGTGGTAGAGTAGATGCAACGATTAGATAATTAAATTAAATAAGGCTGTCTTGACAGAAACTTTTTTCCGGACAGCCTTGTTTTTAAACTTCAGAAATTTGAACAACAGGATTCTGCATATTAAAAATATGGTTTGTGACCGCTGCCTGACGAGTGTAAAAAAAATTCTTGAAACTCAAAATTTGTCTTACAAGAATGTTAAGCTTGGCAGGATAGAGTTGAATGAGGAGATTTCTGAAGAGCAGTTGAGTTTGCTTGAAAGCGAACTTAACAATACCGGATTTGAACTTGTAATAGAGCGTAGCGATAAAATTGTAAATACCATTAAGGCGGTTATTATAGAAATGGTTTACCATCGCAGTGATTCTGGAAATAAAAAGCTTTCAGAGGTTTTAAGCGAAAGACTGCATTACGATTACAGTCACCTAACCGGAATTTTTTCAAAAGCAGAGAATCAGAGTATTCAGAGCTTTCAGAATAAAATTAAAACCGAACGTATCAAGGAACTTCTTGAATACGATGAACTGAGCATTGCTGAAATAGCCGATGAAATGGGTTATGGAAGTGCCGCTTATCTTTCCACTTTCTTTAAGAAGGAAACAGGTTTAAAACCATCTGAATATAAACAGCAACACACATCCAGAGATCCGCTGGATAGTATTTAAACCCTATTCTTTAATTTGGATAAAAATTTTCAGAGTTTTGACTTGTCCCTCTTTGCTTCAATTCTTAAGTAGGGTAAGTGGTTTAAATTCAGTGTTATATGTTTCTTTTGAAAAGGCTTATTTTCGATTTTCTTATAACTTCTTACCATAATTTTAAAAGCTTTTCCGGTTTTGAGTGGCTATCTTTGGTGTAAACCAATAAAATGATAGTTATGAGAAATGAGAAGTTGATTCATGCATTGGGAAATTGTATAAACCACTGTAATTACTGTGCCGATGCCTGTTTGGATGAAGATGATGTAAAAAAGATGACAACCTGCATCAGGACCGATAAGGTTTGTGCGGAGGTTTGTTCAGCCCTTAATCAGGTGCTGGCAACCAATTACGGGAATGTGGACGGTTTAGTGAGGTATTGTATCGAAGTTTGTAATGATTGCGCTGATGAGTGCAGTAAGCACGATCATGATCATTGCCAGAAATGCGCCGAAGCCTGCAGGCATTGTGTAGATGCATGCCAGGACTATTTGGCTTAACCACAGAAATTCAATAGGACCCCGCTTAAACGGGGTTTTTTTAAGCATAAAACAATATGAAATACAGCTATAAAATAACAGGAATGACCTGCCTTGGTTGCAAATCTCAGGTGGAGTCGGCTCTTAGAAATGTAAATGGAGTTAAAGATGCCTGGGTAGATCTCGAAGAACAAAAAGCACAAATCGAGATGGAACATCATATTAAAATTGAAGAATTTCAGCAAGCACTCAGAAAAATACCGGGAAATTATGGAATTAAAGCTCCGGGTCCTATGAGTCATAGTTATTCAGTGAGTGGAATGTCCTGTAATGGTTGTCGTTCTCATGTTGAAGAAACCCTCAATAAAGTAGAAGGCGTTGAGGAAGCTAAGGTTGACCTGGAGAAAGCTGAGGCGGAGATCAGGATGAAAAAGCATATTCCGCTTAAGGTATTTCAGAAAGCTTTAGAAGAGGACGGTGGAAAATACGGAATTCACCCTCCCGGTCCCGTTACGAAGAAATTCGCGGTGAGTGGGATGACGTGTAATGGCTGTCGTTCTCATGTTGAAGAAACCCTGAATAAAGTAGAAGGTGTTGAGGAAGCTCAGGTTGACCTGGAGAAAGCTGAGGCGGAGATCAGGATGAAGAAGCATATTCCGCTTAAGGTATTTCAGAAAGCTTTAGAAGAGGACGGTGGAAAATATGGAATTCACCCTCCCGGTCCCGTTACGAAGAAATTTACAGTGAGTGGGATGACCTGTAATGGCTGTCGTTCTCATGTTGAAGAAACCCTCAATAAAGTAGAAGGCGTTGAGGAAGCTAAGGTTGACCTGGAGAAAGCTGAGGCGGAGATTAGGATGAAGAAGCATATTCCGCTTAAAAAATTTCAGAAGGCCCTGGAAGATGATGCCGGGAACTATAAGATTCATCAGCATGGAGAGGAGGTTAAGGTCGAAAAGAAAAAACCTAAAGCAGGTGGAACAGGGGTTTTTTACTGCCCTATGCACTGCGAAGGAGATAAAACTTACGACCAACCTGGAGACTGTCCGGTGTGTGGGATGGATCTTGTAGAAGAAGCCAGTCTAACCCCTGCAGCAACGCAGTATACCTGCCCTATGCACCCTGAAGTTGTGCAGGATGAACCGGGCTCCTGTCCTAAATGCGGGATGGAACTCGTGCCAATGGAACCAGAATCTTCGGAAAGTAAATCATATAAAAGACTTTTGAAAAAATTCAAATTAGCGGTCGCCTTTACTTTGCCCATTTTTATTATCGCCATGTCTGAAATGATTCCAGACAATCCTCTTTATAAATTAATGGAAATGAAATACTGGAACTGGGTACAGTTTGCACTTTCAATTCCGGTAGTTTTTTATGCCACCTGGATGTTCTTTGAGCGGGCCTGGCGATCTATAAAGACCTGGAATCTCAATATGTTTACGCTTATTGGGATTGGCGCGGGAATTGCCTGGATTTTCAGTGTTTTTGGGCTCGTATTTCCCGGTTTTTTCCCCGAACAGTTTAAAACTGAAATGGGAACCGTTCATGTCTATTTTGAGGCTGCCACAGTGATCCTAACCCTGGTTTTGCTTGGGCAGGTACTCGAAGCACGCGCTCATAGTAAGACGAATTCTGCTATTAAGGAATTACTGAAATTGGCTCCTAATAAGGCTATAAAAGTGGTTGATGGAGAAGAAAAGGAAGTTTCTATTAATGAAATCCATTCAGGAGATATTCTAAGGGTAAAGCCGGGGGATAAGATCCCGGTAGATGGTGTAATTAAAAAGGGCAATTCCAACATTGATGAATCCATGATTACCGGGGAACCTATTCCTGTAGATAAAACTGAAGGGGATAAAGTGAGTTCGGGCACCATAAATGGTAATCGTAGCTTTACGATGAAAGCTGAAAAAGTTGGGGAGGAAACCCTTCTTTCCCAAATTATTAAAATGGTGAACGATGCCAGTCGTTCTCAGGCGCCAATTCAAAAGTTAGCCGACAGGATTGCAGCTTATTTTGTTCCGGTGGTGGTGATGATTTCTATAATCACTTTTATTGTCTGGGCAATTTTTGGACCTGAGCCTTCCTACGTGTATGCCTTGGTAAACGCTATTGCCGTATTGATAATTGCCTGTCCCTGCGCCTTGGGTCTGGCTACTCCAATGTCTGTGATGGTAGGAGTTGGGAAAGGTGCCCAAAATGGAGTGTTGATAAAGAATGCCCGGGCTCTTGAACAAATGGATGATATCGATACCTTAATTATCGATAAAACCGGAACCATAACTGAGGGTAAACCAAAAGTGGAAAAGGTAGAGGTGATTTCAGAAGAAAATAAGGAGGAGGTTATTAAACTTATCGCCTCGGTGAATTCCCAGAGTGAACATCCTTTAGCAAAAGCTACGGTAGATTTTGCCAGGGAAAATGATTTGAAATTCATCGAGGCCTCAGATTTTGATGCTTTAACCGGAAAAGGTGTGACCGGGATGGTTACAGGCAAAAAAGTCGTTATTGGGAATGAGAAATTGATGCAGGCCGAAGATGTAGATATTTCTTCAGAAATAAATAAAAAGGTTATTGAAGAGCAGGAGAAGGGTAAAACTGTTTCTTATGTTGCTGTTGATGGTAAAATAGTGGGGTATTTAACGATTACCGATCCCATTAAGAAAACCAGTAGAGAAGCGCTGAAGTCATTAATGGATGATGGTGTTAAGGTCTTCATGTTTACCGGGGATAATGAAAAAACAGCCAAATCGGTTGCTGAAGAACTTGGTCTTAGCGGATTTAAAGCTGGAATGTTACCAGAGGATAAACAAAATGAAGTTAAAAAACTTCAGCAGGAAGGCAAGAAGGTAGCTATGGCAGGTGATGGGATAAACGATGCGCCGGCTCTCGCACAGGCCGATATTGGGATCGCAATGGGTACAGGAACCGATGTTGCTATAGAGAGTGCAGAGATCACTTTGGTTAAGGGGGATTTAAAATCTGTAAAAAAAGCCAAGACCCTTAGTAAAAAGGTAATGCGTAATATTAAAGAAAACCTGTTTTTCGCTCTGATTTATAATACAATTGGAGTCCCTATCGCGGCCGGGGTTTTATTCCCGGTTTTCGGAATTCTTTTGTCCCCAATGATCGCTGCCTTGGCTATGAGTTTTAGCTCTGTTTCGGTTATTGCGAATGCGTTGAGATTAAAAAATACAAAATTGGATTAAATTAGAGGAATCAAAAGTTTGAGAAAATGCAGGACTTTCTAAGCAAATGGGGAGAAGCGGCTTACACCAGTGCCGGATTTTTTTGGATGGCGTTATGGGCTTTTATTTTAGGTTACGTGATAAGTAGTTGTATCCAGATTTTTGTGACCGAAAAAAGTATGGAAAGAACAATGGGGAAAGACGAATCTAAAAGTCTTTTGCTGGGAACGTTCTTTGGATTTATTAGCAGTTCCTGTAGTTTTTCGGCCCTGGCTTCCACAAAAAGCCTGTTTAAAAAAGGTGCAAGTTTTCCTTCGTCTATTGCTTTTTTGCTCGCTTCTACCAATCTTGTTATTGAGTTGGGAATAATAATAGCCATCTTTCTGGGTTGGCAATTTGTTGTTGGGGAATATGTAGGGGGAATATTGCTTATCCTTATTAGCTGGATCCTTATCAGGATTATTAACCCAAAAAAACTGATCAAAAAAGCCAGAAAACGTCTTGATGAAGAGAAGGATGATGAAGAGAATTCTGAGAAACACTGGAAGAAGAAAATAAAATCTGAAACCAGTTGGGCTAAAGTATCCAAGCAATATGCCATGGAATGGAAAATGGTTTGGAAGGATGTGACCTTAGGTTTTACAGTAGCCGGGGTTGTCGCCGCTTTTGTTCCGGATTCATTCTTTCAAACTTTATTTATAAATACCGGGAATGGAAATACCGAATTTGGATTTTTTACCATTCTTGAACACATAATTGTTGGCCCAATAGCTGCTTTTTTAACTTTTATTGGCTCTATGGGAAATATTCCATTGGCAGCACTCCTCTTTGGAAAAGGAGTGAGTTTTGCTGGGGTAATGGCTTTTATTTTTAGCGATTTGGTTGTTTTTCCGGTTTTAAGAATCAACGCAAAATATTATGGATGGAAAATGTCTTTATTTATACTTTTTCTCCTTTTTACAGCGCTCATTGGGACTTCTTTATTGTTGCACTACGGGTTTAACCTGTTTAATTTATTGCCGGATCCATCTTCAGTAAAAATAACAGATACCGAGCACTTTAAAATAGACTACACCTTCTGGCTGAATATGTTCTTTTTAGTAATATCGGGAGTGCTGATTTATCTTGGCTTTTTTAAGAGAAAAGATGTAATGCATATGAAAGAAATGGCCCCTAAAAGCCACTTGCTGGAGACCAGTTTAAAATACATTGCTTTTATTTGTTATTTATGGCTTGCCGGAGGGCTTTTTGCGAAATTTTTTCTTTCCTGAAATAGCTTATAAAACTGTTACAAGATCTTCAAGTGCCATTGCTCTGGAACCTTTAATGAAAAAATAGCAATTCCTGAATTCGGTCATACTGAAATGCTTCTTCAGGTTTTCGGTGTTTTCGAATTTTATGGTCGTTGGAGACGTGGTTTTAGTCTTTTTGAAATTTCGCCCTACGAGATAAATTTCATCAAACCTGCAGGATTCGGCAAGATCCACAATATCCTGATGTTCGGGCTCAGAGGTAGAACCTAACTCCAGCATATCTCCCAGTACAGCAATCTTTTGTCCCTTGACCTTCGTTTCCCCGAAGTTTTCTATTGCAGCACGCATGCTTGTGGGATTGGCATTATAGGCATCAAGAAAAAGTGTATTGCTGTTTTTCTTCAGGGTCTGGGAGCGGTTATTTTCAGGAGTATAATTTTCTATGGCTTCCTTTATTTCATCAAGGGGAACTTTAAAATAAAGGCCGATGCAGAGAGCGGCGGCCATATTAAAGGCATTATATGTGCCTGTTAACTTGCTTCTGAAATCGGTTTGATTAAAATGTAGCCGGGCTGTTTGATCCTCGGAGATATACCTCACCTGAACCTGTGAAGTTCGTCCAGTGCCAAAACCAAAATAATGCTTATAAGGAAGCTGGACTCTTTGATTTTTATCATCAAGGTTTAAAAAGAGAAGCTTTTTATTTTCTTTTAAATAATTGTATAACTCACTTTTAGCCTGTATAACTCCTTCCAGACTTCCAAAACCTTCCAGATGTGCTTTTCCGAAGTTCGTGATATAGCCATAATCAGGCCTGGTAATTTTGCAAAGAAATTCTATCTCTCCTGGATGGTTTGCCCCCATTTCTATTATTCCCATCTCGGTGGTTTCATCCATTTCAAGAAGGGTTAGGGGAACCCCAATATGGTTATTAAGATTGCCCCTGGTGGCTATAGTCTTATATTTTTTTGAAAGAACTGTATCCACGAGTTCTTTGGTGGTTGTTTTTCCATTGCTACCAGTGATGGCGATAATTGGAATGTTGAGGAATTTGCGGTGAAAAGTAGCCAGATGTTGTAGGGTTTCTAAGGTATTCTTTACCAGAATATATTTGTTTGATTTGACTTCGAATTCCTTTTGGTCTATCACAACACAAGCCGCTCCCCTTTCCAGAGCCTCGGCGGCATATTGGTTGCCATTGAAATTTGGGCCCTTCAGGGCGAAAAAGATACTTCCGGGAAGGATTTTTCTGGTATCGGTGCTAACACCGCTACAAACCAGAAAACGTTGGTGGAGTTTAGCTATATTCATAAAATTAAAGCTAAAAAAAAGCCCTAAATAAATAGGGCTTTTTTAGAATATTTTAAAATATTAAGCTTTAATTTCTTGCTTTCTTATTTTTTTCTTTGGATTTTGAACCAACTCTGGACATCGCATTTCTAAACCCGATATAGTCGGTAGCCATATCCTGTGGGAAGAATCTGCGTTGTGCTGGATCTAACCAGTATGCACGATCTTTCCAGGATCCTCCCTTATAAACTCTCACTTCGTCACTTATTAGTGTGGTGCGCTGTGCCGAATCATAACCTCTGTTTACTGCCCCAGTGCTGTCTTCATAAGTAATATTATCGTAGGTGGGGGAGTTGTACATTCTTTTGGATGGATCATCTATTTCCTGAAAAGGTTGAAAATATCTCGAAGAACTCTTATCTCCATCCCGGAAGCTTCTCTGGTCGCTATCGGTATAATTAGTACGCATATAAGTATCTTCTTCGGTAACCGGTGTCTGAAGGATCTCTCCAGGTAGGTTTCTCGCTACGATCTGGCCATTGCTTAAGGTGTCAAATCGCACATCATCAGGAGTTACAATTTTCACGCTACCATCTTCGTTAATCTCGTGTTTGGTGTAAACGTTACCTCTGTAGTAGTTAAAGTCATTGAATTCGTCGTCTACAATTGGCCGGTATACATCGGCAACCCATTCTGCCACGTTTCCGGCCATATCATAAAGTCCGAAATCGTTTGGTTCGTATGATTTTACTTCAGCAGTAATATCGGCACCGTCATCACTCCAGCCGGCAATACCACCGTAATCTCCGTCACCTTGCTTGAAGTTTGCTAACTGGTCGCCCTGTCTTTTTATATCTCCGGAACGGGTGTATTGACCATCCCAAGGATATTTTTTTCTTCCGCGATATACATTATAATCTCTTATGCCTACCAGGCCTAATGCTGCATATTCCCATTCGGCTTCAGTGGGTAAACGGTATTCCGGTAAGATTATCCCGTCTTTTCGCTGAACAAATGTTTGTCCCCCAATGGCGTTGCCTTCAGCATCGGTATTGTCGGCGCTCCGTTCAATCATCTTTTCTGATTCCCGGCCACCCTGGCTGATTTCTGTGTTTCCGCCATAAACCTGGCTTGGAGCGTTAAGATAAGTTTCTGTATTAAAGGTGGAGCCGGCATTCACATCGGTGTACCTTGCGCCCTCTTTAATATAGCCTTCCTCTTCCAGCATCATTTCATTTACTCTGTCGGTTCTCCATTTGCTGAATTCAACTGCCTGAATCCAGCTAACTCCCACAACCGGGTAATTAGCATAGGCCGGATGGCGCAGGTAATTGTTTACCATAGTCTCGTTAAAACCTAGACGGTTTCTCCAAACCAAAGTATCTGGTAAAGCTCCTTTATATATGTTTCTGTAATTTTCTTCACTTGGAGGGAAAACATTCTTTAGCCAATCAAGATATTCCATATACATCATATTGGTCACCTCGGTCTCATCCATATAAAAAGATTGTACGTGTTGCTGGGTAGGGGTGTTGTTCCAGTCATGCATCACATCATCCTGTACCCGTCCCATGGTGTAGGTTCCCCCTTCAACAAAGACAAGGCCGGGACCGGTTTCCTGCTCCTCATAATCGGTTTTGTATTGGAAACCACCTTCTTTAGAGTTGATATCCCAACCGGTAGCCCGCGAATTATTCTTATAGTCCCGCGAATTGTTACAGCCTACAAAACTACCCGCTAAAGCGACAGCTATTAAGGCTTTAAAAGCAACATTAATTCTCATATTAATCATCTCTTTTGGTAGAAATTTAGGCTTTGCAATATAGTAATTAACGATAAATGTACAAGATTATTTTATTTTAATCAGAATACCTCAAGTTCTTATAAGTCCCTGAGGTTGTTGAGTGTTTGCTGTTTTTTTTAAACAGTCTCGTAAGCTTAATTATTACGGTGGTTTTGCATTTTTGATTGGGGCAAAATTAATAGTTTTTTACTGAAGCTTATTAGAATCAATAAAAATTTATCTAATATCCTTACTGGAATACAATAATTATCTGTAATTTAAGTTATTAATACTTTCCAGTGCCCAGTGATTTCCCCAAGGCTATCTGCAATTGACATAAACTTATGATGTATATTTTAGCGCTAAGGCACTTTCTTAACGAGAATATTAATATATATTTGTTAATCATTAATTAATGTGATGAGGAAAATTACAATCTTACTGCTTGGGGTCTTTCTTGCAAATACCTATTCTGCCAGCGCGCAGGATGAGGAAAGAGATAGGGTGATAACCACGGCAGTGCCATTTTTAATGGTGGCTGCTGATGCCCGTGCTGCAGGGATGGGCGACCAGGGTGTCGCTACTTCCCCCGATGTATTCTCTCAGCAATGGAATCCTGCCAAATATGCTTTTGCAACTTCTGAACATGGAATTGGGGTGTCTTATACTCCTTATCTAAGCGATATTGTGAATGATATATTCCTGGGGAATATAAATTACTTTAACCGTATAAATGAAAGGAGTGCTTTCGGTGCAAGTCTTCGATATTTCAGTCTTGGTGATATTGAAACACGGCCCACAAGGGAGCAGGAACCTATATTAGTAAATCCCAATGAACTTACTTTAGACCTTTCGTATGCACTTAGATTAAGTGATCATTTTTCCATGGCCGTGGCCGGTCGCTACCTGCATTCAGATCTTGGCTTGCAGGATGAAGCCGATCTTGGAGCGGCAAACAGTTTTGGGGTGGATATCGCGGCATATTTCCAGAGTAATCAGGTGACCTATACCGCTTTCGATGGACGATGGAAAGCCGGAGCAAATATCTCTAATATTGGACCTAAAATGAAATATGATGATGCAGGCCAGGAAAATTTTATTCCTACCAATCTTAAGATAGGTGGAGGCTTCGATTTTATCTTTGATATGGAGAATAAGTTAGGGACTTATGTTGAATTCAATAAATTGCTGGTTCCTACTCCTCAGGATTTCAATAATGACGGAACCATCAATGCTGAAGATGATGCCGAATACAATGATATTGGGGCTATAACAGGGATTTTTAAATCTTTTGGTGATGCTCCGGGAGGTTTTGGAGAAGAAATGAGAGAGGTTACATGGGCCCTGGGCGCCGAATATCTGTTTCGTGACTCATTTGCTTTTAGGGCTGGATATTTTAATGAAAGCGAAACCAAGGGATCGCGGCGGTTTCTTTCGTTTGGTGCCGGTTTCGCCTATGAAAAGGTGAATGTGGATATCTCCTACTTATTCTCAACATCTAATGTGCAAAGTCCTTTAGAAGGTACATTGAGGTTTGGTCTTACTTTTAACTTTGGGGAACAATATTCTTATTAAAAAGATCTCTGCCGAATAATTTCTAAAAAGTATCATATTTGCATTTGATGCTTTTTTGGTTTAAATCCCCCTGCTTTTTTAAACACGCAGGGTCATATTCACTATAGCTATGAAATCGTTTAAAATATCTTCAGAATTTGAAATTTTCGATTCGCTTGAAGAATTGCCTGATAATGTAATCTCATTGATGCAAAAAACCTTTGAAGCCAGGGATAAAGCTTATGCCCCTTATTCCAGGTTCCAGGTAGGTGCAGCTTTATTGCTGGATAATGGAGAGGTGGTTACCGGTAGCAATCAGGAAAACGCCTCTTATCCTTCCGGCCTTTGTGCCGAACGTACTGCTGTTTATTACGCGGGAGCGAAATTTCCGGATGCAAGAATAAAATGTATAGCGATTTCGGCCACTTCCCTGAAAAAACCGGTGACTTCGCCTATCCCTCCCTGTGGTGCCTGCCGGCAGGCACTGGTAGAATATGAGGTAAAACAGAAAACCGATATGGAAGTTTATTTTATGGGAGAATCAGGGGCGATAGTCAAAGCTAAATCTGTAAAAGATTTGCTACCACTCATTTTTGATAATTCTTACTTATAACGTTTTCGTGATTTTTGGGTTAAAACTGTTTTCCATTCTTATTGAAAATAGTATTTTTGTTACCCGCTTGGCAAACCCTATCTGTCTGGCCTAAAATTATAGAGTTAAATGAAAAAAATAACAAAAGCCACATACTTAAAGTGGTACGAGGATATGCTGTTTTGGCGCAAATTTGAAGATAAACTTGCGCAGGTTTATATTCAGCAGAAAGTGAGAGGTTTTTTACATCTTTATAACGGGCAGGAAGCTATCCTGGCCGGAGCTCTGCATGTAATGGACCTGGAGAAGGATAAGATGATTACCGCCTATCGTAACCATGTGCAGCCTATTGGAATGGGTGTAGATCCAAAAAGGGTTATGGCCGAACTTTATGGAAAAGGTACCGGTACATCCCAGGGACTTGGTGGTTCTATGCATATTTTTTCCAAAGAACATAGGTTCTATGGAGGTCACGGGATTGTTGGAGGACAAATACCTCTTGGTGCCGGGCTGGCGTTTGCTGATAAATATTTTAAACGTAATGCCGTTACTCTTACTTTCCTTGGGGATGGAGCGGCAAGACAGGGTTCGCTTCACGAAACTCTTAATATGGCGGTAAAATGGAATCTTCCGGTAGTTTTCTGTGTAGAGAATAACGGATACGCCATGGGAACCTCGGTTGCGAGAACTTCCAAGAGTCTTGATATATGGAGACTTGGTAATGCTTACGAGATGCCTTGTGGCCCTGTGGATGCTATGAACCCTATTAAGGTCGCTGAAGCACTTGATGAAGCGATTAAAAGAGCAAGAAAAGGTGATGGACCAACTTTCCTTGAGTTAAAAACATATCGTTATCGCGGTCACTCAATGAGTGATGCTCAAAAATACAGAACTAAAGAAGAAGTAGCCGAATATCAGAAAATAGATCCTATCAGCCAGGTGCTGGATGTGATTAAGGAAAAGAAATATGCTTCAGAAGACGAAATAAAAGCCATCAGCAAGCGAGTTAAAGACAAGGTTTCTGAATGCGAGAAATTCGCAGAAGAATCTGATTGGCCTGAGAAAAACGTCATGTATGATGTCGTATACGAGCAGAAAGACTATCCGTTTTTAGCACATAAACCCGAATAAATTATGGCAGAAGTAATTAACATGCCGCGTTTGAGCGATACCATGGAAGAAGGTGTGGTAGCAAAGTGGTTGAAGAAAAAAGGAGATAAAGTAGAAGAGGGAGATATCCTTGCTGAAATCGAAACCGATAAGGCAACGATGGAATTTGAATCCTTTCACGAAGGTACGCTTTTGTATATTGGAATTGAAGAAGGTGAAACCGCTCCTGTGGACACGCTTTTAGCAATTATTGGAGAAGAAGGTGAAGATATTTCTGATCTGCTGAAAAAAGAAAGCTCAGAAGCTGATAAAGAGGCTAAATCTTCAGAAGAAAAAGAAGAATCGTCTGATGAAACGGAAGAGGGCGAAAACGAAGGTGGTGACAATGAAGTCCCTGATGGGGTAGAAATTATTACCATGCCACGTCTTAGTGATACTATGGAGGAAGGTACTGTTGCTTCATGGATCAAAAAAGAAGGAGATAAAGTAGAAGAGGGAGATATCCTGGCTGAGATCGAAACAGATAAGGCTACTATGGAGTTTGAATCTTTTTATACGGGAACGCTTCTTAAAATAGGCATTCAGGAAGGTGAAACTGCCAAAGTAGACAGTCTTCTGGCTATTATAGGCCCGGAAGGAACAGATGTTTCAGGGATATCTACCGGTGAGGCTAAAGATAAACCTGCTGCTAAGAAGGAAGAAACATCAAAGCCAGAAGAGGAAAAAGATAAAAAAGAAGAGAAGTCTTCCGGTAAATCTGAGAGTAAAAAATCTTCGGGAAGAATATTTATTTCTCCGCTAGCCAAAAAAATGGCTGAAGATAAAGGCATTGATCTTTCTGATGTTGAAGGAAGCGGTGAGAATGGACGTATCGTAAAAAGAGATATCGAAGACTACAAACCTTCAGAAAAACCAACAAAAGCTGAAGCTCCTGCTGAGAAGAAACCAGCAGTAACACAAGCTTATGTGCCTGCGGGAGAAGAAAGCTTTGAGGAGATCAAGAATTCTCAGATGCGTAAGACAATTGCCAAACGTTTAGGTGAGTCTAAATTTAGCGCTCCGCATTATTACCTGACTATCGAGGTAGATATGGCAAACGCCATGGCTTCACGTAAGCAGATCAATAATATGCCAGATGTTAAAGTAAGCTTTAACGATATGGTAATAAAGGCTAGTGCAATGGCATTGCGTAAACACCCACGGGTGAATAGCCAGTGGACCGGAGATACAACTAAAATCGCTAAACACATTCATATGGGTGTAGCCGTAGCGGTGGAAGAAGGTCTTGTTGTTCCTGTTCTTAAGTTTGCCGACCAGATGTCCATGACTCAAATTGGAGGGAATGTAAAAACACTGGCAGGAAAAGCCCGTGATAAAAAACTTCAGCCAGATGAGATGGAGGGAAGCACTTTTACAGTTTCTAATCTTGGGATGTTTGGGATAGTAGAGTTCACCAGTATCATCAATCAACCTAATTCCGCGATTCTATCGGTTGGAACCATCGTGGAAAAACCAGTTGTTAGGAACGGGCAGATCGTTGTTGGGAATACTATGAAGCTAACTCTGGCATGTGACCACCGTACAGTAGATGGAGCTACCGGGGCAGCGTTCCTTGAAACCTTAAAAATATATTTGGAGAATCCGGTGACCATGCTGGCCTAAAAGCCACTTTCACTGCATTCTATAACTTTAAAATCCCGCTTAATTGCGGGATTTTTTTATCTTTAGCCATATGAGAAAATTTCTGCTTTTTTTGGGGATCCTGTTAGGTTTAACTGTTTCTGGCTGCCAGGGAACAGCTCAAACCTCCGATACAGAAGAACAAGATGAGAAAAAAAATAATACTGAAGATTCTTTAGAATCTTTGTTGCGTTACCTTGCTTCTGATGAATTGAAAGGTCGTGCAACCGGTGGAGAAGGAATTGATTTAGCAGCAAAACGGATAGAAAAAACCTTTCGGGACCACGGTATTCAGCCTTATTATGACAGTTACCGGGACACCTTCCAGGTCGAAAATCACTACGCCTATAATATCGTTGGCTTTGTAGAGGGATCAGATCCTGTTTTAAAAGATGAGTTTATTCTTGTTGGTGCACATTATGATCATATTGGAGAAGGGAAAGAAGTAAACGGGGATTTTATTGCTAATGGTGCAAATGACAATGCCGCTGGAACAGTTGCGCTCGTAGAGCTCGCTAAGCATTTTGCAAAAATTAAAGAGAATAAAAGAAGCCTGATGTTTATGCTTTTCTCTGCGGAAGAGATGGGCCTGCAAGGCTCTAAATATGCAGCTGAAAAACTAAAGCGAGAAGGACTCGAGCTATATGCCGTTCTAAACTTTGAGATGATTGGAGTGCCCATGGAAGGCAAAGATTATCTGGCTTATGTAACCGGCTATGAAAGCTCGAACCTTGCAGAAAAATTCAATGAGTATTCCCAAGAGGAGGTTTTGGGTTATCTCCCGCAGGCAAAAGAATTCAAATTATTTCAGCGTAGCGATAATTTTCCCTTTTACCAGGAATTTAAAATTCCCGCCCAGACTATTAGTACTTTTGATTTTACGAATTATGAGTATTATCATCACGTTTCCGATGAAGCCGGTAACCTGGATTTTGTACATATGAAAGACCTCATAGATAAAGTAAAGCCGGGAATTTATAAAATGGCAAATACTCAGACAAAAGAAATAAAACTAAACGAGCAATGAAGCAAGTTGTAATAACAGGTACAAGCAGAGGAATTGGTTTTGAACTAGTAAAGCTTTTTGCTGAAGCCGGGCATAGGGTGCTGGCTTTATCAAGAAATGAGAAACCTGTGTTAGATCTTAACCTTGAGAATGTGCACAGCCTTTCCTGCGATATTTCAGAATCTTCCGGTTTAGATCGGGCTGCAGATTACTTAAAAAGTAAGGCTGATAGCGTTGATATTCTTATAAATAATGCCGGTGCTCTGATCAATAAAGCTTTTGAGGATATAAGCCTTGAGGAATTCGAGAAGATTTATAAAACAAATGTAATGGGCGTGGTAGGTTTAACTCAAAAGCTGCTCCCATTTTTTCATAAGGATTCTCATGTTGTTAATATTAGCACGATGGGAGGAGTGCAGGGAAGTGTTAAGTTTCCGGGACTTTCTGCTTATAGTTCCAGTAAAGCCGCAGTAATTACATTAACAGAGTTGCTCGCGGAAGAATTTAAGGAAACCGGCCCTTCCTTTAATGTGCTCGCCCTTGGTGCGGTACAAACCGAAATGCTGGAAGAAGCTTTTCCGGGATATAAGGCTCCGCTTTCAGCTAAAGAAATGGCGCAATATATCATGGACTTTAGTTTAACCGGAAATAAATATTATAACGGAAAATTGTTGCAGGTATCTAATAGCACCCCATAAGATTTAATGAAGCAAATTCTTGAAAAATATTTACCTGTGCAGGCCATACCTGCTGTTTTTAGCCTCATCAGGGAGAATAATGTTCATTTAAAAATAGTTAATGAACGCAAGACCCGACATGGTGATTATAGACGGATGCCCAATGGCTCTCAACAGATTACTGTAAACGCTAATCTGAATAAATACCGGTTCCTGATTACACTGGTGCACGAGATTTCCCATTTATTGGCTTTTGAAAAATATGGGAGAACGATTAAACCGCATGGAATCGAATGGAAATCAACCTTCAGGGAATTGATGCTGCCGTTTATAAGACCAGAGGTTTTTCCGCAACGTCTTTTACCGGTTATTGCGAATCATTTTCGGAATCCACGCGCAAGCAGTGATACTGACGCCAGACTTTCGGTGGCATTAAAAAGCTTTGATCCTGAAAACGATAAAAATTATATTTTTGAAATTCCAACCGGTGGGATCTTCAGAATTTATAACGGCAAAACCTTTAAGAAAGGCCCAAGGCGGATTAAAAGATATGAATGTCTTGAAATTAATACAGGTAGAATCTATCTGTTTCAGCCTAATGCTGAAGTAGAATTACTAAAAGCCTGATATATGAAGAATAAAAATTATTACGCGATTCTAATGGCCGGGGGAGTGGGCTCCCGTTTCTGGCCCGCAAGTACTCAGGCCAATCCAAAACAATTTCAGGATATTCTGGGTTCTGGAAAAAGTCTTATCCAAACTACTTTTGGGCGACTATCTAAACTTATTCCGCAGGAAAATATATATATCCTTACCAATAAGAATTATACCCACCTGGTAAAAGAACAATTGCCGCAGGTAAAGGACGAACAGATAGTTCCCGAACCTGCAATGAGAAATACGGCACCAAGTATATTACTGGGGGCTCTTAAAATCAGAGAAAAGAATAAGGATGCTCTAATTCTTGTAGCACCCAGCGACCACTGGATTGATGATAACCTGGATTTTTCTGAAAATGTAGAGGCCGGATTTAAGGCGGTTGTGGAAGATGATAAACTTATTACCCTGGGCATAAGCCCTCACTTTCCTAATACCGGTTACGGTTATATTAAATATAACCCTGAAGAAACTACAAAGCTTGCCCCGGTAGAGGACTTTATTGAGAAGCCTAATTTTAAAAAAGCAGAAGAATTCCTGAAAAGCGGGAACTATCTATGGAATGCCGGGATATTCATCTGGAGCGCAGCTTTCATAATTAATTCTTTCGAAAAGTATCTTCCCGAGATGTACCGGCTTTTTGAAAAGGGGGATAAAATCTGGAATACACCTGAAGAAGAGGCGTTCCTTGAAAAGAACTACGGTCTGGCCGATAATATTTCGATAGATTACGGTATCATGGAAAAATCTGATAAAGTTTTTGTTATTCCGGTGGATTTTAAATGGAATGATCTCGGAACCTGGGGAAGTCTGGAAAGAGAACTTCCGCAGGATGAACAGGAAAACACCGTAATAAATTCCAGGTTGTTGCCTTTGGATTCTACAGGGAATATAATAAGCACCCAAAGTGGGAAAGTTGTGGTGCTCGACGGAGTCAATAATTATATAATTGTGGAGACTGATGAAGTTCTTTTGCTGCTTCCCAAGGATAAGGAACAATCAATAAAAGAGCTCAGGGAGAAAGTTCAGGAGCGTTTTGGAAATAATTTAGGCTGATTACATGGATAACAATCAACCCGGGGAAAATTCTTTAGATCAGGATAAACCCCATGTAACCGAATTGCGCAAAAATGCACACGGTTTCTTTGAAAATCTGAAAATTTTCATCAAAGACCTTCTTGAAATTCGGGATGATACCGATAGAGAGTCTACCGTTGAAGCCGTTAAGAAAGATATCTCCTTTAAAGGTCATAATGCCTGGATTCTTATCTTCTCTATATTTGTGGCTTCGGTTGGTCTGAACGTGAGCAGCACCGCAGTAGTGATAGGAGCGATGCTAATCTCACCTTTAATGGGGCCAATTGTAGGGGTAGGCATGTCGGTTGCTATAAATGATGTTATTACCCTTCGGAAATCTTTTGTTAACCTTGGTGTAATGGTTGGTTTGAGTGTGCTCACCGCCTATATTTATTTTCTTATCTCTCCGGTAAAAGAAGAGACTCCGGAACTTATTGCCCGTACTTACCCTACTATTCTTGATGTGTTGGTTGCTATTTTTGGTGGTTTGGCACTCATTGTTGCTAAAACCAAAAAAGGAACTATTGCAAGTGTCATCCTTGGGGTTGCTATTGCAACTGCGCTTATGCCACCTTTATGTACAGTGGGATATGGGCTGGCCATTGCCAACTGGTCTTACGCAGGTGGAGCTTTATATTTATTTTCAATAAACGCCGTGTTTATTGCTCTTTCAACCTTTGTGGTTACCAAACTCTTAGGTTTTCCGCTGGTGAAATATGCCAATAGCCGAAAGCGCCGGCGCACTGCTCAAATTGCTTCTACCATCGCCATTATTGTTATGATCCCCAGTGTCATCCTTTTTGCAAATCTTCTACAGAAGCAACTTTTTGAATCGAAATCAAGAGAGTTTATCAACGAGGTGGTTCGTTATAGTGGGACTGAGACCATCAAATTCACACAGGATTATCAGGAGAAAACCATTGACGTTTATCTTATAGGTCAAAGGGTGCCGCAAGGAACCATTGATACCTGGAAGGAACAAATGGGAAGTGTGGAGGCACTTAAGGAATCTAAACTAATAGTGCATCAGGGAGAAATGGGTGGAGATATTAACGAGTTAAGTACTCAGGTTCGAAGTGGAATTCTGGAAGATCTCTACGTGCGCAACCAGGAGATCATTGAAGATAAGGATGCCCGAATTGTATTACTGGAAAATGAGCTTAGTAAATTCCGGGGGGATAATTTCTCGTTCCCAGATTTAAGTAGAGAAATAAAAATTAATTACAGCGAAATTCAGGAGCTTGGCTATTCCAATCTTATTTCTACAAATTTCGATAAGACCGATAC
This sequence comes from Salegentibacter sp., assembly GCF_036568425.1. GTDB lineage: Bacteria > Bacteroidota > Bacteroidia > Flavobacteriales > Flavobacteriaceae > Salegentibacter. Next base: position 32,316 of record NZ_DATCSO010000099.1, on the reverse strand, counting down.
GATCCCCACTTTTACAGTAACCTGGGAACCGGGAATCTCTGCTGCTAAAAGAAAGCAGGAAAAAGAAAGGTTTGAATCCTGGTTAAAAGTGAGGCTAAAGCTGGATACTTTGGCCGTAAAAACGGTTAATTAAAGTCCTTTTAACTGGGCAGTTCTAACCTTCTTAAAAAGGTTGGAAGAATAAATAAAATCGGTTACGGTTTCATCATCGGTTTTAAAGACCTGGTCTTTGTCACCTTTCCAGGCTAAGACCCCGTTCTTTAAGAACGCTATATTTTCACCTATCTCCAGTACCGAATTCATATCGTGGGTAATAATGACCGTGGTGATGTCATATTCACGGGTGATTTCCTGGATAAGATTATCAATTACCGTAGCTGTTTTTGGATCCAGCCCTGAATTTGGCTCATCACAGAACAAATATTTTGGACGGTTTACAATCGCCCGGGCAATAGATACACGTTTTTGCATGCCCCCACTAATTTCGGAAGGATATTTCTTTTCGCTTCCTTCGAGGTTTACGCGTTTCAGTACTTCGTTAACCCGCTTCATCAGCTTTTTTCGGCTTTCTTTGGTAAACATCCTTAAAGGAAAAAGTACATTCTCTTCAACGGTCATCGAATCAAAAAGTGCCCCACCCTGAAAAACCATTCCTATTTGCTTACTAAGGTTTTTTTTCTCGTCTTCACTAAACTCAGTATAGGGCTTGCCATCATATTCAATTACGCCCTGGTCCGGGAGGAAAAGACCCAACATACATTTAAGTAATACACTTTTTCCTGAGCCGGACTGCCCGATTATTAAATTGGTTTTACCGCGTTCAAAGACAAAATCTATTCCCTTTAAAACTTCTTCCCCTTCAAATGCCTTATGTATATTCTTAACTTCTATCATCGCCTTCTAACTTAATAATAATTGGGTTACAATATAATTGGTTACAATAATAACCACACTCGTCCAAACGAAAGAGGTGGTGCTGGCCTGGCCTACTTCTAAGGCTCCACCTTTCATATAGTAGCCATGATATGCAGGAACTGTGGCGAGAATAAAGGCAAATAAAAAGGTTTTTACAAAAGCATAGGTGAGGTGGAAAGGATTAAAATCGTTCTGAAGTCCTTCTATAAATGCATCGGGACCAACAAAGCCTCCAAGAACCGCTGCCGTGTAGGCACCAACAATTCCAAGAAACATAGAAATGGCGATCACGAAAGGATAAGTGAGCATCGCGATCACTTTGGGGAAAATTAAGTAATTAAGGGAGTTGATTCCCATTACTTCCAATGCGTCTATTTGTTCGGTAACGTTCATAGAACCAATACTGGAAGTGATATAAGACCCCACTTTTCCCGCCATAATTATAGAGATAAAAGTTGGCGCAAATTCCAGAATAACCGATTGCCTCGCGGCATATGCTACCAGTGTTTTTGGAATTAATGGATTTGTGAGATTGAGGGCGGTTTGAATTGCAACTACACCTCCTATGAAAAAGGAAAGAAAGGCTACGATTCCGATAGAACTTATAATAAGATCGTCTATTTCCTTGAAAATAAGATCTTTTAGAACCGATCTTTTAGTCATTCTTCCAAAGACCCCTTTCAGCATTAAAAAATATTCCCCAACGGAGTGCAAATAGTTCATTAACCAATTTTTGTAAAGCTAAAATACTAAAAAAACAGTCCAAAGTATTTAACGTAGAATTAAACTTTAGCTTTAGAAGTTTAGTATTTTTGAGGGACTCCAAAAATTAATAAAAATGAAATATACTTTTATTCTTGTATTTAGCTTTTTGTTTTCATTCCAGCTATTTGCACAAAAATCTTCTGAAGAAAAACCGAATTTGGTAGTTGGTATTGTGGTAGACCAGATGAGGTACGATTACCTAACCAGATTTTGGGAACATTATTCCAACGATGGTTTTAAAAGATTGATAAGAGATGGTTATAACTTTAAAAATAATCATTTTAACTACGTACCTACCTACACCGGGCCTGGGCATACCTCTGTTTGGACAGGAACCAGCCCTATGAATCACGGGATAATAGGAAATAGCTGGTTCAATAAATTTGAAAATCAGTTTGTTTACTGTGCCGGTGATGAAAGTGTAAATCCTGTTGGCACAACAGATGATGCTGGGAAAATGTCTCCCCACAGGATGAAAACCACCAGTGTTGCCGACGAAAACCGCCTTTTTACTCAAATGAAAGGGAAAACAATTGGGATAGGGCTAAAAGACCGGGGCGCTATATTGCCCGCAGGGCATACCGCCAATGCAGCATATTGGTTCCACGGTAGGGATGAAGGTAAATGGATTAGCAGTTCTTTCTATATGGACGAGCTGCCACAATGGGTAAAAGATTTTAATGATTCTAATAAAGCAGAGTCGTATTTTAAAGTGTGGAATCCGCTTTATGATATAAAAACCTATGCTGAAAGTGGTGTTGATATCAATGATTTTGAAGGTGGCTTTAAAGGAAAAGCTACGGCTTCCTTTCCTTATGATCTCAAGGAATTGAAAAATGATAACGGAAACTATGAAATTATCAAAATATCTCCTTTTGGCAGTGATCTCACCACCGATTTTGCTCTTGCTGCTATTGAAGCTGAAAGCTTAGGACAGGATGAGTATACCGATTTTCTCACCTTAAGTTATTCAAGTACCGATTACCTTGGGCATAACTTCGGGGTAAATTCAAAAGAGGTTCAGGATGCCTATTTAAGATTGGACCTGAATATTGCTCAGGTTATTGATTACCTGGATGAAAATGTGGGAGAAGGTAATTACACTATTTTTCTTACCGCTGATCACGGCGCAGTAGATGTGCCTGCATATCTGCAATCTGTTAATATTCCCGGAGGCTATTTTAATGATGTTGTTTTTACTGAAAAGCTTGAGAATTTTGTTTCTGAAGAATTTGGTGAGGATGGCTTGATTATGAATGTCTCCAATGGGCAGGTATTTTTTGATTATGATAAAATGAAAGAAGCAGGAGTTGAAGCAGAGAACCTGGAAAAGACTATTGCTGCTTATATCCTAAAACAGGAACAAATAGATAAAGTAATTACCAGAAGCGAACTCACCGCAGGGAGTTATACAACGGGAATCCAGGCCTTATTGCAAAATGGGTTTAACCAGCGCAGAAGTGGCGATGTACTTTTTGTTTTAAATCCGGCTACTATAACATATTCCCGAACAGGTTCTACCCACGGCAGCGGACTAACTTACGATACCCACGCTCCTTTGATCTTTTATGGGGCAGGAGTGAAACAGGGGAGCACTACCCAACGTTCAGAAATTACTGATATAGCTCCTACGGTTTCAGCTTTGCTGGGGATAGCCTTTCCTAATGGAACTTCCGGGAAACCACTCTTTATGATGCTGGACGAGTAGTTTAAAATAATTTGCTGCGCATCTTTTCCCAGCGCAGTTTTCTTATAAAACGGCCTTCTTTTTCACTTACAAGAAAAGGCCGTTTTTCTTTTTTAGCCTTGAAGAAGCCTTGCATATAATTGCTAAAAAAAGAGAGTTTTCCTTTTTTTAAAGCGAGCTTTGCGGAAGCTAACAGGCTTATTATGAGCCCATAGCGTAGCCTGTAAAAGGCCTCACCTTGTTTGTATTTTGAAGATTTACTGTAGTTTTTACCGGTTGCTTTAAGATGTTTTACCAATAGGTTCTTGTCTGTTTTTAATTTCCAGCCGTAGTATTGCGCCAACAGCTCATCTAAGGTATCCCACCCCATTGCAGGTTTTAATCCGTCAAAATCCTTAAAACAGGCTTTCCTGTAGGTTTTTAAAGCTCCGCGAATATGATCTTTACCGGTAAGGTTCTCTAACACCCATTCTCCTTGTTTCTCTATTACACAGAAACCACCGGCTAACCCGATTTTTGGATCTTCCTGGAAATGTTTTGTGATGACCTCCAGGTAATTTTTGGGAAAAATTAAATCTGCATCAAATTTACAGATAAGCTCATAATCTTCATCAAGGCTCTTCAAACCTTCATTAAAAGCATTTATTACTTTACTTCCGGGGAGATGTTTTTCACTTTCAGGATCTTTTTTAATAAGTGATACTTCGGAATATTTTGAAGCGAATTCAGCTACAATATTCGGGGTGTTATCGGTGGATCCATCATCCACCACTACAATTCTATTTGGCTTTAAGGTTTGGTTAATTAAAGACAGAAGGGTTTCGCCAATAAAACCGGCTTCGTTATAGGCGGGAATGATTATATAAATTTTCAAATGCTGAACTTTAAAAAGTTGCTATTATTAAACTCCAAAAGAATAATTTCGCTTAGGTTCTTTCAGCATAGATTGCGTAGTATCTTGGGGTGAAATATCTTAAAAAGGGCCTAAATCCTAATTTATTCACTGGATTTGTCCATTTTTCTCTGCTTTTAATGGTCCATCCGGCCTTTTCCAAAAGCCAGTCGAATTGCCAGTCTTCAAATTCATGAAAATGCCTGTCGCGCATATCAGTTTTGCTTCGGTACGCACTGGAAAACCATAATTTAAGAGGGACTGTTGCCACTAATTTATCAGCCTTTATGTTTTTTAAAACATTGAATGGCGCCACCAAATGTTCAAAAATTTCAAACGCAGTAACCACGTTATATGTTGAAGTTTGAACAGCCTTGGTGTTAAAATCCAGGTCTTCTCCGGAAGTATTATGCACATTAAAATCACGATTCCGCATCATTTTGCTAAACGGATTTTCTACCCCCAGATCTAATATCTTATCGGAATGATCAATGTGAGCCTCCAAAAATTCCATCGTTTTTTTATAACGTTTATTAGGGAAGCTGTTTTCGTACATTCTAGTATTGGTATACTATAGCATTGATATTCATCCCGGCTCCTACACTGGCAAACATAACCACATCTCCTTTGTTTAGCTTTTGATCGTCAATTTTACCTTTGCGAACCAAATCAAAGAGGGTAGGCACGGTAGCAACACTGCTGTTCCCTAATTCCTGGATGGTCATTGGCATTATATGATCGGGTACCGGTTCTTTGTGAATCCTGTAAAAACGCTTTATAATAGCATCATCCATCTTCTCGTTGGCCTGATGTATAAATATTTTTTTAAGGTCTTTTATATCTTTACCACTTTTTTCAAGACAAGATTTCATCGCTGCAGGAACATGATTCAAGGCGAATTCATAGATCTTACGACCATTCATTTTAATATATCTTGTCTCATCAGTGGCGGCGGCATTGTTGGATTTTCCGAAGAAAATATAATTTGCCTCACTAAAACTGTGTGTAGCTGTTTCATGAGAAAGGATACCGCCTTCCTCTTCGGTAGCTTCCAGAACGGCTGCTCCGGCTCCATCTGAAAAGATCATGGAATCGCGGTCGTGATGATCTACCACGCGGGATAAGGCTTCGGCACCAATAACCAGACATTTTTTAGCCATGCCAGCCTTGATGAAAGCCTGTGCCTGTATCATTCCTTCAATCCAGCCCGGACATCCGAAAAGGACATCATAGCCAACACATTTAGGGTTTTTGATACGCAAATGATATTTAACTCTGGTGGCAAGACTCGGCACGGTATCGCTTTGAGGGTTTTGCACCTTAACATCCCCATAGTTATGGGCAACGATTATGTAGTCTAAAGTTTCCGGATCGGTTTTAGCATCTTCCAAAGCCCTTTGAGCAGCAAGAGTGGCAATATCTGAGGTGTTCAGATTATCTTCGATATATCGTCTTTCCTCGATCCCCGTTATTGCCTTAAATTTTTCAATCGTAGTTTTATTATCATGGGGAAAACCAGAACCATCAGTGTTTAAAAACTCATGCTCCTGAAAATCGGCATTCTTGGTGATTATGTTTGGAATATAACTTCCTGTGCCGCTTATTTTTATGTTCATATGTCCGGGGCTTATCAGTTTAAGAACTAAATTAATAAAATGATCTGTAAAAGATATCTAATCTTAATTTAATTTATTTATTAAGACGTAAAATAAAGGCGAAACTTTCGTTCCGCCTTCTCTTTTTTTATGCTTCAGCGTATTCCTCCGTAGGTGGGCAGGAGCACATTAAGTTTCGGTCTCCAAAGGCTTCGTCTACCCTTCTCACACTTGGCCAGAATTTATTATCGGCTATGTAATCCAGTGGGAATGCTGCTTTCTGTCTTGAATAAGAGAATTTCCACTCATCAGAAGTAAGCATCTCGGCTGTGTGAGGTGCATTTTTCAGCATATTATCGGCATCATCTGCCGAGGTTTCTTCAATTTCCTTTCTAATGGAGATCAAGGCATCACAGAATCGGTCGAGCTCAGCCTTGCTTTCACTTTCCGTTGGTTCAATCATCAGGGTTCCTGCAACGGGGAAAGAAACCGTAGGCGAATGGAAACCATAATCGATAAGGCGTTTTGCAATATCGGTAACCTCAATTCCATTAGCTTTAAAAGGCCTGCAATCCAGAATCATTTCGTGGGCTGCTCTTCCTCTTTCTCCTGAATAAAGTGTTTTGAAATGCTCGTTCAATCTTTCTTTTACGTAATTGGCATTCAGAATAGCGTATTCGGTGGCTTTTTGAAGGCCTTTGCTTCCAAGCATTTTAATGTAGCCGTAAGAGATTAAACAAACCAGCGAAGAGCCCCATGGAGCAGAAGAGATGGCGCCAATGGCTTGTTCTCCTCCGGTTTTTACCACCGGGTTGCCCGGCAGGAAGGGTTTTAGCTGTTCGGCTACACAAATAGGTCCAACGCCAGGACCGCCGCCGCCGTGGGGAATGGCAAAAGTTTTATGTAAATTAAGATGACAAACATCAGCGCCAATAACACCAGGATTGGTTAAGCCAACCTGGGCATTCATATTGGCCCCGTCCATATAGACCTGGCCGCCGTTATCGTGAATAAGAGTAGTTATTTCCCGAATTGCTGATTCAAAAACCCCATGGGTTGAAGGATAAGTAACCATAAGGGCTGCTAAGTTATCTTTATGCTCAATAGCTTTTTCCCTAAGATCGTCTACATCAATATTCCCGTTATCTGAAGCTTTGGTCACTACCACTTTCATTCCTGCCATTACTGCGGAAGCAGGATTGGTTCCGTGAGCCGAGGAAGGAATAAGACAGATGTTTCTGTGACCTTCTCCCCGCGATTCGTGGTAAGCTCTAATTACCATCAATCCAGCATATTCTCCTTGAGCACCAGAATTCGGCTGTAATGAGGTTGCCGAAAACCCGGTGATCTCATTTAGTTGCTTTTCCAATTCCCGCAATACAAAGTGATAACCTTCTGCTTGATCTACCGGCACAAAAGGATGGATGTTTCCCCATTGCGGATTGCTTAGAGGAAGCATTTCTGAAGCCGCATTTAGTTTCATCGTGCAGGATCCCAATGAGATCATTGAATGGTTGAGGGAAAGATCTTTGCGTTCCAGTTTTTTGATGTAACGCATCAATTCGGTTTCCGAATGATAAGCGTTGAAAACCTCATGGGTTAGGAAATCGGTTGTACGTCTTAATTCAGCAGGAATTTTTTCTTCTTCTGAAAGCTTTTCAAGAGGAGATGAATCTTTCGCTGCAAGTTGAGCGAAAACAGCAACTATTTTATTGATGTCCTCTAAATTGGTTGTTTCGTTTAACGAGATAAGGACCGTTTCGTCATCTGGATAAAAGAAGTTTATTTCGTTCTTCTCTGCGATTTCTTTTACACTACTGGCATTGGCCTTGATTTGTAAAGTATCGAAGTATGCAGAGTTAACCTGGTCAAATCCTAATTTCTTAAGTTCTTTCTCAAGACTCACCGCTGAAGCGTGAACGGTATCTGCGATATATTTTAATCCGTTTGGACCATGGTAAACCGCGTACATACCCGCCATTACAGCCAGCAGTACCTGTGCAGTACAGATATTTGAAGTGGCTTTATCCCGTTTTATGTGCTGCTCGCGGGTTTGTAGGGCCATTCTAAGGGCTTGATTGCCATCCATATCTTTGGTCACCCCAATAATTCTTCCGGGGATGCTTCTTTTGTATTCTTCTTTGGTGGCGAAGAAAGCCGCATGAGGACCACCGTATCCAAGAGGAATTCCAAATCGCTGGGTAGTTCCAACTACTACATCAACTCCTAATTCTCCTGGAGCCTGTAGTTTGACAAGGCTAAGAATATCGGCCGCAACAGCGGTTTTTATTCCTGCATCCTGACATTTGGTTATAAAATTGGTGTAGTTAAAAACCTGACCCGATTTCCCAGGATATTGAACCAAAGCTCCAAAATATTCCTCTGAAAAGTCAAATTTTTCATGATTACCCACCACGATTTCTATCCCTAGAGGAGTCGCACGGGTTTCAATTAATGAAATGCTTTGCGGTAAAACTTCTTCAGAAACAAAGAATTTATTTACGTTTCCTTTTTTCTGCTTGCGGTCTCTCAAAGCATATAAAAGCGAAATAGCTTCTGCCGCTGCTGTAGATTCGTCAAGTAAGGAAGCGTTGGCGATCTCCATTCCGGTGAGATCACTCACCATGGTTTGAAAATTCAGAAGGGCTTCCAGTCTTCCCTGAGCAATTTCTGCCTGGTAGGGAGTGTAGGCGGTATACCAACCCGGATTTTCTAAAATGTTTCGTTGGATCACAGCTGGCATAATAGACTGGTGGTACCCAAGGCCTATGTAACTTTTAAAAACCTTGTTCTTAGCAGCAATTTTTCCAATATGCTCGGCATATTGGTGTTCACTTAAAGCTGGAGGAAGGTTTAATGGTGATTTTAAACGGATGTCATCCGGAATTGTTTCGTATATTAATTGATCGAGTGAGTCTACGCCTATGGTTTGAAGCATTTCCTGTAGATTGCTTTCTTTAGGGCCTATATGACGTAGTGCAAAAGAATCTGTTCTCATTAAAGTAAAGTTGTGTTTTGTCCTGCGAAATTACGGATTTTAAACTTAATTTTTTAAAATTTAGAGATCAGACTTGTTAAGATTTTAAGGCTCCTAATCAACTGAATTCAGATTGTTTATTTTAGCTCCGTGAAGCTTCTTAGGAATATTTTTGATCTGTATATAAACACCAGTGTCCATGTGGCTTTGGCGGTGGTTGCTTTAGCTTTATTGACTTATCTGGAATATGGGCTCAATTCAGATCCCTATCTGCTTATTTTTATTTTCTTCGGAAGTATTACCGGCTACAATTTCGTCAAATATGCTGGCCTTGCTAAACTTCATTACAGAAGCCTTGCCGGAAATCTCCGTTTTATACAAGTCTTTTCATTTTTGGTTTTTCTGGGCTTGGGTTATATGGCTTTTTTTCAAACCTGGAAAGTCCTGTTGGTAAGTGCTTTCCTAGGGGTTTTTACGCTATTATATGCGGCTCCTGTGTTAACAGAAAAGAGAAATCTACGGGACCTTGCCGGCATGAAAATATTTATAATAGCCCTGGTCTGGGCCGGAGTGAGTGTGATTCTACCAATGCTGGACCATCCTGAAGTCAGTTTATTGGATAAGCTTCTTATGTTTTTTCAAAGAGCTCTTTTTATAATAGTGATTACTCTACCCTTTGAGATAAGAGACCTGGAATTTGATTCAGAGCATTTGTCGACAATTCCGCAGAAATTTGGAGTAAAAAAAACCCGCCAGTTAGGCTACGCAATGCTTGTGTTAATTTTGCTGATTGAGTTTCTGAGAGAAGAGTTTCAAATGCTGAATTTTGCTGCCCTTGCAGGTATTGTCCTAATAAGTGTATGTTTCTTGAAGCTTTCTAGTAGAAAGCAATCTGAGTATTTTGCCGCTTTTTGGGTGGAAGCCCTGCCTATTGCCTGGGTGATGCTCTGGTTTAGCTTGAAGATGATTCTTGCTTGGATATTTCCTGCTTAAGCCGCTCCTTAATATTTTTTTTCTCTTCTGAAGTACAGCCTTTTATCCTGGCCTTTTTGATCAACTGAGTAAGTTTGGAGTTCTTAGCAGAATAATCTCTGCATTTTTTGCAAAAAAGATTATGAATAATAATGCTGGTTTTCTCCCTTACACTGGCCTCATTGTACTCTTTTTTGTCACAACAGTTGGCGGCATCGGAGCAATTGAGAATGAAAAATTTAGGTTTCTGCATAATTAAAGCCATTTTTTTTCTAAACAGGCGGCGAGAGCTGTTCGGGCTCTGTGAATTATTACCCAAAGGTTAGACGGGGTGATTTTGAATTCATTACACACCGCTTCAGTATCGGCGCCATCTATTGTTTTCATTTTAAAAATTGCTGCATGTTTCGGGTTGATCTCGTCCAGGCATTCCAATATAGCCAACCTTAGTTCCTCATTTTCCATTTCATCTTCAGCACTGCGATCAAAATCATCGGCCACCTGCTCTTCGAGCCATTCTCCGTCGTTTTCATCATCAGAATAATTTATGCGCACTTCGGCCTTTCCTTTTTGCGAATTAATTCTTCGGTAATAATCTATTACTTTTCTCTTTAGAATAGAAATAAGCCAGGTACGCTCAGAGGCTTTGCCTAAAAAGTTGTCTTTTGAATTTAAACCGGCAAGAAAAGTTTCAGAAACCAGGTCGTTAGCGATCTCGCGATCATTCACCCGAACAATTGCGTAGTTAAAAAGATAGTCAGCGTATTTATCTACCCATTTGTTGGGATCTAACGAATGTTTAGGCATAGGTCTCTTGAATGTCCTTTCAAAATTAACAACTTTCCGCCGATTTATAGGTATAAATAATATAAGTTTAAATAGGGGAAAACCGGGTATTTAGTTGAAATTACTCAAAAACCCGGTTTTGTTCTTTTATTTCTTTAGCAAGCCTGCTCTTTTTAATAAGGCATCGGGGCTTGGTTCCTTTCCTCGAAAACGCTTGTAGAGTATCATAGGATGCTCTGTTCCGCCACGCGAAAGGATCATTGACTTAAATTTATTAGCGATCTCCCTGCTGAAAATTCCGTTCTCCTGGAAATATTCAAAAGTATCGGCATCAAGAACTTCCGCCCATTTGTAAGAATAGTACCCGGCGGAATATCCTCCCTGGAAAATATGAGAAAAAGCGGTGCTCATACAATTTTCGGGAACATCAGGATATAATTTTGTAGGTTCAAAGGCTTGATCTTCATGTGCTTTGACATCGGTCACACCGGTGGGATCTATGCCGTGCCAGCTGAGGTCCAGTAGTCCAAAACTAAGTTGACGTAAGGTTGCCATGCCTTCGTGGAAATTAGCCGACTCCTTGATCTTTTGCACCAGTTCCATCGGGATAACTTCTCCGGTTTCATAATGCCTGGCAAAAAGCTCAAGAGCCTCTTTTTCATAACACCAGTTTTCGAGAACCTGGCTGGGAAGTTCTACAAAATCCCAATAAACATTCGCACCGGAAAGACTTGGGTAAGTTGTGTCTGCCAGCATGCCGTGCAAGGCATGGCCGAATTCGTGAAAAAGGGTGGTTACTTCGTTGAAAGTTAAAAGTGAAGGTCTGGTTTTTGAAGGTTTAGTGAAATTGCAAACTATTGAAATGTGCGGCCTTTCCTGTTTTCCATCTTTTACGTATTGTGATTTATAACCGGTCATCCAGGCGCCGTCACGTTTTCCTGGCCTAGGGTGAAAATCGGCATAGAAAAGTGCAATAGGCTTGTTGTTTTCATCACTAACCTGGTAAGTTTTTACATCAGGATGATAAGTGTCAATATCGGTAACTTCATTGAATTGGATTCCATACAACCTGCCGGCGATTTCGAAGACCCCATCGATCACATTCTCTAACTTAAAATAAGGTTTAAGCTTCTCATCGTCCAGATTAAACCGTTTTTGTTTAAGCTTTTCTGCATAAAAGGCAGCATCCCATTTTTCAAGACGATCTATACTGTCCAATTTCTTTGCAAAATCCTCCAGTTCTTTGAATTCTTGTTCGGCAGCTGGTTTTGCTTTCTCAAGTAACTCTTCCAGGAAGCCGTTTACCTTTTCGGGAGTTTCAGCCATTCTTTCTTCAAGAACAAAATGGGCGTGGGTTTTAAACCCTAGTAGTTGAGCTCTTTTATAGCGCAGTTTCACTATTTGCAGTACATTTTCCCTGTTGTCCAGCTCGTCGCCGTGAAATGCTTTAGATCCGAAAGCCAATGCCATTTTTTTGCGTAGCTCACGGTTTTCAACATATTTCATAAACGGAAGGAAACTTGGATATTCCAATGTGAAAATCCATCCTTCTTTTCCTCTGGTTTGTGCTACAGAACTTGCTTCCTCCTTAAAGCTAGAAGGTAGCCCCTTCAGGTCTTCTTCCCGGGTAAGGTGAAGCTCAAATTTATTCGTCTCAGCAAGAACATTCTCGCCGAATTTCAGGCTCAGGGAAGAGAGTTCTTTATCAATTTTTCTAAGTTCGTCCTGTTTTTCTGCAGGTAGATTAGCACCGTTTCTTGCAAAAGCCTTGTATTTTTTGTCAAGTAGGGTTTTTTGTTCTTCATCGAGATTAAGCTGATCTTTTTTATCATTAACAGCTTTTACACGTTGAAAAAGAACCTTGTTAAGGATGATGTCATTCCTGAATTCCGATAAGAGTGGGGACACTTCCTGGGCGATCTCCTGGATTTCCTTATTGGTTTCGGCCGAATTTAAATTGAAGAAAATGCTGGTGATCCTATCGAGTTCCTTTCCTGAAAATTCCAGGGCTTCAATAGTATTTTGAAAATCCGGGTTTTCTTTATTTTTTGTTATAAGCTCAATTTCCCTGCGAGCCATTTCAATTGCTTCAGTAATGGCCGGCTTAAAATGTTCGGTTTTAATTTTGGAAAAAGGGGCGTATTCAAATTCCTTTAATAGAGGATTGGAGTTATTCATAGAGTTAAATTGACGTTTTTACAATAATTTTTAATCCAAAGGCTATACTTTAACAGGATTTTGTATATTCGGAGCTTAAATAAGACAAACTTGGCAGTGTGGTCTTCTTTTAAAGTTTTTCTGGATTAATATTTTAGAATGGTTAATAAATTATTTTACAGATTTTAGAACTAACACTGCTATAGGCCACGTTGCAAAACGTGGCTTTTTTTATTTCTCCTTTTTAAGATCTTCAGCTCCTTTAAGCACTTTTTGCTTGAGCCCTTCTTTATAAAAAATCACCTTATCCAGGGTGCATTTATCAGCAGTTCCAATGATCTGGGCAGCCAGTATTCCTGCATTTTTTGCGCCATTAAGGGCTACGGTTGCAACGGGGACCCCACCCGGCATTTGAAGAATTGAAAGCACAGAATCCCAGCCATCTATGGAATTGCTGGATTTTACCGGCACTCCTATAACCGGAAGGGGAGATAAAGAAGCGATCATGCCAGGAAGATGTGCAGCTCCGCCGGCACCGGCAATAATTACCTTGATGCCCCGCTCATGTGCTTTTTTTCCGTATTCAAACAATTTCTCCGGAGTACGGTGGGCCGAGACGATATCTACTTCCACCTCAATGTCAAAACCCTTTAATATGTCTATGGCGTCCTGCATCACCGGCATATCGCTGGTGCTTCCCATTATTACTGCTACTTTACTCATTTTATTTACTTATTACTTTTATTGAATTTTTAACCTCCTCAGCAATTTTCCGTGCTTCGGCCAGATCCTTATGGACTATGGTAACGTGCCCCATTTTTCTGAAAGGTCGGGTTATTTTTTTTCCGTAGATGTGTGGGGTTACCCCATCCATATGCAGTATTTTCTCAATATTTTCATAGATAACTTCTCCTTCGTGATCCTTATCGCCAACTAAATTTACCATAATTCCTCCAACTTTGCTTTCTGTATTTCCCAAAGGAAGGTCTAAGATAGCTCGAACCTGTTGTTCAAATTGGTTGGTGAAGGAAGCTTCAATGCTATAGTGGCCACTGTTATGCGGTCTTGGCGCAACTTCATTGACCAGGATCTCATCATCTTCAGTCCGGAACATTTCTACGGCCAGAAGTCCCACATGATTAAAGGCTTCAGAAACTTTTTTGGCTAATAACCTGGCTTTTTCTGCGACTTTTTCTTCTATTCTGGCAGGGCAGATTACATATTCTACCTGATTAGCCGTAGGATGAAACTCCATTTCCACCACTGGGTAGGTTTTTATCTCTCCTGAAGGACTTCGTGCTACTATGACAGCAAGTTCATTTTTAAAGGGAACAAGGTTTTCAGCAATGCATTCACCTTTGCCGATTTGGTCGAGATCATCTTTGGTTTTGATGACAGCAACACCTTTTCCGTCATAACCGCCGGTAGCACTTTTCCAAACAAAGGGCAGGTTTAGCGCGTCTTTTTCTATAGCCAATAGTAGCTCTTCTTTATTATTGAAAACTCCAAAAGCTGCAGTTGGAATATCTTTAGCCCGGTAAAATCTTTTCTGAGTTGCTTTATTCTGGATTTTATCCAGGGTGTCTGCCGATGGCCAGGTTTTTATACCTTCTTTTTCAAGCTGTCTTAGGGCATCTGTGTTTACCCCTTCAATTTCAAAGGTGAGTACGTCTACCTTTCTTCCAAAGTTGATGACGGTATCATAATCCATAAGTTCACCCTGCTCAAAATAATTGCAGGATATTCTGCAAGGAGCTTCCGGGCTGGGATCTAAAACATGGGTGTGGATATCGAACTTGCGGGTTTCGTAAAGCATCATTTTCCCCAGCTGTCCTCCGCCGAGGATACCGAGTTTGAAATCTGAAGAAAAATAATTTTGCATAAAAATTTCCTATTTACGCAAAAATAAATTTTTAAGGCGTATTGCCCTACTTAATCTTACATAATTCAGCCGATCTAGTAATAGAGAATCCTTATCTTTGCGTTTTTAAAAAATTTCAGTTTTGATAAAATTACACGATCTCAGTTTCGAACCATATATTTCAGAAGAGGAAATCGATGCAGCTATCCTCCGGGTTGCCGCTCGTTTAAATGAAGATTATAAAGAGGAAACCCCGATTTTTTTAGGGGTTTTGAACGGTGCTTTTATGTTCGCATCAGAAGTGATTAAAAGATTTAAAGGAGATTGCGAAGTTAGCTTTGTCAAACTCGGTTCCTACCAGGGAACTGAATCTACCGGGAATGTGGAAACCCTGATGGGCTTAAACCACTCCTTAAAAGGCCGAAAGGTGATTTTGCTGGAAGATATTGTAGACACAGGAAATACCCTGAATACCATTAACGAAATTCTGGAGAAAGAAGGGGTGGCTGGCTATGAAGTTGCAACACTTTTTTATAAACCCGAAGCTTATAAAGGAAAATTCAATATTAAATATGTGGGGATTGAGATTCCCAATAAATTTATTGTAGGTTACGGATTGGATTATGATGGTCTTGGCCGCAATCTGTGCCAGGTATATAAACGCAAAGAAAACAACATGACAAATTTGGTACTCTTCGGACCTCCCGGGGCCGGAAAAGGAACTCAGGCAACAATCTTAAAAGAGAAATACAATCTTATACATATTTCAACAGGAGATGTGTTCAGATTTAATATTAAAAACCAGACAGAGCTTGGGCTAAGTGCCAAAGCTTTTATCGATCGCGGCGAACTTGTACCCGATGAGGTTACCATCAATATGCTAAATGCTGAAGTGGTTAAAAATGAGGGTTGTAATGGTTTTATCTTTGATGGTTTTCCCCGTACCGAGGCTCAGGCAGATGCTCTTGAAGCTCTCCTGCAGGGAAAAGGAACTGAAGTAAGCGCAATGATCGCACTGGAAGTAGAAGACCATGTGCTGGTAGAACGCCTGTTGGAACGCGGTAAAACTTCGGGTCGACCTGATGATGCCGATGAGTCTGTGATAAGAAACCGAATCAAGGTCTATTATGATGAAACTGCTATCCTTAAAGAGTACTATAAAAAACAAGCTAAGTATTATGGCGTGGATGGTGTAGGTACCATAGATGAAATTACAGCCCGGCTGAGTGCTGTGGTAGATGAATTGATGAAGAAATAAATCGTCTGTAAAACGGACGAAAATAAGATTGAATTATGACTGAAGGGAATTTTGTTGATTATGTAAAGATTCATGTGGCTTCCGGGAAGGGAGGGAAAGGATCTGCGCATTTACACCGCGAGAAATATATCACTAAAGGTGGTCCCGATGGGGGAGATGGTGGTCGTGGTGGTCATGTTATCATAAAAGGCAATAAGAACCTTTGGACCTTGTTTCACTTAAAATTTAAAAGGCACGTAAAAGCCGAACACGGTGGGAACGGCTCCAAACAACGTAGCTCTGGTGCCGATGGCTCTGATGAGTATATAGAAGTGCCTCTGGGAACCGTAATTCGGGATACCGATACCCAGAAAATCCTGCACGAGATCACCGAAGATGGTCAGGAAATAATTGTGGCCGAAGGAGGAAAAGGCGGACTTGGTAACTGGCATTTTAAAAGTTCTACAAATCAAACTCCACGATATGCACAACCCGGAATTGATGGGGAATTAAAAGACATCACTCTGGAATTAAAGATCCTTGCCGATGTTGGCCTTGTAGGCTTTCCCAATGCCGGAAAATCTACTTTACTTTCGGTGATCACCGCTGCAAAGCCTAAGATTGCCGATTATGAATTCACGACTTTAAAGCCTAACCTTGGGATCGTTCAATACCGGGATTTCAAGACCTTTGTAGTAGCCGATATTCCTGGAATTATCGAAGGAGCCGCTGAAGGAAAGGGCATAGGACACCGTTTTTTAAGACATATTGAGCGGAACTCTACTTTACTCTTTCTTATACCCGCCGATGCGCCTGATATCGTGAAGCAATACGAAATCCTCTTAGACGAATTGAGACGATATAACCCGGAAATGCTTGTAAAGGATCGCCTGGTGGCTATTTCGAAAAGCGATATGCTTGATGCCGAACTCAAGGCTGAAATTAAGGCTGAACTCGATGAAAAACTCAATGCTTCCTGGTTGTTTATCTCCTCGGTGGCCCAGCAAGGGCTTCAGGAATTAAAGGACAGGTTGTGGGAAATGCTTAACAAGGAGCCTGTTTAATTCTTGTTAATCCCTAAGGTTTACCCCTCATTTTTCTGTAATTTTAAGCTAATACATTAAAATACAGACTTTATGAGGGCTTTCAATATACTTTTGCTTTTTCTGTTTCTAGTGTCCTGTAATACACCGCAAGCGGTGTACGATTACGATCAGGAAGTGAATTTTTCTAACTATTCAACTTATGCACTATTCCCTGATTTTCGCTCTGGACTAAGCCAATTGGATGAAAAACGCCTCCTGGCAAGCCTGGAAAATCAACTTCAGCAAAAAGGTTTTTCTGCATCTTCAAAAGCAGATATGTATGTGAATGTTTATACCGATGAATTCCGTGAACAAAATCGAAACAGCGTAGGTATAGGAGTTGGTGGAAGTGGCCGAAATGTGGGCGTGGGAGTTTCAGGCGGAATTCCTCTTGGAGGACCTGAAACCTACCTGCAGATAACTTTCGATTTTATTGATGTAAAAGACGATGCCCTTATCTGGCAGGCTGTGGTGGAGAGTAAATTTAATCCGGATGCTTCTCCCAAGGAACGCCAGACCCAGTTCCAAAAGATTGTTCAAAAAGCCCTGGAAGCTTATCCTCCAAAAAAATAGGTGTGAAACTATATCATTCTGAACTGGATTCAGAGTCTCACAGAGTGAAGTAAGGAATTCGGCATTATACGGTAAAAAGTTCAACTTTTTAATCAGAGCATGATGAGATGCCGGATCAAGTCCGTCATGACGTATGCTTCATTGTTGCAATCGTCATCCTGAACTTGATTCAGGGTCTCATAAACTTAATTTAAATTAATGCACGAATATTCTTCCAGGTGCTCCTTACGCTGCCGGTAGATCTCCCGGACCTTTTGTGGGTAATTTAGACTTTCCCATAAGAAATTTATCTACATGATGAGCTGCTTCCCTTCCTTCAGAAATAGCCCAGACAATTAGCGATTGTCCCCTGCGCATATCTCCAGCCGCAAAAATGTTGGGAATATTGGTTTGGTAATTTCTTTCAGCTTTAATATTTGTACGCGTATCTTCTTCTAAGCCTAATTGTTCAGCGAGGCTTTTTTCGGGACCTGTAAAACCAAGGGCCAGAAGAGTAAGATCGCAGGGCCATTCTTTTTCCGAATCCGGCACCTCTTTTAATTGAGGTCTTCCGTTTTCCCCTTTAACCCATTCGATATTCACCGTTTTTAAGGCCTTTAAATTCCCTTCTTTATCCTTGATGAATTCCTTGGTGGATATACTCCAGTTTCGGTTTACGCCTTCCTCATGGGAAGAAGTTGATTTTAAGGTGAAGGGCCAGTAAGGCCATGGGTTCTCCTTGCTTCGGTGTTCCGGCGGCATTGGCATGATCTCAAAATTAGTAACCGATTTTGCGCCGTGGCGGTTGGAAGTCCCCACGCAATCTGAACCGGTGTCACCACCCCCAATCACAATGACATCTTTTCCCTTAGCCGATAAGTCTTCGGTCATTTCAGCAAGACCATCAACAACTTCATTATTGCGTTTTAAAAAGTCCATCGCCTGAAGCACTCCTTTAGTATCGGCTCCCGGGATTGGTAATTTTCTTCGTTCAGTAGCACCTCCACAGAGTACAACCGCGTCAAAATTCTTTAATTTTTCAACCTCATAATTTTTTCCTACTTCTGCACCGGTCTCGAACTTTATTCCTTCTTCTTCCATTATCTTCAACCTGCGATCTATAATATGTTTTTCCATCTTAAAATCGGGAATACCATAACGCAGCAAACCTCCTGGTTTTTTGTTTCTTTCCAGGACAGTTACCCAATGCCCGGCCCGGTTAAGCTGTTGTGCTGCGGCAAGCCCGGATGGACCTGAGCCAACTACGGCGACTTCCTTTCCGGTGCGGTGTTCCGGGATTTGAGCAGTGATCCAGCCTTCCTTAAATCCTCGTTCCACGATGTATTTTTCGATAAGCTCAATGGAAACCGGGGGTTCTATAATTCCCAGTACGCAAGAAGATTCGCAGGGAGCAGGGCATAGCCTTCCAGTAAATTCAGGGAAATTATTGGTGGAATGTAAAATTTTAAGTGCCTTTTTCCAGTCGTTTTTGTAAACGGCATGATTAAAATCAGGGATAAGGTTCCCCAATGGGCATCCACTATGGCAAAATGGGATGCCGCAATCCATGCAACGTGCACCCTGGTCCTGGAGCTCTTCTGGGCTCAGGTCTTTGGTGAATTCCTTATAATTTTTAACCCGTTGGGAAGCCTCAATCGTTTCTTCCGTCTTTCTTTCGTATTCTAAAAATCCTCTTAGTTTTCCCATTCTTATGCTGTTTTGAGTTCTACTTCGGCATTTCTCAACTTCTCTTCCTCCAGTAGTTTCAGTGCTTTTTTATATTCAGTAGGCATTACTTTAATGAATTTGTCCTTGTTGTCTTCCCAGTTTTCCAGAATTTCTGTCGCCAGCTCACTTTCTGTATAAGCTTTGTGCTTTTCAATAAGTTCTTTTACTTCAGCCTTATTTTCTTCGGAAGCTTCCTCAAGTTCGATCATTTCCATATTAAAATTATTATGATCTATTTTATCTTCAGGATTAAAAATATAGGCTATGCCACCGCTCATTCCGGCCGCGAAATTTCTTCCTATCTTACCTAATATCACCGCTATTCCCCCGGTCATGTATTCACAGCCGTGATCTCCAATTCCTTCGATTACAGCTTTGGCTCCGGAATTTCTTACACAGAAACGCTCACCTCCAATACCGTTGATGAAAGCCTGCCCATTAATAGCTCCATAAAGAGCGACATTCCCTATTATCACATTTTCGTGGGATTTAAAACTTGCTGTTTTTGGCTTTTTAACGCTAAGGGTTGCCCCTGATAGTCCTTTTCCGAAGTAATCGTTGGTGTTGCCAATAACATTAAGACTTACACCCTTTGTGGTGAATGCTCCAAAACTCTGGCCTGCAGAGCCGGTGAAATTAAGGTTTAAGGTGTTCTCCGGAAGTCCTTTCTCCCCGTGTATTTTGGAAATCTCGTTGCTTAAAATCGCGCCGGTGGTTCTGTTTATATTGCTGATTTCAAAATCCAACGACATTTTCTCCTTTCTATAAATTGAAGGATGAGCTTGTTTCAGGATCTCAAAATCGAGGACATTATCAAGATTGTGTTGTTGTTTTTGAGTGTTGTAAAGCGGCATGTCTTCATCGATCTTCGGTTTATACAGAATATTGGAAAGATCTATTCCCTGAGCCTTGTAATGGTCTATGGCGCGATTCATATCGAGTTTCTGATTCTGCCCCACCATTTCATTTATACTTCGGAAACCGAGACTCGCCATGATCTCTCTTAATTCCTGGGCGATGAAATACATGAAGTTGATCACATCCTCCGGGGTACCTTTGAATTTTTTTCTGAGTTCCGGATCCTGCGTGGCAATACCTACCGGGCAGGTGTTGAGGTGGCAGGCGCGCATCATAATGCAACCTGAAGCGACTAATGGTGCCGTAGAGAAACCGAATTCCTCGGCTCCCAGTAAACAAGCGATGGCTACATCACGACCGGTTTTTAACTGGCCGTCACATTCTACTACAATCCGGTTTCGTAAATTGTTTAAAAGCAGGGTTTGCTGAGCTTCGGCGATACCAAGTTCCCAGGGCAATCCTGCATGCCGCAAAGAGGTTAGGGGAGAGGCCCCGGTTCCTCCATCAAAACCGGAGATCAATACCACATCAGCCTTTGCTTTTGCCACCCCTGCCGCGATGGTACCTACACCCACTTTGGAAACCAGCTTAACGTTAATACGGGCTTCCCGGTTGGCATTTTTAAGGTCAAAGATAAGCTGCGCGAGATCTTCGATAGAATAAATATCGTGGTGTGGAGGTGGGGAGATCAGGCCTACATACGGAGTAGAATTCCGGGTTTTGGCGATGTCGGGATTTACCTTTTGTCCTGGCAGCTGGCCGCCTTCCCCGGGCTTTGCTCCCTGAGCCATCTTTATTTGAATTTCACTGGCACTGCTTAAATAATTTATGGAAACCCCAAATCTTCCTGAAGCAACCTGTTTTATGGCCGAGTTTCTCCAGTTCCCGTCAAGGTCCTTATTGAAACGTTGTGGGTCTTCCCCACCTTCTCCGGAATTGCTCTTCCCCTTCATCCTGTTCATGGCGATGGCCAGGTTTTCATGGGCTTCCTTGCTTATAGAACCAAATGACATTGCCCCGGTTTTGAAACGCTTTACGATCTCTGTCCAGGGTTCCACTTCATCTATGGGAACAGGATTCAGGTCTTTGAACTTGAACATTCCGCGTAAGGTCATTAAAGCTTCATTTTGGTCGTTGATGAGCTTTGAATATTCCTGATAACTTTTTGGGTTGTTTTGTTTTACAGCCTGTTGCAGTTTTGCAACACTGGCAGGATTAAACAAATGTCGTTCCCCGTTTCTCCTCCAGCGATAATCGCCACCAATTTCCAGGTCCAGGCCGGTGTCGGTTTCAGGTGGATTAAAGGCGGCATCAAAGCGCTTCTGAATTTCCTTTTCTATTTCATATAATCCAATCCCTTCAATTCGGGTTGGTGTATTACTGAAATATTTGTCTACAAATTTTTGATTTAAGCCGAGTATCTCGAAGATTTGAGCCCCGCGATAAGAATGCAGGGTAGAGATCCCAATCTTGTTCATGATCTTTACGATTCCTTTTCCTATGGCTTTGTTGAAATTCTGAACTGCTTCTTCAGCATTCTCAATATCTATTTCTTTGTCCTCCACGAGCTGTTGAATTATTTCATTGACCATATACGGATTGATCGCGCTGGCACCATAACCGAAGAGAAGAGCGAAGTGATGAGGTTCCCGAGGTTCTGCCGATTCGATAACAATTCCGAAGGAAGATCTCTTGTTGTATTTCTTAACCCGGTGGTGAACAAAGGAACAGGCAAGGAGCGAAGGGATGGGCGCCAGTTTTGGGTTCACATTCCTGTCGCTAAGAATTATCACATTGCAACCACGATCTACGGCAGCGTTGATCTCATCAATTATCTCATCCAGTCGGGTCTCCAGCCCATTAAGACCTTTCTCAGCTTCATACAAAATAGAAATCGATTCGGTCTTGAAACCGGGTTGGTCTATGTATTTGATCTTATCGAGATCCTCGTTCGAGATTACCGGATTTTGTATACGCAGTTTCTTAGCCTGCTCCGGAATCATATCGAATATATTGCGATCTTCCCCAATGGCCAGGCTAATATCTGTAACGATCTCTTCTCTGATACCATCCAGAGGTGGGTTGGTAACCTGGGCAAATAATTGTTTAAAATAATTGAAGAGAAGCTGGGGCTTATCTGAAAGTACGGCCAGGGGAATATCGGCTCCCATAGAGCCGATCGCTTCTTTACCAAGAGTAGCCATAGGTGTAATAATGGTACTGATATCTTCCAGGGTGTAGCCAAAAAGTCTTTGCCGGGTGTTGAAATCTATTTTTTCCTGTGGGGTTTTATTCCCGGTATATGGAACTTCGGCCAAAGGCAGTAGGTTGTTGTTTAGCCATTTTCGGTAAGGTCTTTCTGAAACGATCTTGCTCTTAACTTCTTCGTCCCGAATTATTCTGCCTTCATTCATATCTACCAAAAACATCCTTCCAGGCTCCAGACGGCCGTGAAGTTCAACGTTTTCTGGTTTAATGTCCATTACTCCTGTTTCTGAAGACATTATTACATAACCATCTTTGGTTAGGGTGTAACGGGAAGGCCTAAGTCCGTTCCTATCCAGTAAAGCTCCTATGTAATTTCCATCGGTGAATGGAATAGAAGCAGGACCATCCCAGGCTTCCATGATACAGGCATTATATTCATAAAAAGCTTTCTTTTTATCATTCATCGATGGATTTTTTTCCCAGGCTTCAGGAACCATCATCATAATCGCTTCAGGCAGAGAGCGACCGGTTTGAAGCAGTAATTCCAGAACGGTATCCATAGAAGCTGAATCTGATTTGCCATCGGCGGTAATGGGGACGATCTTTTTCAGGTCTTCCCCAAAGATCTCGCTTTCAAAGAGTTCTTCCCGTGCCTTCATTCGGCTTAGGTTCCCTCTTAAGGTGTTTATTTCTCCATTATGGCACATATACCTGAAGGGTTGTGCCAAGTCCCAGGTGGGGAAAGTATTGGTTGAAAAACGCTGGTGAACCAATGCGAGTTTGGTGACAACTCCGGGCTCGTTTAAATCTTTATAATATACATTGATGTCCTGGGGCATTAATAGTCCCTTGTAAATTATGGTATTGGTAGAAAGGCTTGGCAGGTAAAAACTATCAGCTTCAGAAAGTCCTGATTTCTCTATGCGATGCTCTGCAATCTTTCGGGCTGTAAAAAGCCTGGCATTAAAGGTAGTTGCCGAAATTTCTTCGTCCTTCCCTATAAAAACCTGCTGCATATTTGGTTCAGAAAGGGAGGCAATACTACCAAGACAGGCCCGGTTCACCGGAACATCCCGCCAGCCGATAATATTAAGTCCCTGGCCGGTAATTTCTTTCTCAAAAATTTCTTTACAAATTCTTCGCTGATTGACAGACCTGGGGAGAAAAACCATTCCTACGGCATACTCTTTAAAATCCGGGAGCTTGAAATCACAGTTTTCTTTAAAAAAATCGTGAGGAATCTCTATGAGAATTCCTGCGCCATCGCCGGTTTTTCCATCGGCACTAACGGCACCACGATGTTCCAGCCTAATGAGAATATCAATAGCCTTATGAATAATATTATTAGTACGTTTTCCTTTAAGATTACAAATAAATCCTGCTCCACAATTGTCATGCTCAAATTCGGGTGAATAGAGCCCCTGTTTTTTTAATTTCATGTCCTTTTCGTCCTTAAGTAATTATTACAAAATTACCCAAAACGATAAATAAAATAGGGTATAATCGCGTTAAATCAGAAATAAATTCATTAAAATTAATTAAATGAATGTAAAATGATAATTGCTTAATTAAACACAGGATGAATTCAGGATCTTTTAAAATAGAATAACCAAGTTCATGAAAAATAAAAGCCCGCACCAAAAATGGCCCGGGCTTTTACATCTAAATTAAGAATAATTAATCCTTGAGGATAGAACGTGAAATTACTATTTTTTGAATTTCAGAGGTGCCTTCGTAGATCTGGGTGATCTTGGCATCTCTCATTAAGCGTTCTACGTGATATTCTTTTACATAACCATTTCCACCATGAATCTGTACGGCTTCTATTGCAACATCCATCGCTGTTTTTGAAGCATGGAGTTTGGCCATGGCA
This sequence comes from Salegentibacter sp., assembly GCF_036568425.1. Classification (GTDB taxonomy): domain Bacteria; phylum Bacteroidota; class Bacteroidia; order Flavobacteriales; family Flavobacteriaceae; genus Salegentibacter. The sequence continues at coordinate 8,168 of NZ_DATCSO010000099.1, read as the reverse complement.
CCAGAAAGGTCATAATTATTATGTTGATCTTTGTCCCATGCAGCTTTTATCACCAAATGGCGGGCTGCCTCAATTTGGGTATGCATGTCTGCCAGTTTAAAGGCGATAGCCTGGTGGTTGCAGATCTCGGTCCCAAAAGCCTTTCTTTCTTTGGAATATTTTAGAGCAAGCTCATAAGCTCCGGAGGCAATGCCCAAAGCCTGAGCTGCGATTCCAATTCTACCTCCTGAAAGGGTTTTCATTGCGAATTTGAATCCGAAGCCGTCTTCCCCAATTCTGTTTTCTTTGGGAACCTTCACGTCATTAAAATTCAGGGAGTGTGTATCGCTTCCACGAATTCCCATTTTTTGTTCTTTTGGTCCTATTTCAAATCCTTCCCAACCTTTTTCTACGATGAAAGCGTTGATACCTTTATGTTTTTTCTCCCTATCGGTTTGGGCAATAACCAGGTAATAATCGGCGGTTCCTCCATTAGTGATCCAGTTTTTGGTACCGTTTAAAAGGTAATGATCACCTTTATCTATAGCAGTGGTTCTTTGTGAAGTTGCATCACTTCCTGCTTCCGGTTCTGATAGACAAAATGCACCTAATTTTTCACCGGTTGCAAGCTTAGCGAGATATTTCTCTTTTTGTTCCTGATTGGCATAAGTGTCAAGTCCCCAGCAAACCAGGGAATTGTTTACCGACATGACAACCGAAGCTGAGGCGTCTATCTTGGAAATTTCTTCCATTGCCAGTACGTAAGAAACGGTGTCCATTCCGCCCCCGCCATATTCCGGGGAAGCCATCATTCCCAGAAAGCCAAGCTCACCCATCATCTTCACTTGCTCAGTGGGAAACTCTTGTTTTTCATCTCGTTCGATAACGCCGGGCAAGAGTTCGTTTTTCGCAAAATCACGTGCCGCATCGCGAATCATTATATGTTCTTCTGTTAGTTTGAAATCCATATTAATTTTGTTTAAGGAAAATCTAATTTTGGTTCCCAAAGATAACTTTTTGATGTGTAATATTCAATTTACTTTCATTAATTTTACGAATATGAAAAAAGCGAATTATAAAATTTTAGGTGTAATGTCGGGAACATCCCTGGATGGTATCGACCTGGTCTATGTGAATTTCGATTATAAAAATGCATGGTCTTATAAGATTCTGAAGGCTGAAACCAGCCCGTATCCCCTAAATTGGCAGGAAACGCTTTCGGCTGCTATTAATTTTTCAGAAGAAAGCCTTGAAGATATAAACCTTAAATACACCCGATACCTTGCCGGGGTGATCTCTAAATTTATCGAAAAATATAATATTACAGACCTTGATTTTATCTGTAGTCACGGCCATACTATTAAACATGAACCGGAGAACGGGTATACCCTTCAGATTGGGAATTTGAAAGAGTTGGCTTATCTAACAGGGCAAAAGGTGGTTTGTGATTTTAGAGTACAGGATGTGGAACTTGGTGGCCAGGGAGCTCCGCTTGTTCCTATTGGAGATAGGTTGTTGTTCTCAGATTATAAATATTGTCTAAATCTTGGAGGATTCGCCAATATTTCTACGGAAGATAATGGAAAAAGAATCGCATACGATATTTGTGCAGTAAATACTGTTTTAAATCACTATGCCAGAAAACTGGGGAAGGAATTTGATGAAGGTGGGAAATTAGCCGCAGCGGGGGAGTTAAATAAAAAACTTTTAAAGGAATTGAACCAACTTCCGTTTTATGCCCAAAAACCTCCAAAGTCGCTTGGAATGGAATGGGTTTCTGAAGAAGTGTTTCCTGTCCTCGAGAAATATGAGGATGATGTCCCTGCCATATTGCATACTTATTCAGTCCATATAGCTCAGCAAATAGCAAGTGTTCTTGATAATGATCAAAACTCCAATGTACTGGTTACCGGAGGAGGTGCTTTCAATAGTTTTATCATTAAAGAATTAAAGGATTATTCCCAATGCCATTTTACCATTCCGTCTAAAGAGATTATCGACTTTAAAGAAGCCTTGATCTTTGGTTTATTAGGGGTGTTGAAAATCAGGGGTGAAGTTAATACCCTCAAAACGGTAACAGGAGCAGAAAAAGACCACTCCGCGGGAGTGATTTTTGATCTTTGAAAAATTTATTGAAATATCAATAATATGCAACTTAGTTTATATATTTGTGAAAAACCACACTTAAAATGAAGGAATTATTAAAAGTATATGAAAATAAGGAGCCGGAAATCGTTTTTCACTGGCGCGATTCAGAAACCGATGCCGAAGGCTGGACGGTAATCAATTCACTACGTGGAGGTGCCGCCGGTGGTGGGACCCGAATGCGACCCGGACTAGATGAAAACGAAGTACTATCTCTTGCAAAAACCATGGAGGTGAAATTCACGGTTTCAGGGCCTGCCATTGGAGGAGCGAAATCGGGAATTAATTTTGATCCTAACGATCCAAGAAAGAAAGGCGTACTTGAACGATGGTATAAGGCGGTTTCCCCACTTCTTAAAAGCTATTACGGGACTGGTGGGGACCTTAATGTAGACGAAATTCACGAAGTGATCCCAATCACCGAAAACTGTGGGGTCTGGCATCCGCAGGAAGGGGTTTTTAACGGGCATTTCAAACCTAGTGAAGCCGATAAAATTAATAGGATTGGCCAGTTGCGCCAGGGGGTGATTAAGGTGCTTGAAAATACCAAGTACTCGCCTGATACCAGCAGGAAATATACTGTGGCAGATATGATTACCGGCTATGGCGTGGCAGAAGCGGTAAAGCACTACTACGGTATTTATGGCGGAGAAGTTAAAGGTAAAAGAGCGATAGTGCAGGGCTTCGGAAATGTAGGTTCTGCTGCGGCCTATTACCTTGCTCAAATGGGTGTTAAGATTGTTGGGATTATTGACCGTGATGGCGGCTTGATAAACCAGGAAGGTTTTTCTTTTGAAGAAATAAAGGATCTATTCCTTAATAAAGAAGGAAATACTCTTAAGCACCCTAACCTAATTCCTTTCAAGGAGATCAATGAAAAGATCTGGCAGCTGGATGCAGAGATCTTTGCGCCATGTGCAGCTTCGCGACTAATCAATAAAGACCAGATCACAAGTTTGATAGAGCGAAAACTGGAGGTAATCTCTTCAGGAGCCAATGTTCCTTTTGCAGATGAAGAAATCTTTTTTGGACCTATTATGGAATACACCGATGAAAAGGTTAGCCTTATCCCCGATTTTATTGCCAACTGTGGAATGGCCCGGGTGTTTGCATATTTTATGGAACGAAGGGTGCAAATGACCGATGAGTCTATCTTTAACGATACTTCCATGACCATAAAGAATGCTATTCAGAATACCTTCAATAATAATAGCAGTAAAACGGATGTAAGCAAAACAGCTTTTGAGATTGCTCTGAAACAATTGGTGTAAAAATTACTCAATGATTTCTTTTGTAATAATCTTGTTTTTTCTGGGGTATCTGCTTATCACCCTGGAACACCCCTTACGGCTGGACAAAGCGGTATCGGCATTACTGATGGCAACCATTATATGGGCTATAATGGCTTACGGTTTTAACCAGGGTTGGTTCTCTATTATCAATTCTCATGGAGAGGTCTTCAACATTCTTCAGGGTGACCCTAAATTACAAAGGGACGGGTTTAATAATAACCTGATGCATCATTTCAGCAAGATCAGCGAGATACTTTTCTTTCTTATAGGGGCAATGACCATTGTGGAAATCATAGATCTTCACCGTGGCTTTGCCCTTATTAAAAAAAGAATTACAACCACTAATAAAAAGAAACTGCTTTGGATAATTGGTGGTCTGGCTTTTGTTTTATCGGCTATAATCGATAATCTTACAGCTACTATAATTTTGGTTACCCTATTAAGGAAACTTGTTCCCAAGCGGGACTACCGGGTTTGGTTTGCGGCCATGATAATAATTGCCGCTAATGCCGGCGGTGCCTGGTCGCCTATTGGAGATGTTACCACCACCATGCTCTGGATTAATAATAAAGTAACTACCCCTGGTTTAATTGAATATGTGATCATTCCTTCATTGATAAGCTTCATTCTTCCGTTTGCTATAGGGAGCAGGCTAAAAGCCTTTAAAGGGCAGACGGTGCTTAAAAAAGCTGTGATAGACCCAGACTCTGAACGGCTCCTTAGCAGTAAGACAATGCTCATTGTTGGATTGGGGGCATTTGTTTTTGTTCCATTGTTTAAAGCTATTACCGGATTACCACCTTATATAGGTATTCTTTTTAGTCTGGGAGTGGTTTGGCTGGTTTCAGAATATGTTAAACCGATAAAGAATATTACTAAGGTCCAAAAATATCAATATTCTACCAGTAAAGCCTTATCGAAGATAGAGTTCTCCAGTATACTGTTTTTTCTTGGGATTCTTTTGGCCGTGGCTGGTTTGGAGAGCCTGGTGTTCGGTTCCATAAATGGAGAAATGGCTGGAACCTTGCTTTACGCTTCAAACTCCCTTTCAAATGCTATTCCCAGTATGGATGTAGTGATAATATTGTTGGGAATCCTTTCATCGGTGATAGATAATGTCCCATTAGTAGCAGCCTCTATAGCAATGTATGATTTCCCTGTCGATAGTTCGATATGGCATTTTATAGCTTATTCATCAGGAACCGGAGGTAGCTTGTTGGTTATTGGTTCGGCAGCAGGAGTTGCGGCAATGGGGATGGAGAAGATTGACTTCATGTGGTACCTTAAAAATATTGCTCCCCTGGCGCTTACAGGATTTCTGGTAGGTGCAATTAGTTTCGTACTTATCGAGCATTTGTTTCTTTAGTAGCCCATTAATTATTCTTTTATTCTGATCAATGTAGTTGTGAGAAAGCATTGGCTAATCTATATTTACAATTAAATTCAGATTCTCACGTTACAATAAAAAACCTAAATCGAACACATGCTATATTTTTTGCAGCAAGATGATCTTGCCCAGGCAGCTCAGGATGCCGAACCTGTAGTAGAGGAAAAAACCCTTTCGCTATTTGATCTAATGCTAAGCGGTGGCCTTGGAGGCCAGATTATTATCCTTATTCTTTTTGTACTCTTATTTGCCGCAGTCTATATTTACTTTGAAAGGCTTTTTGCTATTAAAGCTGCCAGCCAGGTAGATAAGAATTTTATGCTGCAAATCAAGGATAGTGTTTTAAACGGTAATATAGAATCGGCTAAAATGCGTTGCGCACAGAGTGATTCTCCGGTTGCCCGATTAACTCAAAAGGGGATTTCCAGAATTGGTAGCCCTTTGGAGGATATTAATACGGCAATTGAAAATGCAGGGAGACTGGAAGTATACAAACTGGAAAAGAATGTAAGTATCCTGGCAACCATTGCCGGAGCCGCTCCTATGATTGGCTTCCTGGGTACTGTGATTGGTATGGTACTTGCTTTTCATGAGTTGGCTACCAGTAGTGGCCAGGCACAAATGGGAGCCCTTGCCGAAGGTATCTATACTGCGATGACGACAACGGTTGCCGGACTTATCGTTGGGATTATCGCTTATATAGGTTACAACCATCTGGTGGTGAAAACCGATAAAGTGGTCCACCAAATGGAGGCTACAGCAGTAGATTTCTTAGACTTATTAAACGAACCTGCTTAATATGAATTTAAGAAGCAGAAATAAAATTAGTGCAGATTTCAGCATGAGCTCGATGACAGATATCGTATTTCTGTTGTTGATCTTTTTTATGCTAACTTCTCCGGTTATAACTCCCGAAGCTTTAGACCTCATTCTTCCGAAGGCAAAAGGTAAAACTACAACTCAGCAAAATATTGCAGTTAGCATTACTAAAGACCTTCAGTTTTATGTGAATGAGGAAAGAGTTAGTGCCAGCGCATTAGAAAGAACGCTTAAAAGAAAACTCGTTGGAGAAGAGAATCCAACCATAATTTTAAGGGCTGAGGAAGGAGTGCCTATTGAAAAGGCCGTGAATGTTATGGATATCGCCAACCGAAATAGCTATAAGATCGTACTGGCTGTAAAACCTGAATAATATGTCAATGCTTGAAACAAAACACGAGAAAAAATCCTTTGCCATCACGGTGGTACTTCACGTGCTTTTGATTATTTTGATGTTGTTTTTAGGTTTTAAATATTTAGATCCACCTCCTGAGAACGGAATTGCTATAAATTTTGGCACCTCTGAAGTTGGTGCTGGAGAAAACCAGCCCACCGAGCCGGTTAAATCTGCTCCGCAAAAAACCACTTCTCCCGAGCCAGTTTCACAACCTGAACCTGTAATTGAAGAGGAAGTAGTTACCCAAAAGATCGAGGATGCTCCGGTTATCGAAAAGAAGAAGGAGCCACAACCGGTGAAAAAAGAAACTCCCGAAAAGCCAAAAGAACAACCCCCGGCAGAAAAACCCGAACCAAAACCGGATAAATCTACCACCGACGCGATGAGTAGCATCCTTAATGGGCCTGAGCGCAGCGGTTCAGAAACAGGGGGTGAAGGAAATGATAACCTGGCCGGAGACAAGGGTTCGCCTGATGGTGATCCCAGCGCAAACTCCTATTATGGAAACGGTGCTGGTCTCGATGGGGACGGTAATTACCGTCTTGGAGGTCGTAGGGCTTTGAATAAAGAAAAATTTGTACAGGATTGTAATGAATCGGGAATTGTAGTGGTGCGTATTGAAGTGAACCGTTCAGGACAGGTAGTTAATGCAACCCCGGGAGTAAAAGGGACTACCAATTCTGCTTCCTGCCTTACCGAACCTGCGAGACGGGCCGCTATGGCTACTCGTTTTAACAGTGATAACAATGCTCCCTCCAGACAAGTGGGAACAATTATTTATAATTTTAAACTCTCAGAATAGGTGAATAATTACAAAAATACTGTTGAATGGATGTTTCAGCAGTTACCTATGTACCAGCGTGTGGGCGACGAAGCTTTTAAGAAAGATCTTACCAAAACCCTTCAGTTTGCGAAGTACCTAGGTGAGCCTCATAAAAAATTCAAGTCGGTTCATGTGGCCGGAACCAATGGGAAGGGCTCTACCAGCCATATGTTGGCTTCAGTATTACAGGAAGTGGGTTACAAGGTTGGGCTTTATACTTCGCCGCATCTTAAGGATTTTAGAGAACGGATTAAAATTAACGGACAGCTTATTGATAAGAAATCGGTGGTAAACTTTGTGAAAACGCATAAAGAATTCATTACCGATGCTAAACTTTCCTTTTTTGAAATGACTGTTGGTATGGCCTTCGATCATTTTGCTAAACAGGAAGTTGATATTGCGGTAATTGAAGTAGGGATGGGAGGCCGTTTGGATTCAACCAATATTATTACTCCTGAAATCTGTATAATTACCAATATAAGCCTGGATCATACGGCTCACTTGGGGAGTTCTCTCCCTGAAATAGCACGGGAGAAAGCAGGGATTATCAAAAAGAATGTTCCGGTGGTAATTGGAGAAAAGCATAAGGAAACTACCCCGGTTTTTAAGGGAATCGCCAAAAATCTGAATGCAAAACTTATTTTTGCTCAGGATCTCAATTTTTCTGAATACAGTACCGATCTTAAAGGAGATTATCAGAATAAGAATATGAAGAGTGTCCTGGGAGCTGTGAAGTTGCTTAGGGAGAAAGGATGGAATATTCCTGAAGATTGTTTAAAAAACGGTTTAAACAGTGTAAAACTCCATACCTCCCTGCAAGGCCGATGGGACATAATACAGGAAAAACCTAAGGTAATTTGTGATACGGCCCATAATAAGAAGGGGCTAAAGCTTGTTTTTAAACAAATTAAAGGAGAAGAATTCCAGCATTTGCATATAGTCCTGGGGGTTGTTAATGATAAAGATCTGGAATCTATCTTACCTCTCTTTCCCAAAGATGCTCAATATTATTTCTGTAAACCTGAGATTCCCCGTGGTCTCGAAGCGGAGGTTTTAGCTGAAAAATCAGCGCAATTTGGCTTGGAAGGAAGGGTATTCGATTCGGTTTCAAAAGCTTATGAAGCCGCTATAGATAGTGCCTTAGACGAAGATCTTGTCTTTGTTGGAGGAAGTACTTTTACAGTTGCTGAAATAATTTGATTTTTTTTGTTTTTTCTTGGTGCAATAGAAAAACTAATCTATATTTGCATCCGCATTAAAGAATGGGCGCGTAGCTCAGTTGGTTCAGAGCACTTGGTTTACACCCAAGGGGTCAGGGGTTCGAAT
>NZ_DATCSO010000098.1:0-25808 GCF_036568425.1 Salegentibacter sp. | reverse complement strand
TTTCCTAAGCCATTCCCTCACTGTAGATTTAGCTTGTATGCCATATTTATGACAGGCTTCAGTTCTTCCAAGCGCTCCGGACTCAATTTCCTGGACAACTTGAAGTTTAAAAGAAATAGAATAATCTTTTTGGGTACGCTTATATACCCAGTCTTTGTTGATCTTTTCATTACACTATTGTTTTAGTGTATCGCTATTTCAGGACGGGACAAAATTTTAAAAAAACCCGAACCCCACATTTCCCTGTGGGGTTTTTTATTTGCTCTGAATCTCCGGTTTTTTCTCTTTACTCAATTTTTTATTTTTGTAATTCTTCAAAATAATACTGAGAAATGGCAGGACATAGTAAATGGGCGAATATTAAGCATCGTAAGGGTGCACAGGATAAAAAGAGGGCCAAGGAGTTTACCCGGGCAATAAAAGAGATTAGTGTGGCCGTAAAAGACGGAGGTGGCCCCGATCCCGAAGCTAATCCCGCGCTTAGAAATGCTATTTCCAATGCCAAAGGGGTGAATATGCCCAAAGATACTATTGAGCGCGCCATAAAAAAAGCCAGCGGTGCTGATGCCGATAATTATGAACTCGTCACTTTTGAAGGCTATGGTCCAAACGGAATTGCCTTCTTTATTGAGTGTACTACCGATAATACCAACCGTACCGTAGCATCGGTCAGGTCTATTTTTTCAAAAAATGGGGGAAGTCTGGGCACTAATGGTTCTCTGGAATTCCTTTTTGATAAAAAAGGGGTTTTCATTATTGAACGTGATAAAATTGAAATGGATTTTGAGGAGTTTGAGCTGGAGCTCATCGAAGGCGGAGCCACCAAAATTGAAAAAGAAGAGGATCACATCAGCGTTTATACTGATTTTACCGATTTCGGTTTAATGTCTTCAAAGCTCGAAGAACTCAAGATAGAGCCAAAGGCCTCAGAAATTCATCGCCTACCTATGAATACCCTGGAACTTCCAGTTGCGGATGCTAAAAAGATCCTGGACCTGGTTGAAAAATTTGAAGATGATGATGATGTCCAGAATGTTTATCACAATCTGGAAATCACCGATGAACTGGTAAGGGAATTAGAGGAGTAAGCTTTTATTGCAGAGACAACTTATCCAGGATTTTTCGTAAAATTATTTTTCCGGATTTCCCGGGTTAACTTTTCATTATGTTTAAAAATTGCACCTCTCCGGTAAGATTAAATTTTATGTGTTTACCGGCTCATCAGATTTTTTTTCGCGATTTTGTACATTTTCCAATAATTTTCCAAGATATACAAGTTTAAAGCCTTCCTCGATTTCCACCTGTGAACTATTGGAAGGGATGATCGTGAATTTGCCTTCTTTGTTCTTTACAAACACAGGAAGTATATCAGGACTGCTTTTTGTGATTTCGATAAGGCCTTCATAATGCTCTTTACTATTCAACTCCTTTTCGTGAATTTCAGGGTATTTTCTAGCCAATTCTGTAAGCTTGATATAATCATCAGTATGAGAGAACAAGCCTTCTTCAGGATTAAGTTCAGGGTTGGCCATTTCATCTGCAGTGATTACCCTAAAGGAACCGTTTTCCCCAAACTGCTTCTTGAATTTATTAATAGCCGTTTTGTTAATATCACTATTTCCTGTCATAGCCATTAAATAACCAATATCGTTTAATTCGATATTGTTAAGAAGATTATCTTCATAAACACTACCTTCAATGGCATCAATTCCAAGGTTTTTAGCCTTTTTTACATTATCCCTGTTACTATCCAGCAAGACCACATGTCGATTATTTTCTTGTAGGTATTCTCCTATTAACCTTGCTATGGAAGAAGCCCCGATTATTAAAATTCCTTCAGATTCCTTAATGAATACCCCCACTATTTTAGCAAAAAACCTGGCGGTAGCTGCATTTAAAAGCACTGAGAAGAGCACAATCATAAATACCAGGGGAGTGATATATTCTGCATCTTCTATCCCTTCCCGCACCAGTCGCAGCCCAAAGAGTGAAGCGATTCCCGCAGCTACAATTCCACGTGGGCCAACCCAACTAATAAAGGAGACCTCGTTTACTTTAAGGCCAGAGCCTATGGAACTAAGAATTACTCCTAAAGGTCTAACCAATAGCACCACTATTCCGAAGAGAATAAGAGATTGCCAGTTGAAAACCAATAACATTTCCTCAACTTCAATATTGGCTGCAAGCAGGATAAAAAGAATTGAAATAAGCAATACACTTAAAGATTCTTTAAAATAAAGAAGCTCCTTGATATTGGGGAGTTTTTTGTTTCCCATCACCATTCCCATAATAACCACGGCGAGTAAGCCGCTTTCATGGGCAAAAATATCTGCCAGCACAAAAACCCCAAGAACTGTTGCCAGGATAAAAACGTTTAAGAGATAATGCGGGATCACATTTTTCTTAATAAGAAAAGCCAGGATAGTGGCAAATGTGAATCCAAAAGTGAATCCAAAGAGCAGTATTTTACCAAATTCGGTTAAGGCGGTTATCGTAAAATCCTGCCCACCTTCCACCCTGATAAATTCAAACATCAATACTGAAATAAGGGCACCGATGGGATCTATAAGAATTCCCTCCCATTTCAGGATAGACGAAATATGTTTTTTAAGTGGAATATTCCTTAAAATTGGAGAGATTACTGTAGGCCCGGTGACAATTATCAATGCAGAAAAAAGAAAGGATATCTGCCAGGTCAAGCCAAAGATAAAATGTGCTGCAAGCCCTGCTCCCACGAAAGTAACCAGGGTCCCCACGCTAATTAATTTTACAATTACGGGACCTATATTCCCAATTTCGCTTTTGCGTAAGGTTAACCCGCCTTCAAAAAGTATAATTGAAATAGCCAGGGAAACAAAATAAAACAAACTTTCTCCTGGAAATACACCTTCACTTCCATTCCAAATAGGTTCCAACCACTTAGTGCCATCTTCGGTAAAAAAAGTAGAAACAGGTCCTACCAGAAGACCTATAAGAATCAAGGGGAGAATTGCGGGGGTTTTTATTTTCCAGGCCAACCATTGGGCCAAAATTCCAAGTATAACAAGACTTGCAAGTTCTAACATTCTTTTTTTATTTAAGCGGAATATTGCTATTTACAAAAATAACCCGATTTAAGAATGTTTTTGATGAATTTTCTCATTTATTAAATAAAAAACGGTATTTAATCTCTATCAAGTTGAATTTATGAATTTTAGTTCGAAAATTATTAATATTTTGTAAGCTGTTTACGTATAAAACAGTCAAAACCTATGGAAGAATTAAATATCCTCAATTTGTTAATCATTCTTTCTAGCGCATGGATTGGTGGTTCTTTAGCTAAGAAAGTTGGTTATCCCGCTATTCTCGGTGAGCTTTTAATAGGTATTCTTCTTGGACCAGCACTATTTGGTATTCTGGAAACCTCAGAAATGATCAATGTTTTAGCCGAGGTGGGAATTATTCTTCTTATGGTTTACATTGGGATGGAAATTAACTTCAGGGATCTTGGTAAAGCCTCCTGGGCAGGATTATTGGCTGCAGTTGGCGGGTTTATTGTACCCTTTGTGTTGGGTTACTATACCATTCTTTACTTCGAAGGAACACAAATGGCGGCGATCTTTGTAGCGATCGCGGTTGGGGTTACCTCACTCGCGACCAAAAGCCGTATTCTTGTCGATCTTAAATTACTCAACACCCGGATAGCCTATGTATTAATGGCCGGAGCTCTAATTTCAGATACTCTTGCCCTTGTAATCTTTGCCGGAATAATTAGTTATGTTGATGCAGGAAGTATAGACAGTTTAGGACTAACCTGGGTGGCTGCAAAGGCTATCTTATTCTTCATTTTTACCGCTCTTGCAGGGATTTACCTTTTGCCATTATTGGGAAAATATCTCTACAAAGCCAATATTACCAGCCGTACCCTGCATTTTACCCTTATTTTAATAATAGTTTTAGGTTTTTCTGAACTTGCTGAAGTTGCAGGGCTTCATAGTATTCTGGGTGCTTTTATGGCTGGTTTATTTATAAGAGATGGAGTTTTTCAACGCCAGATCTCAAAAGATATCAATCATATTTTCCACGATGTTTCTGTGGGATTCCTTGCTCCTATTTTCTTTGTTTCAGCAGGATTCAATGTGACCTTAGAAGTATTTCAAACCGATCTCTGGATGCTTGTGGTGGTTACTGCGGTAGCCATGATAGGAAAAATATTGGGAACCGCCGTATTTTATCTTCCGAGTGGAAATGGTTGGCGGGAGGGAATCACAGTGGGAACCGGTATGAATGGGCGGGGGGCTGTAGAGATTATTATAGCAGGCATAGGTTTACAAATGGGGATTATAACCTCAGAAATCTTTTCTATTCTTGTTTTCATGGCGATATTCACCACCTTAAGTGTACCGGTTATGTTAACCTGGACCACAAAGTGGTTAAGAAGCCGGGGAGAGCTTATCACCCAGGAATCAAGATCCGGATATATTATTTTAGGGGCAAATCCGCTTGGTCTTTTTATTGCAAACCAGTTAAAAGAGGACCAGGAAGTAGTAATCATAGACGGGAATCGGGAACTTGTTGCCGAAGCTAAAAACCAGGGTTTTAAAACGGTTTATGGGAATATACTCAAAGAAGAAACAATGGAAGATGCCGGGGCGATTGAAAAAGGGACATTTATCGCACTTACAGGAAATAGTGAAATAAATCTTCTCGCTGCTCAACTCGCCGATGATGCGTTCTTTATTCCTAACAAGATCGTGCTGGTTTCTCCAAATGAAAATGGCGCCGATGTAGACTTGTTGGATAAGGTAGACGCCACCTCGATGTTCGCCGATAAGACAGAACTCGAACCCTGGTCCAGCAGAATATCTTCGGGCAATTACCAGGAGAATAAACAGAAAATAGAAGCAGATACCACTACCAGGGAATGGGTAAAGGAACATCAAAATAAAAACACCGATTTTCTTCCTGTGATGATTATTAATCCTGAAGGCCAGAAGCGGCCTTTTCATTACAACGATGATATTCTACTTGGAGAACAAGTATTATATCTCTCCTGATTTCTGAATTTCCTGTTAAAAATATTCCCTCTCTGCCCGAATGTTTATACATGTATTATGCTTTTAGTAATTTGCAGAGGAAAAATCAGCAATTATGAAATTATATCCTATAGAAGCCGGAAATTTTAAATTGGATGGAGGAGCCATGTTTGGAGTTGTTCCCAAGAGCCTTTGGAACCGTACAAATCCCGCCGATGAAAATAATATGATAGATATCGCTGCTCGATGCCTTTTAATTGAAGACGGCGAGAAGCTAATCCTTATCGATACCGGAATGGGGGAAAAGCAAAGCGAAAAATTCTTTAGTTATTATTACCGCTGGGGAGATCACTCTATAGATAAATCCCTTAAAAAACACGGCTTTCACCGAGATGATATCACCGATGTTTTTATGACTCACCTTCATTTTGATCATTGCGGAGGAAGTATTAAATGGAATAAAGACCGAACAGGTTACGAACCAGCATTTAAAAATGCCCGATTCTGGAGCAATAAAGAACACTGGCATTGGGCAACCCAGCCCAATGCCAGGGAAAAGGCTTCCTTTTTAAAGGAAAATATAATTCCGATGGAGCAAAGCGGGCAGCTTCATTTCTTAGAAAGAAAACCTACAGAAACCTTTAAACAATCTGAAAACCTGCCTTTTGGAGTATTATTTGTAGATGGTCATACCGATAAGCAGATGATTCCTCATATAACTTATAAAGATAAAACCCTGGTTTTTATGGCCGATTTGCTTCCTACAGCGGGGCATATTCCCCTGCCCTACGTGATGGGCTACGATACCCGCCCGTTACTAACCCTGCCTGAAAAAGATAAATTTCTAAAGCAGGCTGCAGATGAAAATTTCTACCTTTTCCTGGAACACGATGCTCATAACGAGATAATTAGTCTTAAAAACACCGAAAAAGGTGTAAGACTGGATCAAACTTTTACTTTTAACGAACTTTTTAATCATTAAAAAACTATGAAAATACCTTTTTTAAAACAGGTACTTGTAATGGCAGGTGCTGTAATTATTACAGGTTGCAGCAGTACGGCACCAAAAATAGTCTCTACGCCAATTGCCAATATTGATTCCATTCCATTAAAAATTACAGATCTTTCTGAAACCGAATTAAAAGGATGGGGCGGCGCAGATCTTATGGCCGATACTATCCCTGGAATGAGCGTAAACCGCGCTTACCAGGAAATTATTAAAAACAATAAGGGTAAAAAAGTTATCGTAGCAGTTTTAGATAGTGGGGTGGATATTGACCATGAAGACTTACGTAGTGTAATTTGGGTAAATCGTGATGAAATTCCTAACAATAGAAAAGATGATGATAAGAATGGTTATGTAGATGATATTCACGGTTGGAATTTTTTGGGCGATGCCGTTGAGGAAAACATGGAATATACCCGTATTATGAAAAGGCTTCAACCTAAATATGAAGGAAAACCGGCTAGTTCAATAAGCACTGCCGATCGTGCTGAATATATTTACTACCAGGAAGCAAAAGCTGAATATGAAAAGGAATACAATGAAACTCTTCAGAATAAAAACCAATATGAAGCGATAAAAAAACAACTGGTAGCAGCCCACTCGGCTGTATCTTCGCAATTAGGAAAAGAAGATTACACCAATGAGGAGTTGAGGGCTTTGGAAACCGAAGATCAGCAATTAGCTCAATATAAAGCGATGTTGCTTCAAATTCAGGATAATGTTAATGAAAACATTCCTGAGGCCTTGGAAGAACTCGATGAAGCCATAGAATATTATGCAGGGAGAATTGATACTCACTTCAATCTTGATCTCAACGGAAGAGCACCGGTAGGTGATGATCCTTACGATATCACCGATACTGATTACGGAAATAATAAAGTTGCCGGTCCAGATCCTAAAAAAGAGGATGCAAAACATGGAACTCACGTAGCCGGAATTATTGCTGCAAACCGGGAAAATAGTATTGGAATAAAAGGTATTGCCAATAATGTGGAAATAATGGTGGTTAGAGCCGTCCCAGATGGCGACGAATATGATAAGGATATCGCTCTTGGGATTCGTTATGCCGTGGATAATGGCGCTAAAATTATAAATACCAGTTTTGGTAAATACTTTTCTCCAAACCCTGAATGGGTGGAGGAAGCGATAAAATATGCTGCAAAAAATGATGTACTTATCGTAAATGCCGCAGGGAATGAGGGAATAAATCTTGATGAAAAAAGGGTTTATCCGAACGACCAGACACCTGAGAATTCACAGGAAATTTCCAATAATGTTTTAAGTGTGGGAGCTCTTAACTTTGATTATGGTTCCAGGTTGGTAGCCGGGTTTTCTAATTACGGTAAGCTTAATGTAGATGTTTTTGCGCCAGGAACAAAGATCTGGTCCACGACGCCTAACGATGAATATGAATATATGCAGGGAACTTCTATGGCTGCACCAGCAGTTTCGGGAGTGGCTGCAATAATCCGTTCATTTTATCCAAAACTATCTGCTCCCCAGGTTAAACAAATCATTATGGACAGTGGAATTACTACCACCACCTCAGTTTTAGTAGGAGAAGAGGGCAGAAATACACAAAAATTCAATGCGCTTTCTGTTTCAGGAAAAATGGTAAACCTTTATAACGCCTTAATATTAGCATCACAAACCAAATAATCAATTTTATGAAAAAAATATTTCTAAGTTTAACTGTACTGGCAACCTCATTCATGGTAGCCCAAAACAATACCAGTTATTGGCAACAGCACGCAGACTACAAGATGGAAGTAGATATGAATGTAGAAAACTTCCTGTATACGGGAACCCAGGAACTAGAGTACACCAACAATTCTCCCGATACCTTAAACAAGGTGTTTTATCATCTATTTTTCAATGCTTTCCAACCGGGGAGTGAAATGGATGTGCGTTCCAGAACTATTCAGGATCCTGACCGCAGGGTAGGCGACCGAATTTCGAAATTAACTCCTGAACAACAGGGATTTTTAAGGGTTTCCAGCCTAACGCAAAATGGTAAAAAGCTTACTTACGAAGAAGTTGGAACCGTACTGGAGGTGCAACTCCAGGAACCCATTCTTCCTGGAGAGAAAAGCCTTTTTAAAATGGAATTTAAAGGGCAGGTACCAGAGCAGATCCGGAGATCTGGAAGAAATAACACAGAAGGAGTAGCTCTTTCTATGTCTCAATGGTATCCTAAATTAGCCGAATACGATTTTCAAGGCTGGCATGCCGATCCATATATTGGTAGGGAATTTCACGGCGTTTGGGGTGATTTTGATGTAAAATTAACCATTGATAAAAACTACACTGTTGCTGCCACAGGGTATCTTCAAAATGCAGATGAAATAGGCCACGGCTATAGTGAAGAAGAAATTGATGCGAAAGGTGATACGCATACCTGGCATTTTGTAGCTCCTAAAGTTCACGACTTTACCTGGGCTGCAGACCCTGAATATATTCATGATGTAAGAATTGCCAAAGACGGGACCGAACTTCACTTTTTCTACAAAGACAATGAAGAAATTAAGGAAAACTGGAAAAGACTTCAATCTAAAACCGAGGAATTATTGTTGTTTTTTAACGAAAAAATTGGACCATACCCATGGGATCAATACACTGTAGCCCAGGGAGGAGACGGAGGTATGGAATATGCTATGCTTACCCTAATCACAGGTGAGAGAAGTATTCAAAGCCTTGTAGGGGTAACTGCTCATGAAATGGCTCACGCCTGGTTTCAGCACTTAATGGCAACCAACGAAAGCAAGCACGAATGGATGGACGAAGGTTTCACCTCTTTTATTTCCAGCAAAGCAATGAACCGCGTTATGCAAACAGATGCAGAGAATCCTCATACCGGTTCATACCGTGGCTATCTTCAGCTGGCAAATTCCGGGGTAGAACAACCACAAACCACCCACGCCGACCGTTATTCACTTAATGCGGCCTACGGTGCTACAGCCTATTCTAAAGGAGCTGTATTTCTTGCCCAACTTGGTTACGTAATTGGAAGAGAAAATTTAGATAAAACACTTAAAAGATACTATCAGGATTGGAAATTTAAACATCCAACGCCAAACGATTTTATTCGTGTTGCTGAAAAGGTTTCCGGTGCCGAACTCGATTGGTATTTAATGGACTGGACCCAAACCACCAATCAAATAGATTATGCTATTAAAAATGTTGAAGAAGCAGATGAAAATTCAACAAAAATCACTTTGGAGAGAATTGGAGAAATGCCAATGCCGGTTGAATTAAGTATAAGATTTGCCAATGGAGATCACCAAATCCATTACATCCCACTACAGATGATGCGATGGGAAAAAGAGCCTGAAACAGAAAACTGGATTCAGGAGAAAGATTGGGCCTGGGCATATCCTACTTATGAACTCAGTATAGATAGCCCCTTAAGTGAGATTGAAAGTATAGAAATTGATGATACTAAACTTATGGCAGATGTAAATAGAGAGAATAATGTTTATCCATCGGAGACTGCTGAAAAAGAATAAACTCCTCTTAAAACCTTACCTGAAAGCCCTTCACATCCGAAGGGCTTTTTTTATATGGAAAATAATTTTTAGTTCATGTAATTCAGATTAAAAGCTATCCTTACTTTTGGAGAATGGATGAGCGTTTTGGAAAACAGGATAAATTAAAAAGTGAAAAACTTATAGAAAAGCTTTTTATAGAAGGAAAGTCGGTGAAGAAATTTCCTTTAAAAATGATTTATCTTCCAATAAAAGCTTCAGATGATTCGCAATTAAAAACAGGAGTTTCTGTACCAAAAAAACTGGTTAAAACCGCTCCCGGGCGCAACAGGATTAAACGCTTGATGCGTGAAGCTTTCAGAAAAAATAAGTATCTTGTAACCAACAATATACCGGGTTCTTATGCCTTTATGTTTATCTATATTTCCAGGGATAAAACAGATTATGATAGTTTGAACAGAACGATGATAAAGCTTCTTCAAAATTTTGTTGAAAAGGAAAAACAGGAATAAAGGGAATCTCCCCCGGCCCGCTTAAAAGAATTTAAAATGAAAAAGAGTTTTATAAAAAAAGCCGGAATCCTGGTATTGGGTGCCGGACTTATTTTCAGTACGCTTGGGTTTAAATCAGATTTCTTTGAAATAGCCAAACAGATAGAGATTTTCACAACGCTGTTCAAAGAGATCAATATGAATTATGTTGATGAGACCAATCCTGCAGAACTTATGGACACAGCGATACAGGCTATGTTGGCCGATCTGGATCCATATACCAATTATTGGAACGAACAGGATGTGGAAGCCGCCAAGATCAATAATTCCGGAGAATACACCGGGATTGGAACTTTGGTAAAAGCAACGCCAGAGTATATCAAAGTTATTGAACCTTATAAGGATTATCCTGCGGATAAAGCAGGTTTAAAGGCCGGAGATAAAATAATTAAGATTGGAAACATCAAAGTTTCAGATTTTAAAGAAGATGCCAGAGAGCTTTTAAATGGCGCCGCAAACTCAAGCCTTAAAATTACCTTTACCCGCCGGGGAGAAACAAAAATCACCAGTTTGGTGCGGGGGTCTGTAGATTTAAAAGCAGTTCCATTCTATAAGCTTCTTGAAGATAACACCGGATATATTGTTTTATCGCGATTTAATGCGAGGGCTTCTGCCGAAACTTCCAGGGCCTTAAAAGATTTAAAGAACCAGGGTGCAGAAAAGATTATCCTGGATCTAAGAGGCAATCCAGGCGGACTTCTGGGGGAAGCTATAAATGTGAGCAATATATTTCTTCATAAAGGAGAGTTAATTACTACCACAAAATCTGTTATAGATAAATACAACAAACAATATTTTACACAAAAAGAACCTTTGGATACCCAAATTCCTTTAGTGGTGATCGTTAATGGTAGAAGTGCCTCGGCTAGTGAAATTGTAGCAGGTGCTATCCAGGATCTGGACCGGGGAGTAGTGGTGGGTGCCCGAAGCTTTGGAAAAGGCCTGGTACAACGCCCAAAGGAATTGGCTTACGGAACGCAACTTAAAGTAACTATCTCCAGGTATTATACGCCCAGTGGAAGATGTATTCAGGCTTTGGATTATAGAAGCAGGGACGAAAAAGGAGAGGCCGTAAAATTTGAAGATTACAATGAATTTAAGACCCGCAATGGGAGGAAAGTTTTTGACGGAGGAGGAATTCTTCCGGATGTGAAACTGGAAACCTCAGAATACAGCGCCATTACCAACGCTCTCCTGATCGAAGATGCAATTTTTGATTTTGCAACAGATTATTATTATACGCATAAGCTTGAAAGCCCTGAAGATTTTATTTTTACGGGAAATGATTTTAAAAACTTCAGCGATTACCTTGAAAAAATAGATTTCAACTACCAGACAAGAACAGAAAAAGAATTGGAGGAAGTGTTAATTGCAGCTAAGGAAGAGGGTTATGAAAAGGAAATAATCAGTAATTATAAAGATATTTCAGAAGGGCTTAATCAATTGAAAAAAGAAGAACTTCAGGATAAAAAACCGGAAATTGTTAGTTTGTTAACCGATGAAATAATCAAACGATATTTCTACAAAGAGGGTCTTTATGAACACTATGTTGAACATAATCCTGAAATCATGGAATCCCTGGCGATTTTAAATAATACCCGCCGATATTCAGAAATATTAAAGTAATTTATTCTTTAAGCATCGCAATATGTGGAATCCCATCTTCCAGATAGCCTTCCCCGGTAGTAGCAAACCCATGAGACTCATAAAATTCTATAAGATATTGCTGGGCTGAAAGTTTTATTCTGGTTGTTTTAAAACGCTCTTTAATAGCCTTTATTGAAGCTTCTAGAATTTCATGTCCAAAACCGTATTTTCTGTAATTTTCTTTAACGATCACACGGCCAATTGCGGCTTCTTCGAAGTAAAGCCCTTGTTCAAAACAGCGGGTATAGGCTACAAGTATCTCATCTTTATAACCCAAAATATGTAATGCTTCTCCATCTTTACCATCAATATCCTGGTAAACGCAATTTTGCTCAACCACAAATACCTCAGAACGAAGTTGCAATATTTGATATAATTGATCTAGACTGAGTTCTTTAAAGGTCTTGATTAGGATTTTCAAAATTGAGGTTTATTATTTGTTTAAGTTATTAAAAATTGAGAGCTATTAAGATAGATTCCTATTTTAAAACAAAGTTTTTAATTTTTAAGCAGAATTCTTTAACTGGTTTTAGCGATGTGATTTTTATAATGAAGCCACATCGCTAAAATTTTACCGGGAAAAAAACATATTACTTTTGAACTGGAATTTTATCAATTCTTTTTTGATGACGCCCTCCTTCAAATTCGGTTTCAAGAAATATCTTTACCATATCCAGGGCCTGATTTTCTGAAACAAACCTGGCAGGTATGCTAAGAATGTTAGCATTATTATGTTGTCGTGCAAGTTTTGCTATCTCACCAGACCAACAAAGAGCAGATCGTATTCCCTGATGTTTATTAGCGGTCATATTAGCTCCGTTGCCACTACCGCAAAGAATAATTCCCAAGTCTACCTTCTTGTTTTCAACATCATCGGCAACAGGATGTATAAAATCTGGATAATCTACACTATCATCAGAATCGGTGCCATAGTTAATAACTTCAATTCCCCTTTGTTTAAGGAGGTCTACCACCTTTTTCTTATACTGGGTTCCGGCGTGATCATTTCCAATTGCAATTTTCATAGTTGTGTGTTTTGAGGAAACAAAGATAAAAAAACCGCTTGTTAACCTCTCCAAAATGAATTGTTAATTACTTTTTGATATGTATTTAAAATCAAGGCTTTAATATTTACAGGAATATGTGAATAACCTATGATGAGAATATGAGAACCTTATTTGGAGATTAAAATTTAAATTTCAATAGCAATTTTAACCCGAGGAAATCAAATTATAACGAGGTTATTTCTTCTCAAGTTATGAGCAATCAAAAACAGGTTGTGAACAAAGTTGAATTAGCTAAATTTCATCATTTTTAATTAAGATATTCTTTTTAACCTTTGTTAACAAAATCATAAAATAGTAAGAGTTACAGATACTTAGAATATTTTAAACCTGTTAACAAGATGTTATCAAAAAGGCTTAACTGAAAAATCAAATTTTAGCATTAAAAATTGTTCTACAAGTTAACAGACAATAATAACATCCATTTTTAATTTTTAGAAAAAGAAAAAAAAAGATAATAATATATATAGTTAATAACTTAACTACTTATAAAAACAGATTTGCATTTTGAAATCTTAACTAATCTTTTTTGTCTGGTAATAATTTTCGAGCTAAAAAAATATAGCCCTTTAGAAAGCTTTAGAATAAAAAGCTAAAAACCACTTAAAAGTTTAATTTTAAAAGGTAAGTAAAGAATATAATTTTATTTCAAAACCTTGTATATAAATGAGTTACATTTAATAAGTGCTAGTATTGAAAAATCCTTTTTTCCAGGCTTAACAGGTTTTTATTTTAATTAGAATTTTATTCCTGGTATGTAAGACTGGTGTAAATCTCTTTTTGTGAAATGGAGAAATTATAAATTTCGATCTCAGTCTTTTGGTTGAGAGAATGATTAATAATACTTATATAGAACAACACCCCGATAATAAATATCAGGAAAAACATAAGAGATATTTTGGTTGGATTGTTCATTAACTAGCATTATAAAAATCAAATTTAGGTTTTAAAAGCCCTTTTGAGGTTAAATCAAATTTAAGTAACTTTTAAGATACTTATAACTAAATAATTTGTAAATCCAAAAAATGGTGGTTTTCCCCCAGTAAGAAAAATCAGTTAATTAATTCTAAAATACTTGCTTAATCTGTCCTTAACAAAACTTTACATTCAAAAGATATGCATGTGATTTATAAGCTGTAATTTTATATTTTTAATAATACACATGAATAAAAAGAAGAAAAATACGCCTAAAGTACCTGGAAATCTTGCTAAGAGCATTATTGATATATTACGAAAAAATGGAAGTGAAGCTTTTAATTATAAACAAATTGCAGCTAAACTGGAAGTTAATGATGCCAATAGTAGGAACCAGATCATTAAAAAACTTTCTCAGTTAGCAGCAAAAAAACAGATTGAAGAAGTAGATCGCGGGAAATTTAAAATTAATGATCACCGTGATTATTATCGTGGAATTATTGATATGACTACTAAGGGTTACGCCTATGTCGTGGTGGAGGAGCTTGATGATGATGTTTTTATATCCCCTAATCACCTGAATACCGCTTTTAACGGAGACGAAGTAGAAATATATATCTATAACAGAAGGCGAAATAAAAAATCTGAAGGAGAAGTAACTAAAATTCTTAACCGTAAGCGCACCGAATTTGTCGGGGTACTTCAGCTTAAAAAAGATTTTGGTTTCGTGGTTATAGACGATCCAAAAATGTATACCGATGTATTTGTTCAAAAAAACAAGCTCGGGAAAGCTCAGAATGGAGATAAAGTGGTTGTTGAAATTGAAGAATGGCCTGAAAAAGCCGATTCTCCCTTTGGAAATATTAAGCAAGTCCTGGGAACACCCGGCGAGCATCATACCGAAATTCATTCCATTTTAGCCCAATACGGTTTGCCTCATGATTTTCCACCTGAAGTTGAAGAATTTGCCGATAAAATTGATACTTCTATAAAAGAGGAAGAGATTAGCAAGCGACGGGATATGCGTGATGTTTTAACCTTTACCATTGACCCTGAAGATGCCAAGGATTTTGATGATGCTTTGAGTTTTAGAAAACTTGAAAATGGTAATTACGAAATTGGAATTCACATTGCCGATGTTTCCCATTACGTGCAACCGGGAAATATTTTAGATGAAGAAGCCTATGAGAGAGCAACTTCGGTTTATTTGGTAGACCGTGTAGTGCCCATGTTGCCTGAAGTACTTTCCAACAATGCCTGTTCCCTTAGGCCAAATGAAGAAAAATATACTTTTTCAGCAGTTTTTGAAATCGATAAGAATACTAAAATCAAAAAAGAATGGTTTGGGAGAACGGTTACTTATTCTGATGCGCGATTTGCTTATGAAGAGGCACAGCATATAATTGAAACCGGTTCGGGAGATATTCCAAAAGAAATTTCTATTCAGGAAAATGCATATTCGGTAAAAGAGGAGATTGTTGAAGCTGTTAAGCTTATGAATAGCTTTGCTAAAAAAATGCGTGCTGAGCGAATGCGGGAAGGTGCAATTTCTTTTGATAAAGTAGAGGTAAAATTCGAACTTGATGAGGAGAATGAACCAGTAGGGGTTTTCTTTAAAACCTCCAAAGATGCCAATAAGCTTATCGAGGAATTTATGTTGCTGGCTAACCGAAAGGTTGCTGAATTTATAGGAAAACAGAAGGAAAAGAAAACCTTTGTTTATCGCTGTCATGACGAACCAGATGATTCTAAACTTGCTTCCTTAAGCAACCTTGTTGCGAAATTTGGTCATAAACTAAATCTTAAAGACAAAAAATCTGTTAGTTCTTCACTAAATAATTTACTGGAAAGCGTTCAGGGTACTAAAGAGCAAAATTTAGTTGATACCCTAACAATTCGTACTATGAGTAAGGCCTATTACGGCACCGAAAATATAGGCCATTACGGTTTGGCATTTTCTCATTACACCCATTTTACCTCTCCAATTAGGAGATATCCCGATGTTATGGTTCACAGGTTATTGCAGAGATACCTTGACCAGCAACCATCGGCAAAAGAGGATGAATATGACGAAAAATGTCATCATAGCAGTGAAATGGAAAACCTTGCAACCAATGCAGAACGGGATTCTATTAAATATATGCAGGTGAAATTCATGCAGGATCACAAGGACGAAGAGTTTCTGGGAGTTATTTCTGGTGTAACAGACTGGGGTATTTTCGTAGAAATTATTCAGAATAAATGTGAAGGAATGATACGGCTGCGTGACCTAAGAGACGACCACTATGAATTTGATGAAGAAAATTATGCGGTAGTAGGTCGAAAAACAAAAAAAACCTATCAATTGGGAGATGAGGTTTATGTAAGTGTAAAAAATGCCGATCTAGTTAAAAGACATCTTGATTTTAAACTTATAGGATCTAAAAAAGAAGTAGAAGAAACTTAATTTAAATCTTTTTAGGATGAAGAATTTAATAATGGTTCTAGCCATTCTCTTTTCAGGTACTTTGTTGGGCCAGAAAGAGATAAACCACCAGCTTGAAAGTTTTTCAGAAGTTAAAATATACAATGGTCTTAAGCTTAATTTGCATTATGCCGATGATACCAGGGCTGTTGTTACCGGGCAAAATCGTGGTGATGTTCAATTTAAGGTTGAAGATGGAGTTTTAAAAGTAAAGATGAATATTGATAATATCTGGAAAGAAGATAATACGAAAGTTGACCTTTATTTTAAATTTCTTAAAAAGATAGATGCAAAGCAAAACTCTTCTATAGAATTATCAGAGACTTATAAAACTGAAGAGCTTAGCCTGGAAGCTTCTGAAGGAGCTGAAATCTTCACAAAGATTGAGGTAAAAGATCTTCGTGTTAAAAGCCTCAACGGTGGAGAAATTGAGGTAAAAGGTAAGGCCGAATCCCAGAATATTAAAATAAGAGCTGGAGGCCAGTATTACGCACGCTATCTGGAATCCCAAAATATTTATATAAGTATTAGTGCAGGGGGCGTTGCCGATATAAATGCCTCTGAAAAAGTTGAGGCAAAGGTTAGAGCTGGCGGTACTGTAAATGTTTACGGAAACCCCGAAATTATTGATAAAGACACCCTTTTTGGTGGAAAAGTGAATAGAAAGAACTAAAATCCGACATTTGTATAATACTACCAATGTATGATTCAAGACATCTTAGCTGCAATTCCCCTAGGTATTTTTCTGGCTTTTTTACTGGGACCGGTCTTTTTTGTATTACTGGAAACCGCGGCTATCAAAGGTTTTAGGGCAGCTTTCTCTTTCGATTTAGGTGTTATAATTGCCGATGTAGTCTTTCTTTTTATCGCCTATTTAAGTACTACAAAATTGCTGGCCAGTATTAAGGATGATCCTGCTCTATTTATTTTTGGAGGAGCTATTTTGGCTACCTACGGGGTAATGAGTTTTGTGCAAACTAAAAAAATGCTTCAACAGGAAGATGAAACTCCAGAGATACGTAAGCTCAAAAAAAGCGACTATATGGGGCTGGCGGTAAAAGGTTTCCTGCTTAATTTTATAAATATTGGTGTTTTAGGTTTTTGGTTGGGTCTCATCATTGTATTCGGACCCAAACTCAATATGGAGGGTAACCGTATTTTAGTATTCTTTGGAAGTGTGTTGGCTACTTACCTAATCCTGGATATTTTCAAGATCTTATTAGCAAAAAAACTTAACCGGAAACTTACTCCCAACCGCATTTACGTTATGAAAAAGGGGATAAGCGTATTGCTTATCATTTTTGGCGGAATACTTATTAGTCAGGGACTTTTTCCTAGTCAGGTGAATAATATTACCGACCAGATAGAGACGATTAATCCTGCAGATAGTCTTTCAGAATAAACTATTTAAAGCTGAATTTTTTAAATAAAAAAAGCTCCTTAAAAAAAGGAGCTTTTTGAGGCATCGAGCGGATTCGAACCGCTGTACAAGGTTTTGCAGACCTCTGCCTAGCCACTCGGCCACGATGCCGTTTTAATCGGTTGGCAAATGTAATAAAATTTTTAGGTTCTAAAACCAATAATTAACGTGATTTACTTCTGCTAACGGTAACCATCGCTACATTCCCTCCAATTGGAGGATTTATTTTAGAAACATCTACCTTAACTTCCTGAACCATTATAATTTCATCAAGAATCCGGTTTATAATTCTTTCAGCAACTGTTTCAAGAAGTTTAGCACGTTTGGCCATTTCCTCTTTTACAATTCGGTTTAAATGTACGTAATCTATAGTATCACCCAAAGAATCTGTTTTAGCCGAATTAGAAAGGTCTCCTTTTACGCTTAGATCTATCCGGTAGTCGCTACCAATTTTTCCCTCTTCATCCAAACATCCATGATAGGCAAATACTTTTATATTTTTTAGTTTAATTTTTCCCACTCTAATTTTTTTTTCAAAGATAACAAGTCCAACCGAAGTTATAGGTATCAAAATAAAGAATGCACCTTATAATCAGGTTAATTTTAAGTAATTTTGAGCCTTTAAAGAGTCCATTATGTCAGAAACAAAAAAGTCACTCAATTTTATTGAGCAAATTATAGAAGAAGATCTAAGATCTACACATTCAAAAGAAGATTTAAAATTCAGGTTTCCGCCCGAGCCTAATGGTTATTTGCATATAGGGCATGCCTCTTCTATCTGTTTAAATTTCGGGTTAGGGGAGAAATACAATGCTCCTGTGAATTTGCGCTTTGATGATACCAATCCGATTAAGGAAGAACAGGAATTTGTTGATGCTATAAAGGAAGATGTTCTTTGGTTAGGTTTTAAATGGGCAGAAGAATGTTATGCGTCTGATTATTTTCAGCAGTTGTATGACTGGGCGGTAGAAATGATCAAGAATGGTTATGCTTATGTTGATAGCCAGACTTCTGAAGAAATCGCTTCTCAAAAAGGAACTCCTACAGAACCTGGTAAAAACAGTCCTTACCGCGATCGTTCCAAAGAAGAAAACCTGGAGCTTTTTGAGCAAATGAAAAATGGTGAGACTCCTGAAAAAGGTCACGTTTTAAGAGCTAAGATAGATATGGCTTCTCCTAATATGATTATGAGAGATCCTGTCATGTACAGATGTTTACATAAAAGCCATCACCGTACCGGAAATGACTGGATGATCTATCCGTTGTATGATTGGGCTCACGGGGAAAGTGATTTTATAGAACGGGTTTCACATTCGTTTTGTACGTTGGAATTTCTTCCCCATCGTGAACTTTATAACTGGTTTGTTGAAAAAGTAAGCAAGCCTGGCCAAATGCAGCCTAAACAACGGGAATTTGCCCGTCGTAATTTAAGTCACACCGTGGTTAGTAAAAGAAAACTGATGCAACTGGTGGAAAAAGGAATTGTAAAATCCTGGGATGATCCGAGGATGCCTACTATTTCCGGATTGAGACGTAGGGGTTATACTCCTAACTCAATTAGGAAGTTTGCCGACTCCATTGGGGTTGGAAAGAGGGAGAATATGATAGATGTTGCCCATCTTGAATTTCACGCCAGGGAAGATCTTAATATGATTGCTCCAAGAGTTATGGGTGTTCTTAACCCTGTAAAAGTTGTGATTACCAATTATCCTGAAGGTAAGGAAGAGATTCTTACCGCTGAAAATAATCCTGAAGATGAAAGTGCTGGTGCAAGAGAAGTGCCTTTTTCTCGTGAGATTTACATTGAAAGAGAAGATTTTAAGGAAAGTGCAAACCGCAAATTTTTCAGGTTAAGCCTTGGAAAAGAGGTAAGGCTTAAAAACGCATATATCATAAAAGGGGAAGAAGTTGTAAAAGACTCTGAAGGAAATATTACAGAAATTCACTGTACCTATGATCCCAAAAGTAAAAGCGGTAGCGGCACCGAGGAATCACTTAGAAAAGTAAAAGGTACTTTGCATTGGGTTTCGGTAAAGCACGCTTTGGAAGCCGAAATACGGCTTTATGACAGGTTGTTTAGCGTTGAAGCTCCAGATGCTGATAAAGAAAAGGATTTCACTGAATTTATTAACCCGGAATCACTGAAGGTTATTACTGGTTATCTCGAACCTAGTTTAAAAAATGCAGGAGTTCAGGATAAATTTCAATTTCAACGTATCGGGTATTTTTGTGTTGATAAGGATTCAACGCAAGAAAAACCTGTATTTAACCGTACCGTAAGTCTTCGCGATTCCTGGGCTAAGAAGAAATAAGATGAGTATTTATCTTTAAGAATATTTTAGTAAAGAAAATTAACATATTAACCGGTTATTAACAGCGGTGCTGCTTTGCATCTTGTATCTTTGGAAAGAAGTATAACTAATTTAAACTAAAATCTATTATGGCAAATACAGGAAATACACTTTTAGCCCTTATTACAGGAGCCGCTATTGGTGCAGGAATCGGGTTATTGTATGCTCCCGAGAGTGGAGAGAAGACCCGAAAAAGAATTAAAAGTGAGTCTGAAAAAGCTCAGGAACGTTTTAATAAAAAATACAACGAAACTTCTTCAAATTTAACTGATAAGGCTAAAAAAGCCCGAATGGATTTTGAAGAGCGCCTGGGTGAAACTCTTTCTTCTGCAAGCCATAAAGCCGATGATATACTTTCTGCCATGGAATCTAAACTGGAAGAATTGAGGAAACAAAATTCTAAACTTCAAAAGGATAATGAGACTAAAACTAAAAAGGCAGTAGTATAACTTTTTTATGGCATTCGAAAAACTTTCCAACAGTCTTAATGAATTAAACCAGAATCTTCAGGCATTTGCTCATACAAATTCTGAATATTATAAGTTGAAGTTCTTTAAGCAGGCGATGAGTGGAGCCACCTCTTTGGTGCGTTTCCTTATTTTGGGTGCTATAACAGTAATAGCCTTTTTCCTGCTTTCGTTTGCTGTGGCTATCGCTATTAGCGAGGCTATTGGCCAACCCAGTGCAGGGTATTTTATTGTAGCAGGATTTTATATTCTTTTATTCATACTAATTTTAGTATTCGGAAAAAGGCCTATAGAAAAACTGATGCTACAGAAATTCTCCAGAATTTTCTTTAATGACTAACCTATGAGAGTATATAATTCTTTTGAAGATATTGATAGAGATTTAAAGATATTAAAACTCCAAACCGAAATAGATAAAGAGGAAATCAAACTTAGCATAGAACAGGCTAAAAAAAGCATTTCCCCACTTTCAATTGCGGGAAGTATCGCTGGTTCGATTCTGGAAAAAGCGCTTGTCTTAAAAGCCGTAACAAAACTAACCGGACTAAAAAGAGTAACCGCAACGGTGAAGAAATAAAATATTGCTTAGCAGCTGTGTGAGTAAGATGAAATTAGATGCGTTTAGCTCATTTCTTTATTTACACAGTTGCTTTTTTATTCCTGAAGATCTTCAGTATCTCTAAAATCACCATTATTATTCTTCCTGTTTTTTTTGGTAGTACTTTCCCTTTTTTTATCTCTTTCCTGCTGCTCATTTTGTTTTTTCATCGCTTCTCCAATTTGGTTGGAGGCAGAAAATGATGCAACCATATTATTGAGCATATCGCTACCTGCCTGGGGAGAATTAGGCAAAAGGATAAGGTTACTGTTGGTTTCTTCACCAATGGCCTGAAGAGTATCATAATGCTGAGTAACCACAATTAAAGCTGAAGCTTCCTGCGAATTTATCCCTACGTTATTTAAAACATCTACACTTTCCTCAAGTCCGCGGGCTATTTCCCTTCTTTGGTCGGCGATTCCCTGACCCTGTAAGCGTTTACTTTCAGCTTCAGCTCGTGCCTTAGCCACGATCTTTATCCTATCAGCTTCAGCAACGTATTCTGCAGCCACTTTATCGCGTTCTGCTGCATTTATACGGTTCATGGCAGCCTTTACCTCCACATCGGGATCAATGTCTGTTACAAGGGTTTTAATGATGTCGTAACCATAATCCTGCATCGCCTGGTTGAGTTCCCTGTTCACAGCTATGGCAATATCATCTTTTCTTTCAAAAACATCATCGAGCCTCATTTTTGGAACTTCAGCTCTAACTACATCAAATACATAGGAGGTAATTTGATCTGAAGGGCTTTCAAGTTTATAAAAAGCATCGTAAACATTAGATCTCACCACCTGAAACTGCACAGATATCTTCAGCTTAACAAATACATTATCCTTAGTTTTAGTTTCAATGAGCACATCGAGTTGCTGTACTTTTAAATTGATCCTGCCGGCGATATTATCAAAAATAGGAATCTTTAAATGTAAGCCGGAATTACTTATACGTTGAAATTTTCCAAAGCGTTCTATAATGGCTGCCGATTGTTGCCTGACGATAAATATACCGGAAAAGAGAATCACTAATCCTATTACGAGCAAAACGGGAAGTAAAATATAGTTCATAAAATGAGTTTTTTATTTTCCTCAAGATATGAAATAATCCCTTTTAAAATCTGGCAAAAAAAAACCGGAAGAATCAATATGTTCTTCCGGTTTTAAAAATTTATTAGAAAAAAATTATCCCAGAGTTGAGATCGCTTTTTCAATTCTTTTTAGGGTTTCTTCTTTCCCTATACTTTCAGCAATAACAAAAAGATCGGCTCCATGCATTGCGCCTACAAGGGCAAGGCGGAAAGGTTGCATAACTTTTCCGAAGCTTATTTCCTTTTCACCAATCCAGGCTTTTACATTTTCCTGAAGCGCCGAGGCTGAAAAATCTTCCTGTTTCTTCAGAAGCCCGCTTAGTTCCTGCATTATTTCGGAAGTATCATTTTTCCACGCCTTTTTAGCGTTTTTGGGATCGTAGGAAGTAGGGGAGATGAAAAAATAATCTCCCTGGTCCCAAAGGTCTTTTACAAATGTGGCTCGCTCTTTTACGATTTCAACAACCTTTTGAATGTAATTAGGATTGGCATTGATCTCTTTTTCCTGTAATAATTTCTCAAATTCCTTCGCCAAAAAGGTATTATCTGCTTCCTGAAGGTAATGTTGCTGAAACCATTTTGTTTTTTCAGGGTCAAACTTTGCACCTCCTTTATGAACACGGCTTAGTTCAAAGGCCTGGGTTAATTCTTTGATATTAAAAAATTCTTCTTCGGTACCTGGGTTCCATCCCAAAAATGCCAACATATTGGTAACTGCTTCAGGGAAATATCCATCTTCCCGGTACCCGGCAGATATTTCTCCGGATTTTGGGTCTTTCCACTCCAAAGGAAATACCGGAAAACCTAGTTTATCACCATCGCGTTTACTGAGTTTGCCTTTGCCTTGTGGTTTAAGAATTAGTGGAAGATGAGCAAATTTAGGTTCTTCCCAACCAAATGCACGGTAAAGCATTACGTGAAGCGCTAAAGATGGTAACCATTCTTCCCCACGAATAACATGGGTTATTTTCATCAGGTGATCATCAACAATATTAGCTAGGTGATAGGTTGGCATACCATCACTTTTAAAAAGCACCTTATCATCAAGAATTTCAGTATTGATCTCCATTTGACCTCTTATCTCATCCTGCAAATTCAGAATTTCACTTTCAGGAGATTTAAACCTAATAACATAATCTTCCCCTTTAGCAAGCCTTAACTTTACTTCTTCTTCAGAAAGAGACAGCGAATTATCCAGCTTTTGGCGATTATGCCAATTGTAAATAAAGGTTTTGCCTTTAGCCTCGTGGTCTTTTCTGTGTTGATCCAGGGTTTCGGCTTTATCAAACGCATAATATGCCCAGCCGGATTCTACCAGTTTATTAGCATAATCACGGTAAATATCTTTACGCTCACTTTGGCGGTAGGGACCAAAATCTCCTTCTTTTCCGGGACCTTCATCAAAAGGAATATTGCACCAGTTAAGGGCATCTATAATATATTTTTCTGCTCCGTCTACATATCGGTTTTGATCTGTATCTTCAATACGAAGAACAAAATCCCCGTCATGTTTTTTCGCAAACAAATAGTTATATAAAGCGGTTCTAACTCCGCCAATATGCAGTGGTCCCGTAGGACTTGGTGCAAAACGCACCCTTACTTTAGCACTCATAATTTAAATTTTGAAAACAAAGATACAAGCTTTAGGCAGCATTCCTAAACACTTGGGGGGCAGGTTGAATAATTTTTTAAAATGGACATCCCTGCAATCCATTCTGCTTCAGAAGGATAAAAATTGTATTTTTAAACTTGAAAGTGAAGTTGTCGATGGAAAATTACTGGAAGGTAAAAGTTAAGCTAAGTACTTTTATATCAAAATATTACAAAAATAAACTGCTAAAAGGAATAATTCTTTTTACCGCAGTGGGCTTACTATATTTTATCCTTATACTTTCAATAGAACATTTTTTCTGGCTTAACACCACAGGACGAAAAGTGCTTTTCTGGCTTTTTCTTATTATTGAAACAGGACTTCTCATTTATTTTATCATTATTCCGTTAAGCAAATTGTTCAGGCTATCCAGGGTTTTATCTGAAGAAGATGCCTCCAGGATTATAGGGAAACATTTCCCCGAAGTGAAAGACAAATTATTGAACCTGCTTCAACTTAAAAATTCAGAAAACAGATCAGATTTATTACTTGCTGGAATAGATCAAAAAGCCAGGGAGCTCAATCCAATTCCTTTTAATTCTGCTATAAATTTTAAAAGTAGCCTTAGGTATTTGAAATGGGCAGCATTCCCGGTCATTATTTTTTTAGCTGTTATCCTTAGTGGGAATTTTTCTTTTTTTTATGATTCTTATGGCCGGGTGGTGAATTACAACTTGGAATTTAAACCGCCTGCAGCTTTTTATTTTCAAATAGAAAATCCAAATCTCGAAGTTCATGAAAACCGGGATTATACCTTAATAGTTAAGACAATTGGTGAGCTTAGACCGGAAAGGGTGAGTGTAAATTATAATAATGAGTCTTACCTTTTAAAACAGAAGAAACCCGGAGTTTTTGAATATACCTTTAAAAGACCTCAGGAAGATATTGAATTTAGGCTTAGTGCTAATGGCATTTCATCGGCCTTCTATAAACTTGATGTAATAAATGTGCCTTCGCTTATAAATCTTGAGATGATTTTTGATTATCCCGACTATATCGGAAAGAAAGATGAGTCAATCTCTGGTACTGGAAATGCCCGTATTCCGGAGGGCACTCAGGTTAGCTGGAAGATCAAAACCCGGGGAACTGAGAAAGTTCATTTTACTCTGCCCGATACTGTTATTAATTTACAACCCGAATCCGGGATGGTCACACATCAAGCCAGGCTGTTTTCTTCCTTTTACTATTCCCTTAGTTCTTCTAATGCTAAAATTAGGAATTTTGAACCTGTTTCCTATAAAATTGAAATTATCAAGGATCGGTTTCCAGACATTGAAGTGATTAAAAAAACTGATAGTATTGATAATGGAATTAGTTATTTCTCGGGCAAAGTTTCAGACGATTATGCTGTAAATAAACTGGAACTGGTTTATTATCCTGAAAATAATAAAGATAGTCTACAACGGGTATCCATACCGGTTTCCAGGGAATCTTTTGCTAATTTTCTCTTTACTTTCCCGGGAAGTCTGAACCTTGAAAGAGGGGTGAATTACCTTTATTATTTTCAGGTATTTGATAATGATGTTCTAAATGGTTTTAAAAGTAGTCGTAGTGAGGTTTTTGGCTTTAGAAAAAGAAGTATTGAAGAAATAGAAGAGAAAAAATTGCTGCAACAGGGACAATCTATTCAAAACTTTGATAAGTCTTTGAAAGAAATGGAACATTCAGAAGAAGAGTTGAAAGAACTTTTCCAAAAACAAAAAGAGAGTAAAACATTTGATTATAATGAACGGAGGAAACTTAAGGCTTTCCTGGAAAGGCAAAAGCAACAGCAGGAAATTATGATGAATTATTCTGAAAAACTTAAGGAAAGCCTTAAAAAAGAGAATAAAGAATTAGAGGAAAAATCCTACAAAAAGGAATTAAGAAATAGGCTGGGTAGAAATGAAAAACGTCTCGAGGAAAATGAAGCTTTAATTGAGGAATTGAAAGAATACTCTGAAAAGATTAGCAGGGAAGAGCTTGGGGATAAACTGGAGGAACTTTCCAAAAGAAACCGAAGCCAACAACGGAATATGGAACAATTGCTTGAATTAACCAAGCGCTATTACGTAGAAGAGAAAAATCAGAAATTAGCCAGGGAGCTTGAA
>NZ_DATCSO010000097.1:0-35919 GCF_036568425.1 Salegentibacter sp. | reverse complement strand
TTACGGCAGTAAACCTATCTATTTATTTTTTAAAAAACAATAATTTCGGTAAAAATACAGTAAATACAATTAGTGTCTGAAATTTGTTTAAACTTCGTTTTTTCTCTTGGCTTTATACCATCTTTCAGGGATTACCTGGTTACAAGCTTCCAGGTAATCTTCTTCGCTGCAAGGTAATAACGTATGGCGTTTCAATTTAGTATTGACGTTTGCAAGAAAAGGTATTTCTATCCACCATCTGCCACTTACCGGACTTTTATGAAACACCAAAACATCATCATCTATCGGCACCTGATATTTAATAAACTCTTTTTTTGCCGAAATAGTATTTTCATTAGTGCGGTAATTTACACCTTCAATAAAATACCAAAGCACCTGTGCAACAAGCATATCACCTCTTTCTCCCATCTCCGGGGTGTATTCATAAAGGCCGAATGAGGAAACTTTATCGCTGATCCCGGCATACCTGGACAGCGCACAAATTTCTCTTCCATCAAAACCATTTGGAGAATTCCCGGGACCTAAAACCGCTGAATTTATTGCACCCAAATCCACACCTACAAGATTGGCATCCCGCATCACCGGCTCTACAAGACTAATATCATTTACTATTTCCCCTAAGCGATAGGCATCAAAGAACAAGCGTTCCATCAATTCAATTTCATCCTGTGAATTGAAATAGGTTTGATACCCCAAATTGGAATAATTAAAAAGATTGTAAGGCTGGTTCACTACGATTTTTCCTACATACGAATGATTACTTATAGGCTGTTCGGCATCTCCCAGGTCAAATCTATGATCGATATTCACAAGGTTAACCATTTGATCCAAAGTATCATAGGCACGATACTGGGCGTAGATCAAATCCTGACTTCCACCAAGAATCACCGGGAGAATATCTTTTTTAACAAGGTCTGAAACCAATTTTTGAAGGGCGTAATAAGTATCCTCCACAGATTCTCCCTTTTCGATATCCCCCAAATCAACAATATTCAAGTGCCAGTTCCCGGGATAAAGCTTATAAAAGGCTCTTCTGATTTTATCAAAATGAAGGAAATTTTCTCCTTCCTCGCTCAGTCGGTTCTCTTTCACTCCCACCAGAGCGACCTGTACATTTTCCAGACCGGGTATCCCGGTTCTTTCAGTGTGTATTTCTAGATTATCGTGGAGAATCTGGCTATTTTCACCGGAGAATTCCTCAAGCAAATCAGGATTTACGGGACTCAGAAATTCTAAATCCATAAATTATTTCTTTTTGGTAGTTTTCTTTTTAGCTGAAGTCTTTTTTGAGGCTGTTTTTTTGGCCGGAGCTTTTTTCTTTGCAGTTTTCTTTTTTCCTCCCTTTTTCTCAAGGATTTCCTTTACTTCCTCCAAACTTAACTTTGCAGCATCAACGGTTTTAGGGAGCTCAATTTTGGTTTTCCCCTTTATAATGTTCGATCGACCCCAACGTGCCTTCTCCACCCTAATTCCTTCATCTTCCCAATTATGGATTACTTTATCCTTTTCTTTTTGGATCTTGTCCTCAATAAGAGTTTCAATATCATTGTCTGAAAGATTATCAAAATCGTACTTTTTATTTACGTTTATGAACATCCCGTTCCATTTAAGGTAGGGACCAAAACGGCCTACACCTTTTTGTACCGGCATTCCATCATATTCATAAATTGGAGCATCGGCTTTTTCCTTTTCCTTTATAAGCTCCAAAGCCCGATCAAATTCCACACTTAAGGGATCCTCTCCTTTTGCAAGAGAAACATATTTCTTTCCGAATCTTACATAAGGTCCAAAACGGCCATTATTCACCTCAACATCCTCTCCTTTATATTCCCCAAGTTTTTTTGGAAGCTGGAATAAGTCCATCGCTTCTTCATAGGTTATAGAGTCCAAAGTCTGATCCGGGCTCAAACTGGCGAACTTCGGTTTTTCTTCATCTTCCACTGAACCTATCTGCACCATAGGCCCGAATTTACCTAAGCGCACGCTTACAGGTTTTCCGGTTTCGGGATCCTCCCCAAGGATGCGCTCACCGACCTCTCTTTCAGCATTTTTGGCAACATCTTCAACCTGTGGATGGAAAGTTTTGTAGAAATCTTTCATCATCTTGGTCCACTCCTCATTACCCTCAGCAATATCATCAAAATTTTGCTCCACCTTCGCGGTGAAATTATAATCCAGGATATTAGCAAAATGGTTGACAAGGAAATCGTTTACCACCATTCCTACTGCCGTAGGCACCAGTTTACCTTTATCGCTGCCAACTGTTTCGGTTAACTTCTTTTCTGAAATTTTATCTTTTGAAAGAACAAATTGAATATAATCCCGGTCTATACCTTCTACCGAACCTTTTTCGATATAATTCCTGTTCTGAATAGTAGAAATTGTAGGCGCATAAGTTGAAGGACGGCCAATCCCAAGCTCTTCCAGCTTTTTAACCAGCGAAGCTTCTGTATAGCGATATGGTGGTCGTGTAAACCTCTCGGTGGCGGTTATATATTTATTTAAAAGCTTCTGACTTTCCTTCAGAGCAGGCAGCATTCCGCTTTGTTCCTCTGTTTCTTCTTCATCATGACCTTCGAGGTAAACCTTAAGGAAACCATCAAATTTTATCACCTCTCCATTGGCTGTGAAGTGTTTATCATGTTTATCAGCCTCAATTTTAACATTGGTGCGCTCCAGTTGAGCCTCACTCATTTGTGAAGCGATTGCTCTTTTCCAGATCAACTCATATAAACGCTGCTGATCCCTGTCGGCATTAACAGTGTGATTTTCGAAGCTGGTTGGCCGAATGGCCTCGTGAGCTTCCTGAGCACCTTTTGCCTTCCCTTTATAATTCCGGGTTTTTGCGTATTTATCTCCGTAAGCCTTCAAAATTTCGGCATTTGCACCTTTTTTTGCGTCATCTGAAAGGTTGACGCTATCAGTCCTCATATATGTAATATGACCGGCTTCATATAATCTTTGTGCCATGGTCATTGTTTTACTCACCGAAAAATACAGCTTTCGGGCAGCCTCCTGTTGTAAAGTAGAAGTAGTAAAGGGCGGTGCCGGGGATTTTTTAGCGGGTTTGGTAGTAAGCTCGGCAACCTTAAAGTCTGCGCCGAGATTTTCCTTCAAAAAAGCTTCAGCTTCTTCCCGGGTGTCAAAGTTTTTAGGAAGTTTTGCTTTAAAAGATTTACCATTTTCTGTAGTAAATTCAGCATCAATCCTGAACGAACCTTCAGGAGTAAAATCCTGTATTTCTCTTTCACGCTCTACGATAAGCCTTACAGCTACCGATTGTACTCTCCCTGCTGAAAGTCCTCCTTTTACTTTTCGCCAAAGTACCGGTGAAAGTTCATAACCCACCAGCCTGTCCAGAACTCTTCGGGCCTGCTGTGCATTTACCAGGTTGTAATTTATATCCCGCGGATTCTCTATCGCCTTTAAAATGGCCGATTTGGTAATCTCATGAAAAACAATACGTTTTGTCTTTTCTCCCTTAAGATTGAGTTCTTCGGCAAGGTGCCAGGCGATAGCCTCTCCCTCCCGGTCCTCATCACTAGCCAGCCAGACCATCTCTGCATCTTTGGCGAAGCTCTTAAGTTTCTTGACGACGTCTTTTTTATCTTTGGAAACAATATATTTAGGCGTAAAATCCCCTTCGGTATCCACCCCAAGTTCTTTGGTAGGCAAATCGGCGATATGCCCAAAACTCGAGGCTACTTTATAATCTTTGCCAAGAAACTTTTCAATAGTTTTGGCCTTGGCCGGAGACTCAACGATCACTAAATTTTTTGCCATAATACTGCATTTTGAATTTGCAAAAGTATATCATTTTTTTTGTAACCCATAGCCTGTCTTAACAAAACAACAACAAACTTAAGCTATAAAACCAGTAAATACAGGTTTTAAAGATCACAAAATCTTTATCTTATCATCTGAAAAAACAAGGCGCTTAACGAGCTTTCTGATTGATTAAATCCAAAAGGTCCACATCATTTCCGAGTAAAACCTCTTCTGAATTTATTCTGCCTTTCAGGGAATCATTTTCCAGCTTAAGAACTCCACGAGGACAAACTGCCGAGCAAATTCCGCAGCCTACGCAGCTGGAACGAACAATGTTCTCTCCTTTTTGGGCATAGGCTCTAACATCGATTCCCATCTCGCAATAAGTGGAGCAATTTCCGCAGGAAATACACTGGCCTCCATTAGTAGTAATCCTGAATTTTGAGAACAATCGCTGTTGCATCCCAAGAATTGCTGCCATTGGACAACCAAATCTACACCATACCCTGTTTCCGAAGATAGGGTAAAAGCCCACACCAATTACACCGGAAAATGCTGCACCAATTAAAAAGCCATACCATTCCCGAAGCTGATAGCCTGGAAAGAAAAAGATATTCCCGTTACCGCTAAAATAGTTTATTCCAATTATAGAAAGAATTATAACAAGATAACCAATAGCTCCATACTTGGCATCTTTAGCCAGTTCATTACGTTTAAAGATCATTATGACTACAAAAAGGAGAGTTAAAAACCCGGCAGATCCCCAAAGAAAAATATCCCAGGTCAACCAGAATTCCCCGGCGTTTTCTCCCAAAAATGAGTATACCACCGCAATAGTCATCACAGTCACAAAAACAAGCACGCTGTGGATGACCCATCGTTCAACTTTCCAGGCGAAAAGTGATTTATCTGAAAGATGGCGATAAGGGTCCCCGGCAGTCTCGGCAAGACCACCGCAACCACAAACCCAGCTGCAATACCAGCGTTTTCCGTATTTATAGGTCAAAATTGGTGTGATCACGAAAATTGAAATCAGCCCGAAGGCCAGCATAATTACCCCAATATTTCCTGCTGAAAGGAATTCATTAATCTTGTATCCGGCGAAAAGATCGTAATTGAGCGGCCAGATATTGGCAGGATTGAAATAAGGTTGATTCAATCTCATAAGGATCTCAGGAATCAAAAAGGCAAAGCCCAGCTGAAAGAACATCACTGAAAATGTTCGCAAAACCTCATATCGGTTATTTCGGTATTTCAGTATAAACTTATATCCAAAAATAAAAATAGCAAGGGTGTAAAGGCTACCATATACAAACCACTGGCTGGCAGGACCACCATTAATGAGGTAACTCAGGGGATCGAAAAGTGAAATAACTCCGGTATTAGGGCCATCAGCTGTTAAGCCGAGGAATTCAGGAAACCAGTAAAGTACAATATAAAATAAGGTAAGTGCAATCCCGGTAACCCAGGCCCAAAGGCCACGACCTGTCATAGATTTAAACCAGACACCATCGTTCTTTATTCCTGCATGTTTCCCGCGATAGAGGTCGTTAGCGAAAATCACGGTCCCAACGGTGATTAAAACAAAAGAGAGCGTAAGAAACAAAACTTTATTCGGAAAGTTCACATTTGCAACAGCCAACACCAGAATGAATAAGCCAATCAGGCCAATAGCACTGGCCAATTTCTGAGTACCTGAAAGTGCTGCAGGAGTCTGCCCGGCTAATGACATATTTCTCTCTATCTTACTCATACCTGCTCTATATTTTCTTTAAATGCCTTGAAAATTTCCTTTTCATAGTGCTCATAAAATTCGGGATCGAAATTGGCTTCTTTTAAGTTCTGTAAAACATAATGGATACTTTTATTTTCAGTTAGCCAGCGATCAAAAACCTCATGTCTCATCCTTATCCCAAATGTATTAATCCCTAAAAACCTATTATCTGAAGCTTCAAAAGCAATTGTAATTGCTTTGTTATTATCTTTATGCTGCCAGTGAAAATGAACTTCACCTTCAGGAGGATCTGCAGAAACCTTTCCATAAGTCTGGTATTCAATATCAAAAAATTTAGCTGAATTAAACCAGTTTCCTGGATTATATTTCCCTGGATTCCCGGTAAGGTTTTGTGCAAGTGTTTCTCCCATCATCCTGCCGGTATACCAAACAGGTTCAATAGAATTTCGATGAGGCTTCGTTTGCCTAAGTTGTGCGCAATCGCCTATCGCGTAGACATCACTGATGCTGGTTTGCAAATATTCGTCTACCAAAATACCCTTATCGGTTTCAATTTTTGAATCTTTTAGAAAGTCAATATTAGGTTTCACCCCTGTACAAAGTCCCACCAATTGGCATTCAATCTCTTCCCCTGTATCTGTTATAACGGCTTTTACATGGCCGTTATCATCTCCTACAATAGTCCTGAGCTGAGTTTCGTGACGAAGATCAACGCCATGAGATCTTACATGTGCAGATATCAATTTAGCATCCTGCATGGGCAGCACATTTTGCCAAAAGGCTTTCTCTCTTATTAAAACAGTAACATCAATTTTTCTGGTTTTAAGCATTTCGGTGAGTTCCACGCCTATAAGTCCACCACCAATGATCACGGCTTTTTTACAATTTTGGGTGTTTTCTTCAAGAAGTTCCAGGTCCTGTTTGGAAATTAATCCCTGTACACCTTTTAAATCCTGACCTTCCCAGCCAAACTTGTTGTAAACCGAACCGGTTGCCAATACCAGTTTATCGTATTCAAGGCTTTCTTCTGAAGAAAAATGAAGCCTTTTCTGCCCAAAATCTATTTTTTCAACCCAGGCCTTTTTAAGTTCTATGCGATTTTTTTCCCAAAACCAGTCTTCATAAGGTTTAAGATGCTCCCATTTCATATGGCCCATATATACGTACATCAAGGCGGTACGGGAAAAGAAATAATCACTTTCCGCAGAAATTACTGTAATGCGGGCCTCTGAATTCTTCCGGATATACCTGGCACAGGTAATCCCTGAAATTCCGTTGCCTATAATGACTATATGTTCCATTCTTTGGTTTTAGCAGCAACCTCCCCCATCGTAATGAAAGGTGGATTCGCTAATATAAATATCGTCCCTATCGAGCTTAGCCAAATCCCTTGCTGTTTTATCACAAATAGCCAGAGGCTGATTTTTCAGCAGGATATGCCCCTTTTTATCGTCAAAGTAATCATTTTCTCCGTAGTAGATTGCAGCCTTGCCTGTAAACACACAGGGACCATCTTCCGGCATGGGGTCTTTTATTGCGGCCACTTCCACTGCTTCAATATAAATTAATTCTGAAGTTGGGTAACTCGTTGGATTAAGAATTCTATATGGTTTTCTCGCCCTTATCTCTATAGTTCCGAATCCCACATCGGTGAGTGCTTTCACATATTCATTAAGCGGAAGGCTTCCGCTAAGGCACAATGCCCGCAGGCGTTCATCATTCCTAAGTTCTTCGTTCATGCCTTGTTCACAAATAGGGTCGCTCATAACAAGTCGGCCATGGGGCTTTAAAACCCGGTACATCTCTTCAAGGGCTTTCTTCAGATCGTCAGCTTTAAAAATATTAAAAAGGCAATTCTGCGCCGCAACATCTATACTATTATTTTCCAAAGGCAGAGACAAAGCATCTCCTTTTCGCAGATCAACAAATTCTGATTTAAACCAGGGGTTTTGTTTTTCAGCCTCAATAAAATTTTCCCTTGACGCCGCAATCATCTCCGAAACAGAATCTACCCCGATCACCCCATTCTTTTGACGGGAAAAATAGGCGAATTGAAGTAATTCCATTCCACCTCCTACTCCAACGTAGAGAATTTTTGGATTGTTCCCAAGATCGCGTGGGTGAACGGTACTCCCGCAACCGTAATTCATATCCTGCATTATTTGCGGGATTTTAAGACCGGGTAGTTCCCACACGGGATTGGTAGTGCAACAAAGGCCAACGTCGGGAGTTAATGCTGCTTCCCGGTATACATCTTTTGTGGTTTCCAGATAACTCATTTCTTCTAAATATTTTTAATTACCTCCTTAAAAATAGTAATCATTTTTGGTTCTGCTTTTTCCGCCATAGCAATAATATCGCTGATATTTACCGGCTCCAGATTGTCAGGATCTCCTTCATCAGTAATAACAGATATGGCCGAAACAGGTATTCCCAAATGATTAGCAACAATTACTTCGGGAACGGTGCTCATGCCAACAGCATCAGCACCAAAAATTTTTAACATTCTGTATTCTGCTCGCGTTTCCAGCTGCGGCCCAAGAACCGAAGCGTAAACACCTTTATTTAGTTTAATGTTATTCTTTTTTGCTGATTCTTCTATGAGACTGTTCATTTCGGTATCATACGGCTGACTCATATCTACAAAGCGTTCTCCTAATTTCTCAACGCCATGAAAAGCCAACGGAGAATCGCCCAACAAATTGATATGATCATCAATAAGCATAAGCTCCCCCTTTTTGAAATCCAGGTTAATAGAACCAGAGGCATTACTCACCAGCATTTTTTTTATCCCCAGCCTTTTCATCACTCTAACCGGATAAGTCACATCTCTAAGGCTGTAACCCTCATAATAATGAAAACGACCTTGCATCACAATCACTTTTTTACCTTCAAGTTTTCCGAAGATCAGTTTCCCTTTGTGAAACTCTACTGTAGCCGTAGGGAAGTATGGAATATGATTATAGCTAACCTCAGCTTCTATCTCTAATTCCTCAACCAGTTTTCCCAATCCCGTCCCCAGGATGATTCCTATTTCTGGGTTATCAAACCCCCGGCTAAGCAGGTAATCTGTAGATTCTTTTAATTCTTTAATCATCTTTTATGAATTTTCTTAATTCTGATTCCCCCGGAATATCGCTTAAAACATCAATATCACTCAGGGTTTGTAATAGTTTGACATTGTTATCCTTAAAATCCTCCAGCGTGTTTTCCAGAACCGAAGATGTACTCCAGGCCTTATCTTTAAATACTTTCGAATTTATTGATTTCATTCCTAATAAGTAGTACCCACCGTCTTTCGCAGGACCAATTACCACATCCTTTACTTTTAGCTGAACAAAGGCATTTTCTATATCCCTCTGTGAAATATCCGGCAAATCGGTTCCAATAAGAATAACCCGTTTATAGCTTGCCGAAAAAGCCTCGTAAAAGGCATGCTCCATTTTTTCCCCCAGATCATTACCCTTTTGAAGTTTTTTCCTGAAGGTCTTCGACTCAAATATATCCTGTTGCGGGAAATTTTCAGCATAATAAATCATCTTATCCACCCGAAGGTTTTTAGTAACCTCATATGTATGCTTCAACAGAAATTTATAAATATCAAGGGCTGCATTATCACCGATTTCTTTAGCCAAGCGGGTTTTAACCTTCCCCTTTTCGGGGTTTTTGGCAAAAATTATCAGAAGTTCTTCCGAGTTTTTCTTCAAAGCAGAAAAAATTAAGCTACTGTTCCCTGGCAACTGCTGCCTGCACCGGCAGTACAACCA
This sequence comes from Salegentibacter sp., assembly GCF_036568425.1. Classification (GTDB taxonomy): domain Bacteria; phylum Bacteroidota; class Bacteroidia; order Flavobacteriales; family Flavobacteriaceae; genus Salegentibacter. Next base: position 26,649 of record NZ_DATCSO010000097.1, on the reverse strand, counting down.
TAACAATGTTGAGAAATTATTATCTCACGTCCCTGCAATGCAGCCTCATTATACTCACTAATATGCTTTACATTAGAAGCCACTTTAAGCTCCAGCATCTGATTAAAGTCACAATCATATAACCATCCATCCCAGCTCACTGAGATCGTGTTCGTACACATTATATTTTTAACCGCTTCGGGGTTATAGGCGTTCACCAGTTCATACATGTAGTCTTCATAGTTCTCTGATGCTATAAGGTACTCCAGAAAACGACTGATTGGTAAGTTGGTGATCGCAAATAGATTATTGAAATCAATATTGAAATCTCTTTTCAAAGCCTTTTTAAAATCCTGCTCCATCAATTGCTGATTTATTGGCAAAAATGCTCCGGCAGGATTGTATACCAAATCGAGTTTTAAGTCGGTTCCCTCTTGCGCATACCCTACCTCGTTTAGCATCTGTAGAGCTTTTACAGATTTATCAAAAACTCCATTCCCACGTTGCTTATCTGTTTTTTCCTTTTTGTAAAAAGGTAGCGAAGAAACTACGTGAACATTATATTTTTTAAAGAATTCCGGCAGGTCATGATAATTCTTGTTGGCAAGAATTATAGTAAGATTTGACCGCACAATAAAATCTTTGATTCCGGCCCTGGATGCTTCTTCTACAAACCACCTGAAATTTGGATTCATCTCGGGAGCGCCGCCGGTGAGGTCTAAAGTATGAGCGCTGGTTGTCCTGATTACTTCCAGGCATTGCAACATTGTCTCTCTGGTCATTATTTCCTTGCGGTCTGGCCCGGCGTCTACATGGCAATGAGAACAAACCTGGTTGCACATATAGCCGAGGTTTAATTGAAGAACCTCCAGTTTTCCCGGTTTTAAAGGGAAGTTTCCGGTTTCGGCGAGTTTCTCCCTAAACCTTGGAAGTTCAGCTTCACTAAAGAGTCCGTTTTCCAGGATCTCAAGTTGTCTTTCAGGCTTAGAGAGGCTATCTTTTCTGGCTGATAATGATTTACTGGCCATACACTAAATTAATTTCAGGAGTTTTTTATTAAATGATTCCTGTTTTCTTGAATTCGGGATACCCATTTTCATCGGGATGAGTAACTTCAAGGTAAGCGCTGCAGGATTTTAAAAATAGAGATTTAGGATATCAAAAACCTCTTTCTCTAAACAAATGATCACGATCTGCATTGGGAGGAGCGACTTCTACATCGCCGCTACGCAGCTCCTTGAATTTGCTCACATACTTAGTTTTTTATGTTTGTTCATCATTTGGACACCATGAACAAGGGTGGCGCCGCTTTTTATCGCTGCTCCTACATGAACAGCCTCCATCATTTCCTTTTTTTCAATTCCGCGTTCCAATCCGTCTTTAGTATAGGCATCTATACAGTAAGGGCATTGCACCACATGAGAAACCGCCAAGGCGATCAGTGATTTTTCACGGGCAGAAAGTGCCCCCTCCTCGAAGACTTTTCCGTAGTAATCAAAGAATTTCTCTCCCAGCTCCTCACTCCATTCGGTAATATCACCAAATTTTCGAAGATCGGCCGGATCGTAATAAGTTTTTGACATTGCCTTATTTTTTCGCTAAAGATAGGTTTTTCTTTATGGAATTCCAGCCCGTACCGCGCAGTCTTAACAAAGATTCCAGGATTAGAATAGCAATAGTAGAGAAGATAAGCTGCTTCATTATCAAAGGAATATGTCATTAAATTTAAGCAGCTGTTAAAAATTCTGCTCTGTACGTATTCAGTATCTTATGCTAAATCCGAAGGCTGAAACCTCCAAATCGGAAAGACATTTATACAAAGAGGATCAGAAAAATAGGAGAAAGATGTTTGGATATTAAAGCAAGTTAGACCCGATCTTGATGGCTGCGTCTGAATTTCATCAATTTTCTGATTAAAAATATCGCAGCCCCTAAAATAATAAGTATTTCAAGCCCAAGAAAAGTATATATTAATTCCATAATTATTCCATTAGAAGAACCAGATATATCAATTAGGGCTCTAAATTTTAAAAAGGTAAATTTCTGATAATTAATAAATTCCAGTTAACGTTTTAGAAACTAATAATACCTTTTATAATAGCTTGCGTGAAAGAAAGCAGCTTTAGGGTATCTCTATTATAGCCTGAATTCTAACGTTTTTGGAATTACTATTACCTTAATAGACATTTCATATCGATTAACAATTGTTAAAATTTTAATTTTACCACGAACCCACATAGTTAAGGTTTCTTAATATAAAAAGAATTTATCACCAGAGGCTTTACTTTAGGTTCACATAGTATTATTTTAAATTTATTTATGAGGATAGATGTTAAAACGCTCCCGGTTATTGACATTATTGAGGATATAGCCGCTATTGTCGGAGCAGAAATAGATAATGGAAATGGTGAGTATGTCATGAATATCCCGGAAAAACTGGGTGAAGGCTACATTCGGGGAGCAAGTTTTGACAATGGGTTAGGTGTAATCACTTATAATTGCAAATTCTATGAGGATGTAGAAATCCATTTTTCCCTTAATACTGTACACCCATTAAAATTTATCTTTTGTTCTGAAGGGAGCGTAGGACATTCTTTTCAGTCACAGGAGAAGATCCACACCATAGAAACCTATCAAAATATAATTGTTTCCAGCAGCGGTTATGACGGACATGTTCTGTTTTTTAAAGCAAATGTTCCCACCCATGTTTCCAGTTTAGAAATAATTAGATCTGCTTTTTCCTCCCGTTCCAATCATAACTTCAAAGATCTTGATCCTACCCTAAAAGACCTTTTTAAGGATAATGTTTCTAAAAAACAATTTTACTACCAGGGGAATTATAGCATCAAGGCCGCCGATTTAATGGAGGAAATAGGCACTCGTAATTACACTGGCTTTCTACGGTCATTATTTCTGGAGGGAAAAGCCTTTGAAATGCTGGTAATCCAAATCGCCCAGTACCAGGATGATGAAGCAGAAGATAAACTCCCTCAGATACTCCGAAAATCTGATATTGAAAAGGTGAATTATGTGGTGAAACGCATCCAGGGAGACCTCGGCAACAATTTAACCGTAGAAACCCTGGCCAAAGAAGCCGGTACTAATGTAAATAAACTTCAGGAAGGTTTTAAATACGTTTATAACCTCACGGTAAATAAATATATGCAGCATAAAAAGCTGGAGGCTGCCAAGGAAATGCTGATGAATTCAGAAAAAAATATCTCGGAAATCGTTGTTTCTATCGGACTTAATAATAGGAGTTACTTCTCTAAGATCTTTAAAGAAAAATACGGGGTAAATCCAAAGTATTTTCTAAAGACAAGAAACAAAAAGGATTAAAGATCGATATTCCTGGTTCTACCAAATAAAGAGGATTATTTTAGGGAAAACCGCTGGTATGCTTCCTAATTCAAGGGAAGTTACTAATTTTAGCCTAAATTTCCTGCTATCATGAAAAGAATGCTCACGGGATTAATCGTTTTCCTACTTTTAGCCTGCCAGCCAAAAACCAAAAAAAAAGATCTTATTTCCTGGTTGCCGCAAGAGTCGGCAATAGTGGTTCAATCACATGATCTAAAGTATCTTTCTGAAAATCTTTCCTCTATAGCGTTTTTAAGTAAAAATGATTTTAAGCTGAAAAAAGAGATTCAGGAAAGTTTCAAATTTCTAAAATATATTGATAGCCTGGGGAGTTCACTCATCGCTTTTTCTGATCTTTCGGAAGAGAATTTCAGCTTTACCTTAATCAGTGAAAACCAGCCAGGACTTAAATTGGATTCCGTAAAAAATAAGTCGGTAGAGCGACTTAAATTTGATAATTTCGAGATTGAAAAGGTCGTTCTTGAAGAAAATATCTTTTTCATCTCCCGAACAGGGGGAGTGTTTTTGGCCGGAAATTCTCTTGAAAAATTAAAAACCCTGCTTGAAGGAGAAAGCTTTTTAAACGATACCGAATTTCAAAAAGTTCTTAAAGCCACCGATCCAAAGGAAACCTCCATATTTTTTCAACACGAACAGATTGGAGAAAAATTTAAAGAATGGTTTCCCGCTACAGATTCAACACTAACGAAATTCGCCAATTGGAGTGCAGTAGACCTCAACCACACTAATGCTTCTCTCAATTTTAACGGCTTAAGTCTTTGGCCTGAAAAACCTGGTTTTCAGCATATTTTCAAGGATGTTGACTCCTCTCCAAATCAGATCGCCGCAGTGGTCCCGGCTACAGCACCAGGATTTTCTTCGTTTGGTTATAAAAATTTCAGGCAATTTCAGCAAAATTTCAAGACCTACTTCCAAAAGGAATTCTCGGAAGTTGAAAAAGAGATTCTCAAGAATGTTTCAGAAATTGGTCTAATTAACTACCCTTCAGACAAATTACTTGTTCTCAATAACATTGATGTAATCCTTACCGAACAAAATCTAGCCAGATTTAGTGGGGAAAGCAAAGAATTTCGGGGTACAAAAATTTATCAGTTTGAGAATCCCCAGCTCTTCGCTGACCATCTTGAGCCCTTAATCAACCCGGTTGATTTAAATTTTTATACTGTTTTGAAGAATTTTGTGATTTTCGGCAAAACAGAAGAACATCTCCAAAAGGTTATTTCAGCCTTTATGAATAAAAACACCCTCCTACTACAGGAACATTTCCAGGATGCCTCTTATTATCTGGCAGAAACTTCAAATGTTTTAACAGTTACCAACAATGAAGAATTCAAGAAACTTATAAAGGAAGTGAGTTCAGCAGAGTTCGGAAATGAAATTTCCAAACTTGATTTCGACAACTATAAGGTCTCGGCAATACAGCTTGTTGCCGATAAGAACTTTTCTCATATCCACGGTATTTTTCATAAATCTAGAGGCAAATCCCCTATAAGAAATACCGAGGAAATTCTCTCGGTAAAGTTGGATGAGGAAATTCTGGGCAAACCAGTTTTTTTCAGCAACCATAATAACAACCAGAAGGATATTGCGGTGCAGGACATTAATAATGTGCTTTATCTTATCTCCAATAAAGGGGATATCTACTGGAAAAAACAACTGAATGGTCCAATATTAGGTGAAATTCAGGAAGTTGATATCTTAAAAAACGGTAAGTTCCAGCTCGCATTTGCAACTCCAAACAGATTAGAAGTCATTGCCCGAAATGGAAAACCTGTAAAACCCTTTCCGCTGAAGTTTAAGGATGAAATCACTCAGCCTTTATCCTTATTCGATTATGACAATAACCGCAATTACCGGTTCCTTATTACTCAAAACAAAGAACAGTATATGTATGACTCTAAAGGAAGAAGCGTAAAAGGTTTTGGATTTAACACTACAGACTCAAAAGTTTTATTCCCTCCCAGGCACATAAGAATGGGAAACAAAGATTATATCGTGATTGCTGAAGAATCTGGAAAACTCAATATTTTATCACGCCAGGGCAGGCATAGGGTCAGGGTAAATGAAAGATTTGATTTCTCTGATAATGAATGGTTTCAGTATGAGGGGCATTTTATCTCCAGTAATAACCTGGGAGAACTCATCCTGATAAATGAAAATGGAAAGGTTTCAAATCAAAATTTAAACCTGGCTCAAAACCATAAAATAGACGCCACCTCCAATTTACTGGTTAGTTTTTCTGAAAACATACTAAGGATTCGGGATAAAGAGGTTGTTTTAGATTTTGGACTCTATACCGAGCCACAAATCTTTCTGGAAAATAACAAATACTATATTAGTATCACCGATTTACAAACCCAAAAAGTTTATGTTTTTGATAGTAATGCCGAATTATTATCTGGTTTTCCTGTATATGGCACCTCAACAATCGACCTGAGTAATATCAATAATGATAATGCCCCCGAGTTTGTAGTGAAAGGTGATAAAGGGGAAATTTTAATCTATAGGTTTTAAAATCCATAAGATTTTCACATAGGAAAAACTCAAGTTATAAAAGCAATCGTTCAGGCTTCTATTAGAGCATCTCTGCTTCGAATAAACGAGAAAAATGTTTTAATAATTTCTCCTGAACTTCATCCATTGGAACTTCTTTTTTTCCAAGCTCAACATTAAGAGAAGTTACTGCTTTGCCTTTAATTCCGCAGGGAACAATATTATCAAAATACCCCAGGTTGGCATTTACATTGAGTGCAAAGCCGTGCATGGTCACCCAACGACTGGCCCTTACGCCCATTGCACAGATCTTACGGGCAAAGGGAGTGCCCACGTCCAGCCAAACGCCGGTCTCACCAGGGCTTCGTTCACATTTCACCCCATATTCCTCCAACGTAAGGATAACCATTTCTTCCAATAAGCGAAGGTATTTATGAATATCGGTAAAGAAATTTTCCAGATCTAGAATAGGATACCCCACAACTTGTCCCGGGCCGTGATAGGTAATATCACCTCCACGGTTTATCTTATAATATTTAGCATTCCTTTTTTCCAATTCTTCTTCGGAAATCAGGAGATGGTTAATATCGCCGCTTTTACCTAAGGTATACACATGAGGATGTTCCACCATAAGAAAGTAATTGGGAGTTTCTAAATTGAGTTCTTCCCGGCGATTCCTTATTTTAAGATCCAGTATTTTTTGAAAAAGCTCTTCCTGGTAATCCCAGGTTTCCTTATAATCTTTTAAGCCAAGGTGTTGTAATTCGATTTTCTTATTCATCCTCTATTTATTCGGATTATTCAGAATTATGAGCGCTGCGATTACCCCTGGAATCCAACCCAGCAAAGTTAATAGAAACACAATTAGAATAGAGCCACAGCCACGATCATACACGGCAAGGGGCGGAAACAACACAGAAAGCAAAACTCTCCAAACACTCATAATTCAAAAATTTAAAGCAATTCTAAGGGCAAAGATAAGATTAAAAATTCGGCCTGCACCTCCATTGGTTGGTAGCCTGATAGTCACTATATTTGCATCCGCCTTGCAGAAAAGCAGGTTTTTAATTTTTCAAACTATTATCATGCACCTATCTGAACAGGAAATTATACGTCGAGACAAGCTCGCAGCCCTTCGCAAAGAAGGCATCAATCCATATCCCGCCGATCTATTTCCGGTAGATCATACCACCAAACAGATAAAATCACATTTTGAAGAAGGAAAAAAGGTAGTGATGGCCGGCCGACTTATGTCGCGTCGTATCCAGGGGAAAGCTTCTTTTGCCGAGCTTCAGGACTCTGAAGGGAAAATTCAGATCTATTTTAACCGGGATGAAATTTGTCCCGGCGAGAACAAGGATAAGTACAATAATTTCTACAAGAAACTGCTTGATATAGGTGATTTTATTGGAATCGAAGGAGAGCTTTTCAAAACCCAGGTAGGTGAAATGACGGTGATGGTGAAAGATTTCACTTTACTCAGCAAAGCCCTACGCCCTTTACCCTTGCCAAAAACAGATAAGGAAGGAAACACCCATGATGGTTTTAACGATCCTGAGCATCGATATCGCCAGCGTTATGCCGATCTCGCGGTAAATCCACACGTTAAAGAGATTTTCGTTAAACGCACGAAATTATTCAATGCCATGCGTAATTTCTTCAACGAGAAAGGTTATTTTGAAGTGGAAACTCCTATCCTGCAATCCATTCCCGGGGGTGCCGCAGCCAGACCATTTATCACACATCACAATGCGCTCGATATTCCGCTTTATTTAAGGATAGCCAATGAATTATATCTAAAGAGACTTATTGTAGGTGGTTTTGACGGGGTTTATGAGTTCTCCAAAAACTTCAGAAACGAAGGTATGGATCGTACCCACAACCCGGAGTTTACGGCGATGGAAATCTATGTAGCCTATAAAGACTATAACTGGATGATGGAATTTACTGAAAACCTTCTGGAACACTGCGCCATGGAAGTTAATGACACTACCGAGGCTGTTTTTGGTGAATATGAAATAGATTTTAAAGCCCCATATAAAAGGGTCACTATGACCGATTCTATTAAAGAATTTACCGGTTTCGACATCACCGGCAAATCTGAAGCAGAAATAAGAAAAGCTGCTGAAGATATGGGCATTGATGTTGATGAAACCATGGGAAAAGGAAAACTCATCGATGAGATCTTTGGAGAAAAATGTGAGGGGAATTATATCCAACCCACATTCATAACCGATTATCCAAAAGAAATGAGTCCGCTTTGCAAGGAACACCGGGAAAATCCAGAATTAACCGAACGTTTTGAACTCATGGTTTGCGGGAAGGAAATTGCAAATGCATATTCTGAATTAAACGATCCTATCGATCAACGTGAACGTTTTGAAGAGCAGTTAAAACTGGCAAAAAAAGGAGACGATGAAGCAACCGAATTTATAGATCAGGATTTTCTTAGAGCCCTGGAATACGGAATGCCTCCTACTTCGGGACTGGGGATTGGAATGGACAGGTTGATTATGTTCTTAACCAATAACAGGTCAATTCAGGAAGTATTATTTTTCCCACAAATGAAACCAGAGAAAAAGGCTGTAGAACTTAGTGAGGAAGAAAAAGAAGTATTCAGCATTTTAAAGGATAACGAAATTCATGATTTAGAGGAGGTAAAAACCAAATCGGGATTGAGCAATAAAAAATGGGATAAGGCTTCTAAAGGCTTGCGGAAATACAAGATGATCGATGTTTTCAAAGATGGGGAAACCATGAAGATTAAGGCGGTTTAGTCCATCCGGAAATGATTTTTCTTCCTAAATAACGGTTAAATTGAGTGGTTTTTAACTTTATTTTAAACCTTTTTAAGATTTATAAGTCAAAAGACTGCCAATGGTGGTCTTTTTTTTATTTTGGCTTAGGCTGAAAATAATTCCGCCTTCAGATATTTTAACCAAATAAAGAATTTTTTATGAACAAAACTTTCTCTCACAAAGTGCTTCTCATAGCCTTATCGCTATCGGTTAGCAGTTGTGCTGTTTTACAACCAGAAAAAGATAATGCCCCCACCGCAAAAACCGATGAGGGTGAAAAAAATGGCAACGGGGTAAAACCCTATGATAAAGTGATTACCAAAGACGCAAAGTCAGATTCAGGACTATTCACTGTGCATCGCGTAGAAGACAAATATTTCTACGAGATCCCAGACAGTCTTTTTAACCGCGAAATGCTTACCGTGACCAGAATTGCAAAAACTGCAACAGGAATTGGTTTTGGAGGTGGAAAACAAAACACTCAGGTTCATCGCTGGCAGAAAAAGGATGGAAACGTATTATTGCGTGTTGTTTCTCACGAGATTTACGCGGCTGATTCCCTACCTGTACACGAAGCCGTGGTAAATTCAAATTTTGAACCTGTATTGCAACGTTTCCCGATTAAAACCTATGGGAAAGACTCAATAAACAAAACAACAGTAATAGATGTAACCGAACTTTACACCAAAGATGTTATGGCTCTTGGGCTCCCTGACAGGACCCGGGAACAATATAAGGTTTCCCGCCTTGATGAAGCCCGTTCGTATATAGATACCATTAGAAGCTATCCCGAAAATATCGAGGTGCGTCACGTAAAAACCTATAATGCCGGCGAACCACCATCAAACGCCAGTACCGGCTCCATTTCTTTGGAATTCAGCAACTCTATGATTCTGCTTCCAAAAGTACCAATGGAACGTCGGTATTTTGACCAGCGTGTTGGATGGTTTGCGCGTGGGCAAGTTGACTACGGCCGGGAAGATCATAAAAGTAAAGAGGTTAAATATCTCGATCGCTGGAGACTTGAGGTTAAGGAAGAAGACAAAGAAAAATTTAAACGCGGGGAATTGGTAGAACCAAAGGAACCCATCGTTTATTATATAGACCGCGCAACCCCGGAAAAATGGAGGCCTTATATCAAACAAGGAATTGAAGATTGGCAGGTCGCATTTGAAGAGGCCGGGTTTAAAAACGCAATTATCGCCAAAGACCCACCAAGTAAAGAAGAAGATCCGGATTGGAGTCCTGAAGATGTTCGCTATTCGGTAGTGAGATACCTCGCCTCCCCTATTCCAAATGCAAACGGGCCTCATGTGAGTGATCCCCGTTCAGGAGAAATCCTTGAATCTGATATAAACTGGTATCACAATGTAATGACCCTCTTAAGAAACTGGTACTTTGTGCAGACCGCAGCAATTAATGAAGATGCACAGATGCCTCAATTTGAAGATGAAGTAATGGGTAGATTAATCCGATTCGTATCTGCCCACGAAGTAGGTCATACTATTGGTTTACCGCACAATATGGGAAGTAGTGCTGCTTATCCGGTAGAAAAATTGCGTGATCCTGAGTTCACTGCTGAATTCGGAACCGCCCCTTCTATTATGGATTACGCCCGCTTCAACTACATCGCCCAGCCCGGAGATGGAGATGTTGCATTAATGCCAAATATTGGCCCATATGATAAATATGCCATCAAATGGGGGTATAAGCCAATTCTTGATAAGACCGCCGAAGAAGAAAAAGAGGTTCTTGACCAGTGGATCCTTGAAAAAGCTGGAGATCCACTTTATCGCTTCGGAAGACAACAAGGAGGTGGGGTTATTGATCCCAGCTCACAAACAGAAGATCTGGGAGATGACGCCATTCTTGCCAGTGAATACGGAATTAAAAATCTAAAACGAATTGTCCCAAACTTAATTGAATGGACTGCTGAAGAGGGTAAAAATTACGAAGATCTAGATGATCTGTATTCGCAGGTGCTGGGACAATACAACAGATATATGGGGCACGTAGCCGCCAATATTGGTGGAGTTTATGAACATTACAAAACCTACGACCAGGAAGGAGCGGTTTATACTCACGTAGACGCTGAACACCAGGAAGATGCAATGCAATTTCTGCAAGATCAACTCTTCTCAACTCCCGAATGGCTTATTGACCAGGAAATTTTCAACAAAATTGAATTTGACGGAAATATTGAGCGCATCAGAAATTATCAGGTGCGCACCCTGAATAACCTGCTCGATTTTGGTAGAATGGCTCGTCTTATGGAAAATGAAGAAGTTAACGGAAATGAAGCTTATTCCCTATTGGATATGATGAGTGACCTGCGTAAAGGCATCTTCAGCGAATTATCCCGTGGTCAAAGAATTGATCGCTACCGTAGAAATCTTCAGCGTGCCTATATAGACCGAATGGAATATTTAATGACTGAAGAACAGCCTGAAATACCAAGTCGAATGAGAGCCTGGTCTTCAAGAAGTGACATAAATGTTGCACAAAGCGACATCCGCCCGGTTGTTCGTGGGGAGCTTAAAACCCTGGAACGTCAAATAAGGAACGCTATTAATAGAACCGGTGATACCTTAACCAGATATCACCTTCAGGATGCACTAGAAAGAATTGACCTTATCCTAAACCCTATTAAATAGCAGAAAAATTTTTAAACATTCGTTTAATTGTCAGGGAGGCCTGTCGGAATTTCCGGCAGGCTTCTTCTTTTTTAAACTATTCACTCTTTCCGAAGTCCTATTATGCAAGAAAGATGAGAAGTTTTAAGTATATTTCAATGTGTAAATAGAAAATAGACTTTCAGAAATAGATTAGAAAGCCTAAAAATTTAGTTTGTTTGAGCAGGCAGGGAGAATCCGGAAATCTAATTAAGCTTAAGCCAGGCTAACCAGAATATTTCTTCCCTGCCAAATAGAAAGAGGCCGTATTATCCATACGGCCTCTTCTTTATTATGTAATTAAATCTAATGGCAAATTAATCTCTTCCCATATAGATACTAAGAAAGTATAACAATGTGGCCAAAGAACCAACAGCGGCTACTACATAGGTGCGTGCTGCCCATTTTAAAGAATCTTCAGCAGCATCGTGCTCCTGGGTAGAAAGCATATTCTCATTTTCTAACCATACTAGAGCCCGCTTACTGGCATCATATTCAACCGGCAAGGTTATAAAACTAAAAAGAGTACCCATAGCATAAAGTATAATTCCAATTAACAAGATTGTACTTCCCATGGCAGTAGTCGCCATCAACATCAATCCACCAAAGATTACCCATTGTGAAAATCTGGAAGCTACACTCACCACGGGAACAAGTTGACTACGCAACTGCAACCAGCTGTAAGCCTGGGCATGCTGTATAGCATGTCCGGTTTCATGGGCCGCAACTGCGGCAGCTGCCGCATTACGTTGAGTGTAGACACCTTCACTAAGATTTATGGTTTTTTTCTGAGGATTATAATGGTCCGTGAGCATTCCAGGAGTTGAGATAACCTTTACGTTAGTAATACCATTATCCCTCAACATTGTTTCAGCGATTTCCTTCCCGCTCATCCCGTTCTGCAAGTGAACTTTAGAGTATTTTTTAAATTTACTCTTTAGCTTATTGCTCACATACATACTCACTATAAATAGTATTCCAGCAATTATATAATATCCTATCATTCCCTGTTTTTATTTAATTTTTCAAACTTCAAATATAGCAAAAACCTCGCCATATCTTACAAACTCCTTAGCAAGGCTTTAACAAGAATCCATTAAAAAACCTTATTTATCACTTTAAGATAATACCTATATTTGCAGCAATTAATTAAAAACTGGCTATGCAGTATAAAAGAATACTTTTAAAATTATCGGGAGAGGCTTTAATGGGAGACCGTCAATACGGTATTGATCCTGTTAGGCTGGCAGATTATGCAAAGGAAATTAAATCGGTAACAGATAAAGGTGTTGAAGTCGCTATTGTGATTGGAGGCGGAAATATTTTCAGAGGCGTCGCCGGAGCCAGTAAAGGAATGGACCGCGTACAAGGAGATCACATGGGAATGCTTGCCACTGTTATTAACGGACTTGCACTTCAGGGAGCACTTGAAGATGCCGATATTCAAACCCGCCTTCAATCGGCCATTCACATCAATGAAGTAGCTGAACCTTTTATTAGGAGAAGAGCGATACGACACCTGGAAAAGGGTCGGGTGGTAATCTTCGGTGGAGGAACAGGAAATCCTTATTTCACAACCGATTCTGCTGCTGTGTTAAGAGCCATAGAAATTCATGCCGATGTTATCCTTAAAGGAACCCGCGTAGATGGTATTTACACCGCGGATCCTGAAAAGGATAACAAAGCAACAAAATTTGATTATATTACCTTTGATGATGTAATTCGAAAAGGCCTTAAAGTGATGGATACTACTGCCTTTACCCTAAGTCAGGAAAACGAATTACCCATTATAGTTTTTGATATGAATACCCCCGGAAATCTTCTGAAAGTAGTAACCGGCGAGAATATTGGAACCAAAGTAAATCTATAGTTCAAAATAAACCTGCATTTTAAACTTTAAAAAGATGGAAGACGAAATTGAATTTATTATTGATAGTGCCAAAGAAGGAATGGAAAAGGCCATTTCTCACCTTAAAAAACAATTAGCAAATATCAGGGCCGGAAAGGCCAGTCCCTCAATGGTTGGCGGGGTAATGGTAGAGTACTACGGGTCACAAACTCCGCTAAACCAGGTAGCCAACGTGAACACACCCGATGCCCGAACCATCTCCATTCAGCCATTTGAGAAAAGCCTTATAGGCGATATCGAAAAAGGGATAATGCAGGCCAATCTTGGGTTTAACCCAATGAACAATGGTGAAAACGTGATCATAAGCGTACCGCCATTAACCGAGGAAAGAAGAAAGCAGCTTACCAAACAAGCCAAAGCTGAAGCTGAAGATGCAAAAGTTGGGGTTCGTAACGATCGGAAATCAGCTAATAATGAGCTTAAAAAGCTTGATATTTCTGAAGATCTCCTTAAAGCTTCTGAAGAAGAAGTACAGCAGTTGACAGATACTTATATAGCCCAAATCGATAGGATTCTCGAGACTAAAGAGAAAGAGATCATGACTGTATAGCAGCAAGACCTTTTATAATTTAACATACAATTGTCAGATAAGCATACTCCTGCCTGTCTGACAATTTTTATTTTAGGCTTAAAATCCAGAAATTTAAGCGATCACTAAAGAAATAATATGCGCCATTGCCTCATTCTCGCTTTCGTTTGTATTGTTTCTTTATCCAATGCTGTCGCGCAACATCAAATTTCGGGACGAGTTGTAAATGCTGAAACCGGGAATCCTCTCCCCTACGCGAAGATTTCCATCCAGGGGGAGTCTGCAGGCCTTACAAATATTGATGGCTCATTTTCAATTGAATTGAAAGAATCTACAGCCGAAGCCACTTTTTCTTATGTGGGTTTTTCCTCCCGAACAATCCAACTATCTGCTGCGATAGAATTTATCTTTGTCCGGCTCAAGCCATTTACTCAAACCCTGGAGGCCGTTTTTTTATATCCCGAAAAGAACCCGGCAAACAGGATAATAAGAAAGGCAATCGCCGCCCGAGCTAATAATGATCCCGAAAAAGCGGTAAATTCTTTCAGCTTCAGAAGCTACAATAAATTCTTAATCGATAACGAGAAAAACCGAATACGCCTTGAAACCGACAGCACTATGCAGGAGGTTGAAACTATTATTCAAAGTGGTGCCGCTTATTTTTCAGAAAAAATAAGCGAATATCGTTTCGAGAAGGGAAAAGGTCTAAAAGAGATAGTAATAGGTTTGAAAACCGCTGGCTTTAAAAAGCCGGTGTATGAGATCCTCTCGCTTAAAGTGAATCCTTTTTCGATTTACAAAAAAGATTATCCCATTTTTGAAACCGAATATGCCGGACCTCTTTCCAAACAGGCCTTCAGAAATTATAAATTTAAAATCCTGGATACTACAAAAACTGCAAAACCCGCTTTTGTGGTATATTTTAAACCCAAACGGGAAAAAGCCGTCGCCGGATTAGAAGGGATATTGTATTTGGACACTACAAGTTTTGCAGTACAAAAGTTCAAAGCGCAATTACTGGGGGCCATTAAATTGCAAGTCGATCAGGAATTCGAATACTTTGAAGAAGAGAAGCTATGGTTTCCTAAAAAGCAAACAACCCAAATTAGGCCAGGTAGCGGCGGGAAAGATATTTCGGTTTTTGGCGGGATGATTTCTACCGGCCGTCTTCAAAGTGGAGGAGGTATTATTAATGGTTTACTTTCCGGAGATGAGAAAGAAGCCGATCTCTATCTCACTTCTTCAACTACTAATTATGAAATTCAGTTTCTTGCAGAAGAAGAAATAGAAAATCCTTCTGCACAGGTGGAGGTAACCTCAGGCGCGTTTAAGCCTGGGGTAGAATTCTGGCAAAGTAACCGCCAACAGCCCTTAACTTTTGCTGATAAAAATTTGGAGAAAAGAGTTATTAGCCTGGTAAAAGAAAAGGATGTAGAACGCAAAATAGAAATAAAAAATACTATTGCAACGGGTTACTACCCTTTTGGTTTCTGGGATTTTGATTTGGGTAAATTTTTAAAGTACAATAATTATGAAGGTTTGCGCCTGGGTTTTGGAGGAAAGACAAATAAAAGATTTTCAGATAAATTCAATATTAACGCTTACGCTGTGTATGGCCTTAAAGATGAAGTTTTTAAATATGGCCTGGGCACCAAAATACCGCTTCATAAACCAAGTGGCACCAATCTGAAACTGAATTATACCAGCGATATTATTGAAGTAGGAAGTTTTGATTATCTGCAGGGCGTAAACGAGTTTTCTATTATTGAACCCCGGTTTGTGAATATTAGTTTTTTCTATACCGATAAAACAATTAGCGTGGGCCTCACCCATCGTTTTACCTCGAGGCTTAACAGCGAATTACAAATTAGCCACAGCCAGATAGAAAATATCCTGGATTATGCTTTTATCCATGAAGGACAACAACTAAGTAACTACCAGCTTAGCCAGGCTACTTTTTCTTTTTTATGGCGCCCTTTTGGAAGATTTTTAAAAACCCCAACAAACAACTACCTGATAGAAAAAGGATTCCCTAAATTCACAGGGCAGGTCACTCAGGCTTTCTCAGGTTTTATGAACAGTGACTTCAACTTTACTAAAATCGGATTAAAAATTGAACACGAAATTAAGAGGTTAGATCAATCCCGCACGGAATTCATCCTGGAAGGAAATTATGGGATAGGAGATATTCCTCTTACCCATGCTTTTCACGCCTTGCCCAATAATGGAAACCAAGCAGAAATACTTAAGCGTTTCTCTGTGGCAGGGCATACGAGCTTTGAAACCATGTATTACAACGAATTCTTTAGCGACCGCCAGGCTATGCTTCATATAAAGCATCAATTCAGACCAGCCGAGCTCAATAGGTTTATGAAACCGGAGCTTGTACTTATCTCCCGTCATGCAATTGGTTCATTCAAAAACCCTGAAAACCATGTAAATACATCATTCAACACTCTGGATCAGGTCTATTCCGAAGCCGGACTCGAGGTTAATAATATCCTGGCCGGTTTTGGTCTTGGAACTGCCTACCGTTACGGCGGTTATAGCCTACCGGGCTTTAAACAGAATTTCGCCTTCAAATTTACCTTTCAATTAAAGATCTAAAGACTGTACTTTACAATTAAAAAACCGCTATTTAGTATGGCTTTTTATACCTTTGCCCTCGTTTAAACCTCACCCATGTCCAAAATTTTCAGCTTTGGTTTCTGGAACTCTGTTGCAAGATTAATTCTTCGCAACAGAATTATTATTATTTTACTGGTTTTGGCTACCACGGCCTTTCTGGCTACACAATGGAAAAACATGCAATTTTCCTATACCGAAGCTAATTTATTGCCTGACGATCACGAAGCTAATTTAACTTACAATTCCTTTCTTGATACTTTTGGAGAAGAAGGCAACCTTATAATTCTTGGAGTTAAGGATTCCGCTTTATTTACTCCTGAAAAATTCCAGGCCTGGACAGTACTTAATGAGGAACTTGAAAGCTATCCTGAAGTAGATCATGTTATTTCGATAAGTAATTTAAAGAAGCTGAAAAAGTTTAATGACCCCAAGCGGTTTGAAATGGTTCCCTTTATCGAAGAGGATAAGCCTGATAAAGAGCAATTAAAAGCTTATGAAAATGAACTTTTTACCGCGCTTCCGTTTTATGAAAATCTGGTCTACAGTTCGCATTCCAACACTATTCAGTCTGCCCTTTACATCAATAAAGAGATTGTTAATTCAGAAGAAAGGAAAGATTTCGTACTCGAAAAACTCAGACCACTAATCGGGGAATTTGAAGAAATCCACGAAATTGATGTTAAGGTGTCGGGAATGCCATACATACGCACCCTTAATTCACAGAATATCATCGATGAGATCGGTCTTTTTATACTGGCGGCACTAAGCGTAACCTCCCTGATTTTCTTTTTCTTTTTCCGGTCTATTCGTGCTACTATAATCTCGATGATCACGGTTTGTATTGGTGTGATGTGGGCATTTGGGGTTATTGGCTTACTACATTACGAAATAACCGTCTTAACAGCCTTAATTCCACCGCTCATTATTGTGATAGGAATTCCTAATTGTATTTTCCTCATCAATAAATATCAGCAGGAGATAAAAAAACACGGGAACCAGGCAAAATCACTTCAGCGGGTAATAACAAAGGTGGGGAATGCCACTCTAATGACAAATGTCACCACAGCTTCCGGTTTTGCAGCCTTTATCCTTACAGACAGCACTTTGCTTAAGGAATTTGGTTTAGTAGCTTCCATAAACATTCTGGCGATTTTTGTGCTTAGCCTTCTTATTATTCCCATTATTTACAGCTATATGTCTGTTCCAAAAGACAAGCACCTTAAACACCTCAACAAGAGATGGATAGGTGGTTTTGTAGATTGGATGGAACGTATGGTTAGGCATCACAGGATTGCAATTTATATAGTTTCAGTTTTTTTACTGGTTGTAAGCATTATAGGAATCTATACCATTAAAATTTCAGGTAGTCTTCTGGAGGATATGCCTCAGGAAGCAACTTTCTTCCAGGACATCAAATTTTTTGAAGAAGAATTCGATGGGGTAATGCCCATGGAAATCCTTGTGGATACCAAACGCCCCAGGGGAGTTTTGAGGCTTTCTACCCTGAAGCGCATGGAGCGTCTTGAGGAAGAAATAACAGATATACCTGAACTGTCTAAACCCCTATCGGTGGTGAGATTGGTGAAATACACCAAACAGGCTTATTATAATGGTAATCCAAAATACTTTCAGCTTCCAACTTCCCAGGAACGAAATTTTATCATGCCCTACACCAAAGGGATGAATACTGGGGAAAATCTGTTGAATTCTTATGTAGATTCTACCGGTCAATATGCAAGGATCACAACCTTTATGAAAGATATTGGGACCGACAAGATGGAACGAATAGAGGAGAATCTCTGGCCGGAGATTAATAAGATCTTCCCAGAAGAACAATATGATGTTTCGCTCACAGGAAAAGCACTTATTTTTCAAAAAGGGACTAATTACCTGGTAAAAAACCTAATAATTTCTCTTTCCCTGGCCATATTGCTAATCGCCTTATTTATGGCCTGGTTGTTCAGGTCATTCAGGATGATCCTTATTTCTCTGGTTCCAAACCTGCTACCATTATTGGTGACGGCAGGAATGATGGGCTTTTTGGGAATCCCGATAAAGCCTTCCACCATTCTTGTTTTTAGTATTGCTTTTGGGATATCGGTAGATGATACTATACATTTTCTAGCTAAATACAGACAGGAGCTTAAAGCCAACAACTGGAAGATTAAACGATCGGTTTATGCGGCCCTAAAGGAAACCGGTGTGAGCATGTTCTATACATCTATTGTACTCTTCTTTGGGTTTTCGGTATTTATGATTAGCAGTTATGGAGGAACGGTAGCGCTTGGCGGACTCGTTTCAGCAACTCTGCTTTTCGCAATGCTGTCCAACCTTTTATTACTGCCATCGCTTTTATTATCCCTGGAACGAAACATCGCCAATAAGGAAGTAATGAAGGAACCGGCGATGAAGATCATTGAATCTGAAGAGGATGAAGAGGAGATCACAAAAGAAGAACAGAATCACCCTGAATAAAATTAATTTGGCCGAAAGGTTTTCAAAATAAAAGGCTTACTTGCTAAGCATAAACGGAAAAATTATCTTTGTTTCTTTCTAAATCTAACATAAATGATACAAGCAAAAATTGCTGAAATATTAGACAGCAATCAGTTTTTACAGGAATTTGAAGTGAAAGGTTGGGTACGCTCATTCAGGAGCAATCGCTTTATCGCGATGAACGATGGTTCAACCATCAACAACCTTCAATGTGTTGTAGATTTCGAAAATTTCAATGAAGAGCTTTTAAAAAGAGTAACCGTAGGAGCTGCCATTAGAGTTTTTGGTACTCTTGTCGAAAGTGAAGGCAGCCAGCAACGAGTGGAAATTGAAGTTAAGGAACTGGAAGTACTGGGAGATGCGAATCCGGAAGAGGTAAAATTAACCATTCTTTCCCCAAAACGACATAGCCTGGAGAAGCTTCGGGAGCAAGCCCATTTAAGGGTGCGTACTAATACTTTTGGTGCTGTGATGCGCGTGCGATCCAAATTATCATTCGCCGTACACAGTTATTTTCAGCAAAATAATTTCCATTATGTAAACACGCCAATAATAACCGGTAGTGATGCTGAAGGTGCAGGGGAAATGTTTAAAGTAACTGCATTTGATCTAAAAAATCCGCCAAAGACAGAAGACGGTAGTATAGACTTTAAAAAAGATTTCTTCGGGAAAGAGACCAACCTTACCGTTTCGGGCCAACTTGAAGCTGAAACCTATGCCCTTGGTCTGGGCCAGGTTTACACCTTTGGCCCTACATTCAGAGCAGAGAATTCAAATACCTCAAGACATCTTGCAGAATTCTGGATGATAGAGCCTGAGGTGGCTTTTTGTGACCTGGACGGCAACATGGATCTGGCTGAAGATTTTATCAAGTATGTGCTAAAATATGTACTCGAAAACTGCAAGGATGATCTGGAGTTTCTGGCACAGCGTTTCGAGAATGAAGATAAACTAAAGCCTAAAGCTGAACGCAGTGAAATGAACCTACTGGAAAAGTTGAATTTTGTTCTGGACAACAACTTTAAGCGGGTAAGTTATACCGAAGCGATCGAGATTTTAAAGAACAGTAAGCCCAACAAAAAGAAGAAATTCAATTATGTTATTGAAGACTGGGGCGCCGATCTACAGAGCGAACATGAGCGTTTCCTTGTTGAAAAACACTTTAAATGCCCCGTGATATTATTTGATTACCCGGCAAATATTAAGGCGTTTTATATGCGTCTTAATGAGGATGGAAAAACCGTGAGAGCCATGGATATCCTTTTTCCTGGAATTGGGGAGATCGTGGGAGGATCTCAACGGGAAGAACGCCTGGAAGTGCTGAAATCAAAGATGAAAGAACTCGGTATCGATGAGAAAGAACTTTGGTGGTATCTGGACACCAGGAAATTTGGTACCTGCGTACATAGTGGATTCGGACTCGGGTTTGAACGCCTTGTGCAATTTGTTACCGGCATGGGGAATATTAGAGATGTAATCCCTTTTCCAAGATTCCCCGGAAATGCAGAATTTTAATTTTTGAAACTTATTGAAACCCATATTGTTCCTGCAGGCGTAAAAGATATACGGTTGCAGGAATATGCGGTTTCCATCTTCCAGGCTGCACCTACTAAAAGCAGTATCAAAAAAGCCATTAAGCGTGGTGAAATAAAAATAGACGGCAAAGCCTCTAACACCGGTGACTGGATAACAGAAGGGCAAAAAATAGAATTATTCAAACAGGAAGCCCCGCGAAAAGTATTCAGTTTAAAGCTGGAAGTGCTTTTGGAAGATGATCATATCGCCGTGGTAGATAAACCGGCCGGATATCCCACCAGTGGAAATTATTTTAAGACTATTACCAATGCCCTTCCTTTTAATTTAAAGCTCTCAAAAATTCCAACGGCTCTTCCAGCACCACAACCGGCTCACAGGTTGGACAATCCCACCTCAGGCATACTCCTTGTTGCCAAGACAGGAGACAGCCTTAGAAAACTTCACAGGGATTTTAAAGAAAAAAAAATTCAGAAAATCTATACAGCTATATTGGAAGGGAAATTCCCGGAGAAAAAGAATCTTCAGTTTAAAATAGAAGGTAAAGAATCGCAAACAGAGATTTCACTAATAAAAGGTTTTCAGATTAAAGGGAATGATTTTTCTATTGTTTCTGCCATTCCAAAGACCGGAAGAACTCATCAGATCCGGATTCATTTAGCGAAGGCCGGTTACCCCATAGTTGGCGATAAAATATACGGTAAAGGCAATAGTCCGGGGAATATCAAAGGGTTATTTCTTACAGCCACTAATCTAAAATTTCAACATCCGGCAACGCTGGAATGGATGAATATTGCCGTGGCCCCTCCCAAAAGATTCATAAAAATAGAAGAACAAAGCAGGCTTACTTAACAAAATTTTACCACAATCACTTACTGTGCCAAAGCTAGTGTAGCGTTGTTTTGCTTATTTTTGTAGTAAGGCAAAATTATATATATGCTTAAACAACAATTAAATTTAAAACTCTCACAGAAGCTGTCTCCTCAGCAGATACAGCTAATGAAACTCATCCAGCTTCCTACCCAGGCTTTTGAACAAAGGGTGAAGGAAGAATTGGAGGAAAACCCGGCGTTGGAAGATGGCAAATTAGAGAGTGAAGATGAATACGAAGAAGAATTTTCAAATACTGAAGATGACAGCGACAATGAGACTATTGAAACAGAAATCGATGTAGACGAATACCTAAGTGACGATGAAATCCCTAATTATAGACTTCAGGCCAATAATTACAGTGCTGATGACGATGAAAAAAGCGTGCCTTATGCCTCTGGGACTTCCTTTACACAATATTTAAAGACCCAGTTAAGCACTTTAAGGTTTAATGACAATGAACAGGAGATCGCAGATTTTCTCGTGGGTAGTATAGATGAAAGCGGTTATCTTAGAAGAGAACTTCAGGATGTAGTAGATGATCTTGCTTTTACCCAGAATATTTATACCGATGAAGAAACGGTAGAAAATGTTTTAAAGAAAGTACAGGCACTTGATCCTGCCGGAGTGGGAGCCCGCTCCTTACAAGAATGTTTATTGCTGCAACTAGACAGGCGGGAACCTACTAAAGCCGTTCAGCTCGCTGCCGATATGCTTGAAAGATCCTTCGATCTTTTCAGCAAGAAACATTACACTAAACTACTTTCCCGACACGACATTAGTGAGGATGAATTAAGAGAGGCTATAGACGTAATCGAGCATCTTAATCCGAAACCGGGGGGCTCTTACTCCGGTAATACCAGAATAGTAGAGCACGTAATTCCCGATTTCACGATAAAAATTGTCGATGGAGACCTGGAGTTAACTTTAAACGGTAGAAATGCACCACAAATGCATATTTCCAGGGATTACAGCGATATGCTTAAAGGCTATAAAGAGTCTAAGGAAAAGACCAAGGACCAAAAGGAGGCAGTGATGTTCATCAAGCAAAAATTGGATTCGGCTAAATGGTTTATTGAAGCTATTAAACAGCGCCAACAAACTCTTATGGTCACCATGAGTTCTATTATGAATTACCAGAAGGAGTATTTTCTAACCGGTGATGAACGCAACCTCAGGCCTATGATTCTAAAGGATATTGCCGATGAAATTGGAATGGATGTATCTACGGTTTCCAGGGTTGCCAACAGTAAATATGTTGATACCCCCTACGGAACAAAACTGATAAAAGAGTTCTTTTCTGAATCTATGAAAAATGATCAGGGTGAAGATGTCTCCACACGGGAAATCAAAAAGATCCTGGAAATGTCTATAGAGGAAGAAAACAAGAAAAAGCCTTTAACCGATGAGAAACTAGCCAAGGTTTTAAAGGACAAGGGATATCCTATTGCACGCCGTACAGTGGCCAAATACAGGGAACAACTCGATATTCCGGTAGCCCGTTTACGAAAGGAAATTTAATGAACTTTTTGTTGAAAAGCGCTTCTTATATCTTTCATCCTATTTGGATGCCATTAGGTGGAAGTCTTATTTATTTCTTAGTTACGCCACGCTTCTTTCCCTCTGGAGTGATCCAGGCTAAATTACTGGCAATATCTATTCTCACTATTTTTATACCTATAGTTTTCTATTTCTTACTTCGGAATCTTGGAAAAGTAGACAGCGTTTTTATGCAGAATGCAAAAGAGCGCAAATGGCCGTTGTTCTTTTTCATTTTGCTATTACTGATGATTCTAAAACAGATTCTTAATGTATACAACTACCCTGTACTTTACTATTACTTTTCAGGGATTTTGATTTCGGGCGTGGTGGCTTACCTTTTCTCTGTGTTCAGAATAAAGATAAGTTTACATATGATGGGGCTGGCCGGCTTAACAATGTTCGTGGCAGGTTTAAGTATTCATTATCACATAAACCTAGTTTATAGCATCCTGTTTTTAGTATTAGCCAGTGGCTTAACAGGATCATCAAGATTATATTATAAGGCTCATACTTCCCCTGAACTTTTACTCGGTGTTCTTGCAGGTTTTCTTCCGCAGTTAATTTTGTGGAGATTCTGGCTATAAGATGTAAAACATTAAACCAATACGAACGAGGTGAATCCCTAATTCTGCCTCGTCTACTGTTGCATCATTGAAAAGTGGATTAAGGCTGTAATAAAAATGAAAGTTAAAGGTATTATATCCGAAAGTAAGATTAGCACCGAGTCTGAAACGGTTTAATTCCGGAAGGTCGTATTGTACCACCTGGTTGCCAGGCTGAATAAAATTAGACTTAAATTTATAAATATACCCGAATTTCAATCCGGAATAAATACGCCAGAATTTATAGCTCCCGGCTGTAGAAGTACGCCATCTAAATTCTAAAGGAGCTTCAATAAGCTGTGTACTGAATCGATTTCTATCATAATCCAGGCTCCTATCCAAACTTCTGAAGATAGTTTCTCCATTTTCTGCCTGCCCTATAAAAAGATTATGTCCAAAGCTGTTTAAAGACCAGCCAAGCCCTGTACCAATTGCTAAATTACGTTGTTTATTTAAGGGAAAATCCCTTATGAAACCAAGGTGTATACCTCCTGAAAAACCAGATTGAGAAATAGAGGAAGGTTTTTGATCTATAAGGTTAAAAGTAAGGCCTACATAAAATTGGTCTTCGCGGTATAGGCTATCTATAATTGAAGGTATCGAATCGGGGATTCGGTTTACCTGCTCCTGTTCATTTACCTGGGCCGTAAGTGTTAAGGGAAGGAACAGAAAGAAGAAATAAAGCCGCACCAACTTCATCTGGATTAAAAATTTAGTTATTAAATATAAAAAAACATCCTGCCAAAATTAATTAAGGCAGGATGTTTTTACAGTTTTGAAAAGATCTAACGGATTCGCCGTTATTCCATGTTTCTTAAAGCATCACCTTGTAAGGTGGTATAATTGATTTTAAGAGCTTCAGCTTTTCTCAATTCCTGTTTGATATCTGAAACCAACCCCATATTTGTTTCTTCATCTACCTTAAGGGCAGTTGTTAAATAGGGGATCAATTCTTCACGCTTAGTTTCTCTTTCGGAAAAGATAAACTGTTGTACCTCACTTACACTGGCGAACTTATCATTCAACTGGATTCTGGCTTCGGTTCCAAAACGTTGTTGATAACGCGGACTTGGTTTTCCTGCATAGATATACATTACCAAATCCTTTTTATCAAGTTTTTCAACCTGATTGGCATAAGGTAATTTATTCTGTACCATCAACGTATTTTGGCGCATTACGGTTACCACCATAAAGAAGAACAGTAGCATAAATACAATATCCGGTAAGGATGCTGTACTAATCGCAGGTTGCCCTTCGTTTGTTTTCTTTTTGAATTTAGACATAATTAAGTCTCAAATTTAAGTTTTGTTAGTAGGCCTGTTAACTTGTTGGCTCTGCTTCAGAAAGCTTCTGAGGTATCATATTTTTAATAACCTCAATTTGATCTTTTAGCTTATCCTTATTCCCATTGTAATTTGGATCATTATAATCCTTTTCCATTTTGGTAAAGGATTTTCCAAACATACGCTGGGCCTCTCTATCTCTCAATTGATTATAAGCCGCTACAAGTTCATTTTGAACTGCAATATAGGTTCCATACTCGGTCCCACGGTCATTTACCAAAGAAATGATCGCTTTCTGTGGGTTTACAGATGAAGATGGATCACCGGAACCCTGACAAAAATTACAAGCCTCATCTCCGGTTCCTCCTCCATTATCTAAAAATTCGAAGGCTGCCTGACGCAATTCATCAATCTGCATATATTCATCTTCTACAAGTAATTCGTTATTACGATTAACAAGTACAGTGAAGATGTTCCTCTGCTTAATTACCGGCGGCTCTTGCTCTTCTGGCTGCCATGGGGGTAGTTTCCTACTTATCCCACTATCTGTCTCAATGGTTGTGGTTACCAAAAAGAAGATTAGTAGCAAGAAAGCAATATCGGCCATCGAACCGGCATTAACTTCTGGTGCTTCTCTTCTTGCCATATTATTACTTCATTAATTTTTTAACTCCCGAGAATATCATTGCTAAAACAGCAATTCCCGCAAGAATGTAGAATGTTACTAATCCTGCACTTATCCAATGAGCTCCGCTAGCCGAAAGCATGCTTCCGTCTTTAAGAGTCATTTGAGATCCATCAGTTACAAGGTAAGCAATTATAATAACTGCCAGGAATGCTCCAACAACAATTAGCGTGTTTTTAATATTTCCTTTAAAAAGGCCCTTTATTACAAAGAGGGCTACCAATACCAACACAACGGCTAATACCAGATACGCTACCCACATAAACGGATCAAGAAGGCTGTTCTGCAGATCGGCTGAGGCCTCGATAGCATCATCGCTCTCGGCCAAGATCCTCCCAAGCAGGATAAGACCTATAACACCAATAACGAGGGCTATATATTTTAATATTTTATGTAAAGTCATAATTTAATCTGGTCTTAGATTCTTTTTTTGTTTTTGTAAGCTACTAGCATATCTATAAGAGTGATAGAAGCATCTTCCATATCATTCACGATGCTGTCAATCTTAGCAATAATGTAGTTATAAAAGATTTGAAGGATAATAGCCACGATCAAACCAAATACTGTGGTAAGTAACGCCACTTTAATACCTCCGGCAACAAGTGATGGTTGCATATCCCCAGCAGCCTCAATTCTATCGAAGGCGGTAATCATACCAATTACAGTCCCCATGAAACCAAGCATAGGAGCAATAGCGATAAATAAAGATACCCAGGATACGTTTTTCTCCAATTGTCCCATTTGAACACCACCGTAAGCAACTACCGCTTTCTCTGCAGCATCAATGCTTTCGTCGGCACGGTCCAGACCTTGATAATAAATAGAAGCAACAGGACCTTTAGTGTTTCTACACACTTCCTTAGCAGCATCTACTCCACCATTGTTTAATGCGTCTTCAACTTCCTGAGCCAGTTTTCTGGTGTTTGTAGTAGAAAGATTCAAAAAGATGATTCTCTCAATGGCAACAGCCAAACCAAGAATTAAACATAAAAGAACGATCCCCATAAATGCAGGACCACCTTCTATAAAACGTTTTTTAAGTTCCTGGTGAAAACCGAGGCTTTCTTCCTCTACCTCGTCAGCGGCAGCTGCAGCCTCATCATCCTGTACAAAATTTACAATTGTTTCAGGTAATGTATTCACATTATTGGCCGCATATAGGTTTCCGGCTCCTAGCACCATCACCGCGGCGATTACCAAAATAGAAAATAATCTTTTCATTGCTGTTTGTCTTAATTTAATTAGTTAA
>NZ_DATCSO010000096.1:0-17017 GCF_036568425.1 Salegentibacter sp. | reverse complement strand
TTTAACTAATTTTATAATCAAAAACATGCTGAAATGCGTGAAACAACTAATCAAAATTCAATTACACATGGTTAAAAAATTATTATTCCTGTTGGGATTAATGTTTTTTTCATTTAATCAAAACCTAATTGCACAGGAGCAGACAGTAACAGGTACAGTAACTGATTCTGAGAACGGAATTCCCTTGCCGGGAGTAACTGTTTTGGAAAAAGGAACCAATAACGGTACATCTACAGATTTTGACGGAAATTACACTATTAATGTTCCAGAGGATGCAATTCTGGTATTTTCTATGATTGGATATGAAAAACAGGAAATCCCGGTAAGTGGACAAAATACAGTGAACTTATTACTTTCTCCGGATACTGAGGCGCTGGATGAGGTAGTAGTGACCTCTTTAGGATTAACAAGGGAGAAAAAATCATTAGGTTATGCTGTAACCGAATTGGATTCAGACGAGATCAATACTGTTAAGGATTATAACGTGGCGAGTTCCCTTGTTGGTAAGGTAGCCGGCTTGGTTGTAAATCAAGCCAGTGGAGTAGGATCTGGATCCCGGATTACTATTCGTGGGAATAATACGCTAACCGGAAATAACCAGGCGCTTATAGTAGTAGATGGTATTCCTATCGATGCTTCCGGAACTGAATCGGGAGGAAGTATCTATAACAGTACGGTAACAGGTGGAGGTGTAACAGATATAAATCCAGCAGATATCGAGTCTATTTCTGTTCTTAAAGGACCTAATGCCGCAGCACTTTATGGGTCACGAGCGGCCAGTGGGGTTATTTTAATCACTACAAAAAAAGGAACAAGAGGAGCTGGATTAGGAATTTCAGTAAACTCCAATATTTCAATAGAAGAGACTATGTTCTTGCCTGAATTTCAAAATCAATATGGTCAGGGAACCAATGGTGCCGTCTACTCAGATTTGGAAAATTTTGGATCCAGTTCCTGGGGGCCTCGCTTAGATGGTTCGCAACAATTATATTATACTGGGGAGGAAAGGGCCTATACTGCACAACCAGATAATGTAGAAGACTTTTTTGAAAATGGAATTAAAAGTATCAATACAATTTCCATGGATCAGGGTGGTGAGAACCATAGTGTAAGATTTTCATATACGAATAACCAGACAACTTCTGTAATTCCGAATTCAGAACTTCACAGTCATAATTTTAACCTAAGAGGAGTAATTGATTTATCAGATAAATTAACTCTGGATTCTAAAGCTACCTATTTTACCCAGGAATTAGAGAACAGGGTAAATGTTGGTACAGAAGGAGTTTTGGCTTATGTATATAGAATGCCAAGAAACGTTGCTATAGATGATCTGAAAAAATATAAACCATCTTTATGGAGTAATCCAGAAATGTTTCCTGATGAATACGGAGCCATAAGTTATGCTGGACAAAATAAAAGTTTGGGTAATCCATATTGGATGTTAAACCAGGATACCAACGATGAACGTAGAGACCGTTTTCTTGGATTCTCAAAATTAAACTATGAATTTAATGACTGGCTTTCAGCATTTATTCGTATTGGAGGGGATGTCACCAATGTTAGAAGTGAATATATACAGGACTACGGGCACCACTTCTTCTATGATGGAAGACTTAATTTTTCCAATCGTAAAAATGTAGAGATTAACAGTGACTTTTTATTTACAGCAAATAAAGACCTCACTGAAAAATTAAATCTGGTAGCCAATGTGGGAGGTAGTTTGTCAAAACGAACTTTTGAAGGGATGAGTGTACGGGGGTCTCAATTTAGATTGCCAACACGTACCTTTCTAAATAACACCAACGTTCAAACCAGTACGCATACACCACTTGGAACTAAAAAAATAAATTCTCTTTACGGATCTTTTAGCTTTTCGTATGACAATTTCATGTACCTGGATCTAACAGCTAGAAATGATTGGTCATCTACCTTAAGCGAAGATAATAGATCATTTTTCTATCCTTCTGTGAGTTATTCCCTATTAGTTGATCGCTTTTTAGACCCTAATAATGATGTCTTTGATATGCTGAAGTTAAGAGCAAGTTGGGCAGAAGTGGGTAACGATACGGGTGTTTATCAGCTTTACCAGACATTTAGTGTGCCTACTCAAGGGTATCTTGGACTTACAGTTTTGGAAGGACCTAGCGTAAAATTGAATCCAGACCTTAAGCCTGAAAGTGTTAAATCGACTGAATTTGGAGTCGAATTCAATATGTTTCAGAATAGGTTATACGGTGATTTCTCAGTTTATCAAATTGTCACCACCGATATGATTTTTAATGTTCCAGTACCTTTTTCTACCGGTTATAGTTACTACAAAGAAAATGTAGGTGAGGTTAAAAACAATGGTATAGAGTTTATGATGGGAGGTATCCCAATTAAAACTGATGATTTTAGATGGGATGTTTCTGTTAACTTCTCCAAGAATGAAAATGAATTAGTAGAATTGATAGATGGGTTGGATTATACTGTTTTAAATACTCTTGGAGGCCTTTCAGTTAGAGCTGAAGTAGGAGGTGGAATTGGTGATATTTATGGTACTACCTGGAAGACCAATGAGAATGGGGAAAGAGTAGTTAATGCCGAAGGTTTCCCTGTAGCGTCTAATGACAGAGAATTATTAGGGAATGCCCAACCAGATTTCCTTGGAGGTCTTACTAATAACTTCCGGTACAAAAACTGGAATTTACGCTTCCTGATTGATGGACGATTTGGAGGGGAGATTTACTCTGCAACCTCATCCTATCTGGATGCATCCGGGGTATCAGAAAGAAGCCTTCAATATCGTGAGGAAGGAATTACCGTAGATGCCATTAATGAAGAAACCGGAGTGCAAAATGAAACCCAAATTAGCGCCCAGCAATACTGGAGTAGTTATGCAGGTATTACTTCAAACTATGTTTATGACCAAACAAATGTGCGATTAAGAGAGTTTGCACTTACTTACAGATTACCCAATGAGATGATTGAAAATACTGGGTTAAATTCTGCTTCAATAGGTCTTATAGGTAGAAACCTTTTCTTCCTTTATAAAGATGCTGAAGACATAGATCCTGATGCTTCGATTGGAACCGGTCTTTCAGGACAGGGTATTTCATTGAACAATGCACCAACTATTCGTAGCCTTGGTCTAAACATAAATATCAAATTTTAATATAAATAATTATGAAAGGAATTTTAAAGACAATCGGCGCAACATTGTTGTTAGTCTTTTCACTTACAGGTTGTTCCGATTTTGAAGAGATCAACACAAGACCAGACGCCTTTGGATCTGATGAAGTTAGTGCGAAATACTTTCTAACTGGAATCCAGATTGAACTATATGCTCCTAATCGCTATCCCTATTGGCGGGCACAACTTATACATGCCGATAGGTTTGCAGGCCAATTCACTTTTGGTTATAATGGGTGCTGGTGGTCTGGTTCTCTAGCCTATAATTATAGTGCTGGTTATACTGATGCTGCATATAATTGGATGGCTGGCTATGTAAGTAATTTAAGTGTCTATCAGAACTTCGTGAAAGAAGGAGGGGATCTGGAAAATGAAAACTATTATGCCATAGGGCTCATTATGAAAGGACTTTATTACCAGATGTATACAGATACTTTTGGTATGGTTCCCTATTCGGAGGCTTTAGATCCAGATATTATCACACCAAAACTGGATGAACAAGCCCAGATTTACCAAGGTGTAATTGAAGAGTTGGATCAGGCTATGGCCCTCATTGGAAATCAATCTGTGACTGGAGAAGGAATTGAGTATTTAGAGGAAAATGATCTTTTCTTCCATGGTGATCTTCAGCAATGGAAAAAACTGGCTAACACCTTGAAGTTAAGGATGGCACTGAGAGCCCAGGGAGCTTCTGGAGCTTCTTTTGCTGAAACAGCAATAACTGAAGCCCTCCAGGCCCCGCTCTTAAATACAGAGATGGACAATGCCTTAATGGAAAAGGATACTGAAATCGATCAGTATGGAAATGCAGCCTATGGAGACATATGGCATAATTTCGGTGGGATTGGTTCTCACTGGAATGTTGGAAAAACCCTGGTGGATTACCTAAGGGATAATAACGACCCAAGGTTATCCAAATATGCTAAACCTATTTTTGGAGGTGATTTTACATTCACAAAACCAGCAGAAGGATCAGCAGCTTCATTATTTGACAAACATCTGGACTTTGTTTTGGGAGAGCTGGATAATGCGGGGGTACCATATACCAGAGAAGATTCTGGGGATGAAGTTTCTATTAGTGTGCCCCAGGATGAAGAATATTACGTGGGACAGCCCTCACGTCTGAATTCTGAAATTTATCCACACATCAAGAACGATTTGTTTTCTGAACCTGCAGACTGGATAATCAATCCAAAGAACCAGGGAGAAGAAATATTCCCAGAAGTAGTATTTACAGCGGCAGAAGGAAATTTCTTACAAGCTGAAGCCATTGTAAAAGGATTAAGTTCTGGGGATGCCCAGGCTCTTTACCAGGAAGGTATAAGACAGGCGATGAAAATATGGAGAGTGGAGGACAGTGAAATAGACGAATTCCTTGCTAATGAAGAAATGGCTCTGTTAAATGGAACAGAGGAGGAAAACCTTGAAAAAATAGCCGTTCAGAGATGGATTGCTGCATATACTGATGGGTTTGAGGCATGGGCCATAGTTAGAGATACTGGATACCCGGTTGAACTGGCGAACGGAGTTTCAGATTACGATATTTATTCTGCAGGAACTCTTAATGGTAAATATCCTCAGCGTATGAGATATGGAAACCAGGAGTATAATACTAACGGTGCAAATGTTGAAGCAGCCCTTCAAGTACAAGGTCCCGATGAACAGGGAACCGAGTTATGGTGGGCAAAGAATTAGTCAATTCTTCAACTTTGACTGAATATCATAGGGGTCATCTTTGTTAATAGAAGATGGCCCCTTATATTTTCCAATACTAAAATTTTAAGCTATTATGAAAAGAAGAAATTTCATAAGAAAGACAGGCTTAACCGGTTTAGGTCTTTCCATGATTCCTGCATCATATTCCAGGAGTTCCATAGAAGAATTTATTGGTACTGAAATGAAGCCTGTTTGTCTAACCACCTGGAACTTTCACCAGGCCAGCAAAAAAGCTGGAGAATTACTGGATAATAAAATTTCTGCCTTAGACGCAGTGGAGCAAGGTGTTCGAGTGGAAGAAAAAAATATACAAAACCACACTGTGGGAAATGGAGGCGCACCCGATAGAGATGGCTTTGTTACTCTTGATGCCAGTATAATGGGGCCCGATGGGGATTGTGGCAGTGTAGCTTTTCTACAAGATATAGAGCATCCGGTTTCTGTGGCAAGGAAAGTTATGGAAAGTACTCCCCATAAAATGCTTGTAGGAAAAGGAGCTTACAACTTTGCTGTTAATAACGGTTTTAAGCCTAAAGATCTTCTTAGTGCAGAATCAAAGAAAAAATGGAAGAATTGGTTAGCGCATAAAAATTATAAACCCATAATTAATATAGAAAACCATGATACTATAGGAATGTTATGTTTGGACCAAAAGGGTGACTTGGCAGGAGCCTGTACCACTTCCGGTCTGGCTTATAAAATGCATGGTAGAGTTGGGGATTCTCCCATTATCGGTTCCGGCTTGTTTGTAGATAATGAAGTTGGGGGTGCAGTGGCTACTGGTTTAGGGGAGGAAATTATGAAAAATGTAAGTAGCTTCCTAATTGTCGAGTTGATGAGACAGGGCAAATCACCTCAGGAATCTTGTGAAATTGCCATGAACCGCTTAATTTCTAAAAATCCAAATTATAAAGATTTTCAGGTGGCTTTTCTCGCTTTAAACAAAAAGGGGGAAGTGGGGAGTTTCTGTATTCATCAAGGTTTTACCTACATGAAGTATGGTAATTCAGTCAATGAGAATTTCACCAGTAAATCACTATTAAAAAATTAGTGTATAAAATCTAAATGTAAAAGTTCAAATCTGTTATATGAAATCAAAAAATTACAGAACTGCCTTTATCTTTCTAACAGCCTTATTTTTCCTTTGGGGTTTTATAACAGTATTAGTGGACTCTTTAATTCCACGATTAAGAGAGATTTTTGAGTTAAGCTATTTCCAATCTGGAATGGTCCAATTTGCATTTTTTGGTGCTTATTTTCTACTTTCTATTCCATCGGGTTATATTCTTTCAAGAATTGGGTACAAAAAGGGCATCATACTTGGTTTGAGTACTATGGCCTTAGGCTGCCTCCTTTTTTATCCTGCTGCTTCCTATCGTATTTTTGGAATATTTATGTTAGGCTATTTTACTCTTGCGGCCGGAATCACCATCCTGCAGGTTGCCGCTAATCCTTATGTTACTATTTTAGGGCCGGAAGAAACAGCTTCTAGCCGTTTGAATCTTTCACAAGCCTTTAATTCGCTTGGAACTGCAATTGCTCCTGCTTTAGGGGCCTTGTTTATTTTACAGGATAGAGTGAAAACAACTGCTGAAATCGAAGGTTTGGATTCAGCAGCACAACAATCCTATTATATTGCAGAGGCATCAGCCGTACAGGTGCCTTTTCTTGGAATTGCAGCTTTTATAACCATAATTGCCCTGTTTTTCTTTTTTGTTAAGCTCCCAAAAGTTAATGATAGCAAAGCTTCCAATGACTATACAAAAGTACTGAAGAATCAAAATCTTATTCTGGGAGCAATTGGTATTTTTTGTTATGTTGGTGCCGAAGTGTCTTTAGGAAGTTATATGGTAAATTACTTCTTAAACCTCGAACTGGCTGAAACAGTTAGATCGACTTCCTTTATGCGAACAATGGCAGGCTGGATTCTCACTAGCGGCGTGACAACTTCAAGTGATATGGCAGTTGTAGGTGTGTTTGTTACATTTTACTGGACAGGAGCTATGATAGGTCGCTTTATCGGTTCTTATCTAACCTCAATCTTTAACCCTGCCAAGGTATTAAGCTTTTTCGCTTTAGGGGCGATTACAATGATTCTGGTGTCTATAAGCCTTGTTGGGCTTCCGGCTATGTGGGCTATTATCGCTGTTGGCCTTTTCAACTCAATTATGTTTCCAACTATTTTCAGTTTAGCTCTGAAAGGCCTGGGGAGCGATAAGCCACAGGGGTCCGGAATTCTATGTACAATGATTGTAGGTGGGGCCATTATCCCCCCGGCCTATGGGTTTTTAATCGATTCTTTTAATTTTAATATTGCTTTTATTTTAATAATGTGCTGCTATGGCTACATATTATTCTATGCCTACAACAATAAAAGAAAAATGATGATTAATCAAAGTCTTAAGGTTGAGCCTGGTTTATGAAGTTGATTATTTCCTTTTATGAAAATTAGATAAGTTTTTCAAAGATTTTCTTTGGGAAAAAGATCTTATAAAGTATGGTAAAGAGATTCCACTATAGGTATTTTCTTTATTCATATACCGAATGCTCTTTCCAGTAAGATATTTCTGGTGGGCCGGCTAAAAATTCCTTGGACTCGGCCTTGAACTTCTGCAGGTGTTCTGTTTCCATGTGCTGGTTCTTATAATAATTTTCGTCGTTCCATACCTCGTAGAGCATAATATTGGAATTATCGTTTTTGTCTACATGCAGTTTGATCTTAACGAAATGGTCTTCCTTCTCCACACTTTCTATGAGGCGTTCCATACTTGCCAGGGCGTCTATATTCTTATTGGGAAGAGTTTTGTATTTAACCAGGACGATAATTTCTTCGCCCTCTTCTTTGTTACAGGAATTAAAACCCAGTGCAAACAGACTTACAAATAATAAGAGGATATATTTTTTCATATCTATGATATTTAAATTCGAATTTCTCTATCAAAAATACAGCTTTCTACTGAAATAAAGCCCTTTCAATTTTTCAGGATAAAAACACAATTTACTCTAAAAGAATCTAAGGTCAGAATTTCATTATTTACTTATAACTCAAATCCCATCTTCCCGCAAATTGGAAATCAATTCATGATATTGCTGTTTTCTCATTTTGACACTTTTGCATTTATTACTCTCTAAATTCTTATCTTCGGAAAAGATTTAGTACACCCAATTCAGATGTACCATGCATAAATTCAATTTCAGAACTTTACACCTTAGTTCTTTACCTCTTTTATTGCTGGGAATTCTTTTTCTGTCTTTTAATGCTCAGGCTCAAATCCTGGGTGCGCCGGCTGAAAAAGAAGATCAAAAAGAAGAGATTCCTGAGGATCCGCTGGGTCGCAGGAGCCCTCGGGGCACCGTAACGGGCTTTATAGATGCCATGTCTGCTCAAAATTATTCCCGCGCTGCCAGGTATCTGGAGTTTTCCAGTATTTCAGATCAGGAGGAACAAGAAGAAATTGTGCAGGTGTTACTTAGACTGCTCGACCAGGGAGGTAATATCCTGCCTTATTCCCTCCTTAGTAAAAACCCGGAGGGACGCACTGATGATAACCTGGACCAGGATACAGACAGAATTGGGAGCGTTTCTGCCGATGAAGAGGTTATAGATATTTTTCTGGTACAAACCAAAGATGAAAATGCTTATCCTGTGTGGTTGTTTTCAAATGAAAGTGTAAGGCAGATCGCTTCGTTGACTCTGGATCGAAGAGCCCTTATCTACCGTATAATGCCTCAGTTTTTAGAGAATCGAATTTGGGGAGGTGTGCCAGCCGGCCAATGGATAGTAGCCATTCTGCTTATCTTTATAAGCTATGGTCTGGCATGGAGCATTATAAGTTTTGTTACTTTTTTGCTTCCCAGGATATTGAAGGGAACGAAAAAAGATCCGGTTTCAGGGATTATAGAAGCCCTTAAACTACCCTTAAT
The DNA here is from genome assembly GCF_036568425.1 of Salegentibacter sp. Classification (GTDB taxonomy): domain Bacteria; phylum Bacteroidota; class Bacteroidia; order Flavobacteriales; family Flavobacteriaceae; genus Salegentibacter. Next base: position 8,203 of record NZ_DATCSO010000096.1, on the reverse strand, counting down.
GCTTTATGCTGCAGTTTGGGTCTTCGTTATTTTCTCCCGAAACCTGGGATTATCTATTATAATAAGACAGAAATTCAGTGTGCTCATCATAATTATTGGCATTGCTGCTTTGCTTATTCTATTGTGGCGATTGTCAGATTTCCTGGGAAAATATTCTCAACAAAAGATGATTTTAAGAGGAAATCCTGCGGGGGTTTCTATTGTCCTTTTTCTGCAGAGAGCGGCAAAAATAGCTATAGTAATCTTTGGAGTTATTGCAATTTTAGGGATACTTGGAATTGATGTTACTACCGGTCTTGCCGCCCTGGGGATTGGTGGTATTGCTCTTGCCCTTGGTGCGCAAAAAACAATTGAGAACTTCGTAGGTAGTGTAACTCTTATCGCCGACAGGCCAGTTCGCGTAGGAGATTTTTGCCGTGTTGGTGAAATCTTAGGAACAGTAGAAAAAATAGGGGTGAGATCTACCCGGATCCGTACCTTGGATCGTACCCTGGTGACTATTCCCAATGGCGCCTTTTCTTCAGATACTATTGAGAACTATGCACACCGTGACAAATTCAGGTTTCATAGTGTGATTAATTTCCGGTATGAAACCAGTCCCGACCAGTTGAGGTTTCTCTTGGCCGAATTACGAAAAGTTCTGTATGCGCACCCTAAAGTTTTTGAAGACCCTGCAAGGGTTAGATTTATTGGTTTTGGGGCCAGCTCCCTGGATATAGAGATCTTTGCTTATCTAAATGCCATAAATTATGACGACTACCTTGAAATAAAAGAAGACCTGATGCTATTGATGATGGACGTTGTAGACCGCAGTGGCACCGAGTTCGCATTTCCTTCTCAAACGCTCTATTTTGCTAAAGATGGTGGACTCTCAAAGGAGAAAGTTGAAACTGCAGAAGACAAGGTCAAAAAATGGCGTGAAAATGGAGAAATGCCCATTCCAAAATACAGTGAAGAGCAGATCCAAGCCCTAAGATCTTCTCTCAATTACCCGCCCGATGGATCTGTGACCAGTAAAAGAACACCTGGAAATGAATAAAATCTATTAAGTTTCCTCGGAAGCTAGCTGAGACTCCCTGAATCTAAAAACTCGTCTCGAGACGGGGATTAACATTAAACCGGCGACCAGGAAAAGCCCAAAAGAAATCCTCAGGTTGAAAAGATGAGCGATATAACCAACAAGGGGTGGACCTAGTAGCATACCGGCAATGGCATAGGTAGTCACAATAGAAATAGCCATGCCTGGGGAATATTTCTCTGAGGATCCAGCAAGTAAAAAAGTCATAGGCACTACGGCAGCCACGCCGAGGCCTACCAGGCAGAACCCCACCAGAGCAGCCCAGAAATTTGGGAGAATGGTCATCAGCAGAATTCCTGAAATAATAAAAAACGAACTGTACATATAAGTTTTTTGCATCCCCAGCCGTTCCATAATTTTATCTGAATAAAACCTGGAAAGTGCCATAAAGATCATAAAAATCAGGTAACCTAATGTGAAGATATCCTCATTCACTACTTCCCTGAAGTAAACGCCGCTCCAGTCAAACATACCACCTTCACATAATGCAGCGAAAAATACCAGCAGACCTAAATAAAGGATAAATTTATCCGGTTTTCCCAACCTTAATTTATTCCCCGCTGAAGACCTGTCTTTTTTTAGAAGAAAGGCGAAACTTGCTGTGGCAGCAATGACACCTGCAATAACAATTATTAGTATATGATAAAACATAGGTATTTCCAGTTTTATCATTAAAGTGGAAACAGCAACCCCAGCAACCCCACCAGTGCTCCATAAACCATGGAAAGATCCTATAATCTTTCTCTTAAACTTTTTTTGAAGACTTAGAGATTGCGTGTTTATAGAAATATTAAAAATACGCATGGCAAAAGCGAATACGGAGATAGATATTACCAGGCTTAGCATATTCTCGGTAAACCCGATCCCCAGAAGCCCTAGCGCCAGCAAAACAAAAGATGCTAAAAGTGGTAATCTGCTCTCAAACCTGGAGACCAACCAACCTGAAATAGGCAGCCCTATCATCGAGCTTACAGGCATAGTAATTAGTAAATTACCTAATTCTGCCTCATTCAGATCAAAAAAAGTTTTCAGACTGGGAATTCTGGAAGCCCAGGTCGCAAAGAAAAAACCTGAGATAAAAAAGTATGTGCTTAGAGCTAAACGTTGCTTTTTCCTGTTTTCCATAAGTAGTGCAAACTGCAAATATCTTAGCTATTTACCGAAGTATTAAATTTAATAAATAGATGTTTTATACTTGAAGCTTTTACCTAACTGTTTTAAGAGGTTATGACTAACTTTTTCCTGTAGGTTTAATTAATAATTCGTTCACGTTTACTGAAGCTGGCTGGGTAAGGGCATAAAAAACGGCATCGGCGATATTCTCGGGTTTTAGTTTAGATTCGTCTCCGCCATAGTCTTTTTCCTCTAAAAGCTCTTCATCATTAATGTCTTCCCGTAGATCGGTTTCTACGGTTCCCGGTTCGATGGAAGTGATCCTGATATTAAACTCAGGAGAAAGCTCCATGCGCATTGCCCTGGAAAGTTCGATCACCGCTGCTTTTGAAGCACCGTAAACCGCTCCGCCTTCAAATATTTCCTTTCCGTCCACTGAAGCAATATTGATAATATGTCCGCCTTTTTGCGCTTTCATAGAAGGAAGTACCTCGTGGATGCAACGCAGAGTACCTTTTACATTTACTTCAATGGTTTGCAGCCATTCCTCCAGATGACGGTTTTTTAAATAGGTGAGAGGCATCACTCCTGCACAATTAATCAGTATGTCAATCTTGTTGTATTCCTTTCTGATTTTTTCAAAAGCGCCATTTACACTGGCGGTGCTACTTACGTCCATTCCCGCGATAAAGCTTTCAGTAGGCAGTTTCTTTTTGATCTCGGCCAATTTTTCCAGGCTTCTGCTGGCCAGGGCAACTTTACATCCTTCGGCCGATAGTTTCTCTGCTATTGCTTTACCAATTCCGCTACTGGCTCCCGTAACTATTGCTACTTTTCCTTTTAAACTCATAATATTTCTTTTTATTAAATATCGTGGCAATTCCTCAATGACGACGTTAAAAAGAATTTAAATAACAGAGATTTATGTTTCTGCGGAAAATTCTTCCGGTTTTTTATAATTCTGCTAAGCCTTCTTTAACCCTGCGTTAACTGGCTTGTAGTTTCATTTTTAATAAGTTGCAGGGGAATCAAAAAAATGAAATTATGAAACTGAAAGCTTTATTTTTGAATTGTACCCTAAAAAAATCTCCCAAAACCTCTAATACCGAAGCCTTTATCGAACATGCCGAAAAGGTCTTTCAAGACCTTAATGTCTCTACCGAGATTGTTCGGGTGGTAGATCATGATGTTGCCTTTGGAAATACCTCTGATGAAGGAAAAGATGATGATTGGCCCGATATTCTTAAAAAGGTAAAGCAGGCCGATATTCTTATCCTCGCAACCCCTATTTGGCGCGGAGACCGCAGCGCCGTGGCAAAGCTTGTAGGAGAACGCTTTGATGGAATCATGGAAGAAGGAAACGATAAGAACGGGCAATACCCCACTTATAATAAAGTTGCCGGAGTCATGGTAGATGGTAATGAAGACGGTGCTAAAAAGGCAATTTCCAGTATGATATTTGATCTTTCTGAACAGGGCTTCAGTATTCCGGTTAACGGATTCTGCTATTATGTTGGGGAAGCCGGTCCCGGCCCAAGCTATATTGAAGCTGAAGGCGATAAACACGAATTCACGAATAATATGATGCTGCTAATGGCTCATAATCTCGTACATCTTGCTAAAACCCTGAAGGAGAATCCATATTCTACTGATGTAAAAAAGCTGGAGAAAGTAGCTGAAAAAATGAGCAAATAGGTTTTCCTCTAATTAGGGAGGTTTCTTATCTTGCGCCTATGATAAATCTTGATCAGTACATAAGAGATATCCCCGATTTTCCTAAAAAAGGGGTTGTTTATAAAGATATTTCCCCAATGCTTCAAAGCCCGGAGGCAATGCGTTTTGCAGTTAAAACTTTTATTGAAAAGTTAAAAGGGGAAAAGATCGATAAAGTGATTGGAGTAGAATCCCGCGGATTTTTTTTCGCCACGCTTTTAGCCGAAAAACTCGATGCCGGGTTTATTCCGATAAGGAAACCGGGAAAACTTCCCTATAAAACCCATACCGAAGCTTACGAGCTGGAATATGGTACCGATTCCCTGGAGATCCATCAGGATGCAATTAAAAAAGGGGAGAAAGTATTGGTGCATGACGATGTACTGGCCACAGGCGGAACGGCGCTGGCAGCCTGTAATTTGGTTGAAAAATTAGGTGGAGAGATCGTGCAATGTAATTTTCTGGTGGAAATCAGTTTTCTGAAAGGCCGGGAGAAACTAAAGAATTACCCTATTGAATCTTTATTGAAGTATTAATCTAGGGCATGCTTGGTGACCCAGAATTTCCAGCCTATAATTGCCATTTGCAGCTTACTGGCTTTTTGAAGATCGAGACGTTTTTTGGAATAACTCGGTAAAACCTTTTTGTTGAAACGAGAGAGTATTTTAAAGATTTTCTTTTTCATGAGAAGGCTTAATTTCACTCAAAGGTATTGAAAATCAAAGAATAGTGATAAGATAAAAGCAATAAGTCGCAAAATGGATTTTCCTTTTTAAAAAATTTTAAAATTTTGATTTAATCCCAGGCCACAGTTTCTTTTATCTTCGCAAAAAAAATATTGATGAGCATACTTTTTATTTTAATAGGGCTGGCGCTTTTAGTAGTTGGAGGTGAATTTTTGGTTAGGGCGGCAGTGGCTTTATCATTTAAATTAAATGTCTCCCGTATGGTGATCGGACTTACAGTAGTTTCTTTCGCCACGTCTGCACCCGAGCTAATTGTGAGTCTGCAGGCCGCTCTAGATGGGTTTTCAGATATTTCCCTGGGGAATGTAATTGGGTCCAATGTTGCTAATATCGGGCTCGTTTTGGGAATCACAGCTATTATTTCATCCCTTGCTGTAGACCGTGAGTTCTATCGTTTCAACTGGCCGGTGATGATGCTTTTCTCTTTTGCGCTTTATTATTTTCTGAAAACCGGTGAAAATATTTCCCGTCTGGAAGGTTTGGCTCTTCTTCTTGGGCTGGTGATTTATCTTATTGTACTTATCTATCGTTCGAGAAAGAAAGCTGAATTACCCGTGGAAGGGATTGATGATTCGCTCAGGGAAGCCTCAAATTTCAAAATGATTATCTGGCTTTTAATCGGGGGAGGTACCCTTTGGGGTGGTTCAGAATTACTGGTTAACGGGGCAGTTGATCTTGCCACGGCCTTAGGAGTGAGTGAACGTGTTATTTCGGTTACCATGATCGCCATTGGAACCAGCGTGCCGGAACTTGCGGCCTCGGTGATTGCTGCCTTAAAGAAAGAAAAAGCAATTTCCCTGGGAAACCTTATTGGTTCTAATATTTTTAATATCGCTTCGGTTTTGGGAATTACAGCACTAATTCAACCTATTTATCTACAGTCTGATAAAATCCTGACCAACGATATTTTCTGGATGATAACTATCTCTTTTGTATTAGTTCCACTGGCATTTCTTCCCAAAAAATATATTTTGAGCCGTTATAAAGGTGTGATATTATTTACAGGATATGTAATTTTTATCGGTCTTGCATTTTTGGGTTAAAATTAGGGGGTTATATTAATAAAAGTTAAAAAAACATATCTTGCCCCCTATTTTTTGGAGGGGGTGTATTAAAATTAGTTACATTTGGTGCTGAAATTATAATTCAAACAGCACAATATGTCAACTTTACGATTTGAGGCCATTAAACAAACTTTTAACCGAAAACCGGTTAAAGTAGATGAACCTCCAAGAAGATCTGAAATCTTCGCAACCAATGTTTTCAATGAAGATGTAATGCGTCAGTTTCTTACTAAAGAGGCTTTCCAGAATGTAAAAGACGCTATAGAAACAGGAGCTAAGATAAGCCGCGGTGTTTCCGATCATATTTCAACAGGAATGAAAGAATGGGCTATCTCCAAAGGAGTAACTCATTATACCCACTGGTTTCAACCTCTTACAGGTACCACAGCCGAAAAGCATGATGCCTTTTTTGAGACCGTTGGACCAACCAGTGCTATTGAAAAATTTGGAGGTGGACAATTAGTTCAACAGGAACCTGATGCTTCCAGCTTTCCAAGTGGTGGAATTAGAAATACCTTTGAAGCCCGTGGATATACTGCATGGGATCCAACTTCTCCCGCTTTTATTTGGGGAACTACGCTTTGTATTCCTACGGTTTTTGTGAGTTACACCGGAGAAGCTTTAGATTATAAAACGCCCTTGCTACGTGCTTTGCAGGCGGTAGACAATGCAGCGACGAAAGTTGCTAAATACTTTGACAAGAATGTAACCAAGGTGCATGCTACCCTTGGTTGGGAACAGGAATATTTTCTTATCGATTCGGCTCTTGCCAATACAAGACCAGACCTGCAACTGGCAGGACGAACTCTTTTAGGACATTCTCCGGCAAAAGGTCAGCAGCTGGACGACCATTATTTTGGTTCTATTCCTACAAGGGTACTTTCCTTTATGAAAGATCTGGAGATAGAATGTATGAAACTGGGAATCCCGGTGAAGACTCGTCATAATGAGGTGGCACCAAACCAGTTTGAGCTGGCACCCATTTTTGAGGAAGCCAATCTTGCGGTAGACCACAATTCCTTGCTTATGGATGTGATGTCTAAGGTTGCCGAAAGACACGATTTCAAAGTTCTCTTTCATGAAAAGCCATTTGCAGGAATTAACGGAAGTGGAAAACATAACAACTGGTCACTTAGCACTGATACGGGAACAAACCTGTTAGGGCCAGGTTCTACCCCAATGAAAAGTCTTCAGTTTTTAACCTTTTTTATCAATACCATTAAAGCGGTACACGATAATGAGGAGTTGTTAAGGGCTGCTATTGCCAGCGCTTCAAACGATTACAGACTTGGAGCCAACGAGGCTCCACCTGCAATTATTTCAACTTTTATCGGGTCTCAACTTACCAAAGTTCTGGATGAACTTGAAAAAGTTACCGACGGCAAACTTTCTCCACAGGAGAAAACCGACCTAAAACTCAATGTTGTCGGAAAGATTCCTGAAATCCTTTTGGATAATACCGACAGGAACCGTACCTCACCTTTTGCCTTTACAGGCAATAAATTTGAGTTTAGGGCAGTAGGATCTACCGCCAACTGTGCGAATCCTATGACCGTTCTAAACACTATTGTTGCCAAACAGCTTAAGGACTTCAAGAAAGAAGTTGATGAGTTGATAAAAGGTAAGAAAATGAAAAAAGATGATGCCATCTTTAATGTGTTGAGAGAGTACATAAAGAAATCTAAAAAAATTCGTTTTGAAGGGGATGGATATGGTGAAGCCTGGGAAAAAGAGGCTAAAAAACGTGGCCTGAGTAATAATAGATCAACTCCTGAAGCACTAAGAGCCTTAGTTTCTAAAAAGACTATAGATCTTTACAAGGAGATGGGGGTGATGAATAAGATAGAGATTGAAGCACGTCACGATATCGAACTGGAAGAATATTCCATGAGAATCCAGATTGAAGGCCGGATTCTGGGTGATATAGCCAGAAACCACGTGATCCCGACTGCAATTCGTTATCAGAACCTGCTTATTGAAAATGTGGAAGGTCTTAAGCATATTTACAATGAAGGCTTTAAAGAACATTCCAGAGAACAACTGGATATTATTGAGAAAATCTCGGCACATATAGCTAAGATCAATAGTAAAGTCAATGAAATGATTGAAGCCAGAAAAGTTGCCAATAAAATCGAAGATCCAGAGAAGCGTGCTTTGTCGTATTGTAACGACGTAAAACCCTTCTTTGATGAGATACGTTATCACTCTGATAAGCTGGAACTAATGGTAGACGATGAGCTTTGGCCATTAACCAAATACCGCGAACTCCTCTTCACCAGATAGAATTAGATTAAACCTGTTAACAAACCACGTGCTTTTAGGAGTACGTGGTTTTTTATTTTAACACTTTGTCCCGTCCTGAAATAGCGATACACTAAAACAGTAGTGTAATGAAAAGATCAACAAAGACTGGGTATATAAAGCGTACCCAAAAAGATTATTCTATTTCTTTTAAACTTCAAGTTGTCCAGGAAATTGAGTCCGGAGCG
>NZ_DATCSO010000095.1:0-5935 GCF_036568425.1 Salegentibacter sp. | reverse complement strand
AGCAATATTCATTCTGTTCTTAATAATCCATTTTTCAAGTTGGTTCAAGAATTTGAACCGTTCAAAAAGCTTTAGTTTCGATTCTATGTTTGTATAGGCTTCCCGGTAATAACTGAACGTCCATAGAAATGAAAGCGGTGTTACAACCAATAATACCCAGGCTCCCCAGGACATAGGAGATTCTATTCTGAAAGTCGTGTACAACTGCCAGGAAAAAAGCGGGTGGGTTAAATCATAAATTAAAGCTACCAATCCCAACGATAATGCTATTGGAGGAATAATGGAAGCCTTTTTAACCGCCCCGGAATACTCATGATCCTTCTTTAAAATATAAAAAAGAGCTGCAAAAAATAGGATTCCCGCTGCTAATCCTCCCAAAAATAAATAGAGAGCAATTGGCCAGTGCCATACTTCCAAGGAAGGATCAATATTTGGGATGTTTCGACCACTGGTAAATAATTCTTCTTGCATAATGATACGACTTTAGATTAAGTAAAATACATGAGGATTAGTTCCTGCCTCAGGCGCTAATGTTTTGTACTTCCTGCTTTTTAATAACTCTGAAACCTCACTGTTTGGATTGTCCAGATCTCCAAAGTACATGCACTTGGTAGGGCAAACAGATACGCAAGCAGGAAGTTGTCCTTTTTCTAACCTGTGATGGCAGAAAGTGCACTTGTCAACATGGCCATCTGGATGTTGATAGCGTGCATCATAAGGACAGGAAGCTATACAAGCACCACACCCAATACATTCATCTGGAGTTACCAGTATTATTCCCCCTTCAGCAATATGACTTGCTCCGGTAGGGCAGCATCTCACACAAGGTGCTGTGTCACAGTGATTGCATCTCTCTGATCTCAATTCTAATTCTAAATTGGGATATTTTCCGGTTACTACCTCTGTTATCCAGTCCTTGCAATACCCATGTGGGACATTATTCTCTGTTTGACAAGCCACCACACAATCACTACATCCAACACATTTGCGAGTGTCTATTACCATTGCATATCTCATATCTCTATATTTTTATGTGGATTTTCGGTTAAGATTGAAACAAAATTACCTCTGAGTCCCGTTCCACCCATTAATGGGTCTATTGCTGTTTTTGAAATTAATTCGGTATCACTGGCACCTTTACCAAAGGCTCTTGATAGTTTTTTGTTATTGTGGCCAAAACCGTGATACATATAAACAGAATCCCATCTTATTCTTTCAGTGATTCTCACTTTGATAGGGAATTTGGACACAATATTATCTTGATTTTTCAACCAGACTTCCTGAGATTTTTTCAATCCCAGAATTCTAGCCACTTTAGGGTTTATCCAAAGTGTATTTTCATTTTTAAGATCACTTAAGTTGGGGTTGTTAATAGTTCTACTAAAGGTGTGTACAGGCGATCTACCATAGTTTAGTCGGTAATACCCTTTTGGAGGTTCCGGATGTTTTGTATAAACAGGCATTGGATCAAATCCTTTGTTCGCCAATTCTTGTGAATAGAATTCAACTTTCCCGCTAGGAGTCCAGAATTCATGATCCTTACCTTCTTCCAGGAATAAGGGTCCGGAAGTTCTTTCAAAGTTCTTGACACCAATTTTTTTCATTTCATCTAAGGAGGTCCCCAGCTTATTTAATTGCCATTTAATTACTTCCTCAAAATCATCATATTTGAAATACTCACCTAATCCAAGACGTTCTCCAATTTGTTTACTTATCCACCAGGCAGGTTTAGAATTATACTTTGGTTTTACAGCAGGAATCCTTACAGCAATTGAGGGGGTCCTGTTTGCAGCAGATCTGATCCCGTCATAGCGTTCTAAATATGTACACTCCGGAAGAACCACATCGGCATATCCTGTAATTTCCATAGGCATGGTATCTATTGCCACCATGAAGTCCAGAGCATTTATAGCTTCAATCGTTTTTTCTTGCTGGGGCAGGGCTTGTGTCAAATTAGTTCCTGCCACCATCCAGGCCTTAATTGGATACTTAGTTTTTTCGCTCTCTATGGTTGCTTTTATAAATTCAGTTGTAATCCCCATTTGAGCAAATGGATAATTTTCTCCAATTTCTTTCCAACCCCATTTTGGTTCCGGATATTCAGGATGTGGATATTTTGGAACTTTAATACTTTCCTTAAAATAAAATCCACCTCTGTTCCCCCAGGATCCCAGTAAACCATTCAAGATTGCCACTGCGCGTGCTCTTTGGGAATCATCTCCATACCAGGTTACATGTCTTCCGGGGTGGATAATTGCCGATGGAGCAGCTGCTGCCATAATGCGGGCAGTCTTTCTAATTACAGTAGGTTCTATGGTTGTAATGCCATATGCCCATTCAGGAGTATATTTCTTTACATGTGCTTTTAATTGATCAAAGCCTAGCGAATATTTTTCAACATATTTTTTGTTGTATATTCCTTCTTCAATTAAAACATGCATCCATGATAATAGTAATGCGATGTCTGTTCCTGGTTTGATAGCTAACCAGTGTTCAGATTTACTGGCTGCAGTTGAGAGTCGTGGATCTACTGTAATAATTCTAGCTCCATTGTCAATGGCATCTGACATTTCCTGAACCGGAGAATTGTGCATATTTTCTCCTAAATGAGAGCCAATGAGCACCAAACATTTAGTGTCTCGAATATCTGCCGGCTCGGGGGATCCAACCCACGACCCAAAGGTCAAACCAAAGCCTGTTTCCCTGGGACCTCTACATTGTGCATAGGCAGGTTCCGCAATTGTATCTGAACCATAGGCTTTGAATAAATGTTCTAAATGCTTTCCAGGAGATCCATGTTTAAGTAAAGCAAAAGATTCAGGCCCATACTTTTCTTTTATACTTTTGAATTTTGAGGCAATTAAATCCAGAGCCTCGTCCCAACTAGCTTCTCTAAAGGTTTCTTCACCATCAATAGTTGTTCTTATCAAAGGTACTTTAAGTCGGTCTTCATCAGAATACATTCCAACACCACCTGTTCCTCTGGGACAGAGTCTTCCGTTACAATGCGTGTCATCTTCATTACCAAAAATTTTGGTAATCTCACCTTGTTCATCTGTATAAACCCATCCGGCACATTTCCAAAAGCATACTTCACAATATGTAGCAGTTCTTGTGAATTTTTTGGTAATATTTTCTTTAACTGCTGCATCTAAAAAGGGGTTCATACCCAATAGACTTGACGAAGCCGCCAACCCTCCTAAACCCAAAGCAGAAATTTTTATGAATTTTCTTCTTGAAGTAGCCATAATTCTAAATTATTATTCAAGAGTAAACTTATTCCCAAACGGGGGTATCCAGTATGATAGAAATCATATTATTAACACTCTATATGTGACTATAGTCACATATAGAGTGTTAAAATTAAGATGCTAAATTTTTTAATTAATTAACATTTTAAAAAATTGTAATTTTGAGAAACGGCTTATTTGATGAAACGGAAATACTTTCAAATTGCACTCTTTTCGGCACTTATTATACTGATCAGCTTTTTTTTATATTTAAGAAATCACCAGACTTTTGATTCTTATATAAATCCAGAAAGTTCTTACACGAAGATCGAAGTTCAGAACATTGAATCTTGTCTTCAGTGTCATCAAAATACCACTGGTTATTCGGAATATCATAACCCTGAGCTAATAGGTTGTTCAAGTTGTCATTTAGGAAATACTGCTGCTTTAGACAAAACTTTAGCTCATGAAGGCATGATTTTAATCCCCGGTAATCTTTCTGATGCAACAGAGACCTGCGGAAAATGCCATTCGGAAGAATTAAAAAAAGTCAATAATTCTCTCATGACGACCAATAGCGGGCTCGTTGCTGTGGATAAATTTATTTTTGGGGAAGCAGATAGTCCAAATTATCATTATCATATAAAGGATATAGAATATTCTCCGGCAGACAAGCACATACGGGATCTGTGTGCAAATTGCCACCTGGGTGCAGAAAAACCTGAATATGGTGAAATAAATCAATTGAGTAGAGGAGGAGGTTGTATCGCCTGTCATTTAAATTATTCTGATCAGGCTAAATCTGACCTTGATATGTACCTCGCCTCTGGCAAAAAGGAATTACCCAAATTTCATCCTTCAACAGACATATTTGTAAATAACACTCATTGTTTTGGTTGTCATAGTCGTTCCAGTAGGATCTCCACAAATTATATAGGCCTGCAAGAAACATTATTGGATGAAATAGACATTCACAATAATAATACTTACTCGGTTTTAGAAGATAAACGAGTGTACAAACATTTGGAGGCAGATGTGCATCATACAAAAGGACTTTTATGTATTGATTGTCATTCCTCACATGAAGTAATGGGTACCGGTGAAAAATTCCTGCATCAGGAAGATGCTGTTTCCCTACAATGCAGCGACTGTCATTATAAAGAGCAGCCCAACACTATTCCTTATGATTCCTTAGACAGGGAAAGTCTTTTAGTGTACCTGCATCGGGATTATGAACATTCTGATAAGGAATTAATAGCAGTTAAAAAAGACGGTCATCCTTTAGTGAACACCTTTGTAGATTCCACAGGGAATGCCTTTTTAATAGGTAAGAAAGACGGCAGTTTACATCCTTTAAAGCCTCAACCAGAGGTATGCTCAAGAACCGCTCATCAAAATGTGAGCTGTAGTGCCTGTCATTCATCCTGGGCATCTCGTTGTATTGGATGTCATAATCAATTTGATGAAGGAAAACCAGGAGCTTTCGATCTTCTTGATAAAAAATATGTCACAGGCCAATGGGAGGAATATGTTGCTGAATTTTCATCTTCTCAACCTGCATTGGGTGTTAGAGAACATGATGGTGAAGAGCTGATTGAACCTGCTATCCCCGGTATGATCATGACTATTGACAAAGGTAGTTATAAAGGCGAGCCGGGTGAAGATATCTCGTTTCACAGGCTTTATGCGCCTAATTCTCCTCATACCACCACAAAGGAGGTGAGAGATTGTAAATCCTGTCATGCAAATTCTGCTACCCTGGGCTATGGAATGGGTACACTGAATTATATCATCAAAAATAACAAAGGACTATGGGAATTTACTCCGGAATATGCTTTGAACAGCTACGATAACTTACCGGAAGATGCATGGATCCCTTTTTTAAAGAATGTACACGATAGTGTTGTTACCTCTACCCGGACTAATTTCAGGCCTTTTAATGTAAAAGAACAGAACCGGATGCTTTTAGTTGGGGCTTGCCTTCAATGTCATAAAGATAATTCTGAGGTTATGAAACGGACATTAAAGCTTGGGTTAGATCCCATTCTTCAAGAAGTGACTGAAGAATGTATTCTACCCGAGGAATCCACTAACCACCAATAGTAGTCATAGATCTGTTTTTAGTATGCAGTCCGGTTTCTTGCAGTTTGTCTAAATTATCCATGCCTCCCCTTATTTTCAATTTATTTAGAACGGCTTTTTGAATTACCGGCTCAATTGAGTTTCCTTCTCTAAGGGTGGTCAATAGATCAGATTCGGTTGATGAGAACAAACAATTTTTTAATTGGCCGTTCGCTGTTAGCCTTAGTCTGTTACAGGAGTCACAAAAAGGATTGGAAACCGAACTTATAACAGCAAAGCTACCCTTGTAAGCTTTGATCTTATAATTTTTGGCTGTGTCATTTGGTGCGTCCTTTAATCGCTCAATATTGTCCTTCTTATAGGAAGCATTTACATAGGTCATTATTTCTTTGTATGAGACCATTTTGCTCATATCCCACTTGTTTCCATCAAAAGGCATAAACTCTATAAAGCGGACCGAAATCGGCAGATCCTTAGTTAAATGAATAAAATCAATGATCTCATCGTCATTAACCCCTCGAATTAAAACAGCATTAAGCTTCACATTAAAACCTTCTTTTACCAGAAGTAACAGGTTATTATAAACAGTGTCAAAATGATCTCTAAGGGTGATCTTTTTATAC
>NZ_DATCSO010000094.1:0-10537 GCF_036568425.1 Salegentibacter sp. | reverse complement strand
AAGCAGGAAAGAACTGCTTAAGCCCACATCCCGATAGTTATGGGGAGCCTCCCTTAGTCTGCCTGTCAATTTGTGTTATACAAAACCGCTGTGGCTAATTATTAACAAGTGTCGAAATAATATGACAAAGAAAACCAGGACTTGGATAATTAGAGTAATATTGTTCGCCGCAACAATTGTTTCCCTATACTTTGTGCCCTGGCCTATAGTAAAAGCCCGGGTAGCTCCGTTACCCGATTCAATTCAGGAACAGGTAGATAAAGCGGAAGATTATGGATTTGATGGTATAATTGTTTGTATTAACAAAAAAGGAAATCAAACAGAATTTTATACTTCGGGCTACAAAAACCGAGAAAATAAAATCCCATCCGACCCGAATTCCTTATTTAAAATTGCTAGTGTAAGTAAGTTGTATAATGCTTTAGCCATTGCAAAGCTGGTTAATGATGGAAAATTATCATTGGAGAAAACACTCGCAGATTATTTACCAGAATTGAAAGGGAGAATAGAATATGCCGATAAAATCACTTTACGAATGTTGGTGCAGCATAGAAGTGGTATTCCAAACTTTACTGACACCTATATGTATTGGGTTGCTCCCAAGGAAACTACAGATGAGCAACTTGCTTTGGTTTTAGATAAACCTGCCAGCTTTAAACCCGATGAAGATTATGAATATTCCAATACCAATTACTTACTGCTTGGCAGAATAATTAACCGGAGTCTTGGGTATGATAAATTCGAATATATTCAAAAGGAAATTTTAGATCCTTTGAACCTGGAAAATACTTTTAGTTCAATTCGGGATGTGGATATAAATGAGGTGATGAGCGGTTACTATGTGGGCTATGATGAGGATTTAAAAACGAATAATGTAGGCTCAATGTTGGCAACGGCAGAAGATCTAAGCAAATTTATTCGAGCCTTAAATGATGGCTCTATTTTTAGAAATAAAAAAGAACAGGAAATATACTCTTCCATTTATAAGTATGAACACACTGGCTTAATACCAGGATATCAAACTATAACCAAATACCATAAGGATATTGATGCTGTAGTTATACAATTTACAAATACGGTAAACTTCGAGGGTTATAACTGGAGTTTATCTGAAATTATGTATCATCGAATTGTAAAAATAGTTAGTAAAAAAGAATAGTTTAAAAATTTAAAAAATACATTACTTTTAATGGGTAAACAATTATAATGCAGTAGTTTACTTCCCATTTCCCCGCTGCCCGACTTTGTAAATTATTAAAATTTAATATATGGTAATGAAACCAGGAAGCTTATCAATAATTACCGGTGTAAGTTATTGGATAATTTTTTAGACAAGCTTGTGAAAAACGCTATTTTCAAAATAATTAGCATCATCCTTTTCTTCTTCATCACTTCTTGTGGTTTAAGTGAAAAGACACTCGATAAGGTTTCTTCCAGCTACATTACACTTAATGATTCTAAAATTCATTACAAAGAATATGGACAAGCTGAGAAAACTTTAATTTTTGTTCACGGTTGGGGCTGCGACCTAAACACCTGGAAATATCAGTTTGACTACTTTAAAGATAATTATCACTTAGTGTTAATTGATTTGCCGGGTTATGGACAAAGTGATAAAGTAGAAAAAGACTACAGCATTGATCTATTCGCTCAATCTGTTTTAAAAATAATTAGGGATTTGGAAATAAAGAATCCTGTATTGGTTGCTCATAGTATGGGACTACCTGTTGCGATAGAAGTTTTGCAACAATTGAATTCTGAAAGGGCAATGCTATGCAATATTGATGGTGTATATTTTGACTTTCCGACTGACAGTATTGAAAATATCCAATACAAAGAAGGCTTGACCGAATTTGCCAATATGTTTAAAGGTGATAATTACAAGCAGAATGTAGAGCAGTTCTGTAATAGCTTTATCACAGAAACGACCCCTGAAGACGTAAGAAATTATATTCTATCAACAATGACTGAAACACCCCAGAAAATCGGCTATCAGTCAATGAAAAGTTTAATTGACCAAAAATATTGGGACAAGGAAATAGTCAATAACCAGACAATTGCGATTTATGCAAAAACTACTGATTTACCACCCGACAATGAAAACATTTTAAAGCAACAATTCCCTGATTTGACATATATAGAGATGGATAGCGTCAATCATTTTCTTATGATGGAAAAACCAGAAGAAGTGAATTATATATTGAAAGAATTTATTGAAAAATAAGTACGAAAGCCCAAGAATGGCTATACCGATTTTGCGTCTTCAAATAAGGAGTATTGTCCAAAAAAATGTAATTTTAGAAACTATTAAAGAAATTAGTCAAACCCCCATCCCGATAACTATCGGGAGCGTCCCTTACTCCCGCAACTGGCGGCAACCGGGGACGATAGCCTTAATAAAAAATGATACTTATAGACCACCCATATGTTTCAGATTTCCTGGTAAGAACTATTAAAGAAAATAATTTTGAAATTATTTCTACTAAAGAAGCGAGGTCATTAATTAATGATGATTCTTTGAATTGGATTGCTGAGAATGACGCGAAGAATAAAATCTTAAACAGCCCAAACCCTCTTATCTATACAAATTCTGAGAACTCATTAAAATGGATTTTCAATAATTTAAAAGAAACTAACCTACCTCAACAAATAAGCTTATTTAAGGACAAATTTAAATTTAGAGAACTAACTAAAGAGCTGTTTCCTGATTTTCTGTTTAGGAAAGTTAAAATAGAGGATATCCAAACCCTGGATTTAGATATTGATCAAATAAAACTGCCATTTATTATTAAGCCTTCATTAGGTTTTTTTAGTATCGGCGTTCATATTGTTCGTAACAAATCTGACTGGTATACTGCTCAAAAAGAATTAAACTATGATAATCTAAAAAGCATTTACCCTAAAGAGGTAATGGATGCTTCTACTTTTATTATAGAAGAATACATAGAAGGAGAGGAATTTGCCGTAGATACCTATTTTAATAATGATGGAGAAGTGGTTATTCTAAATATAATGCATCATATGTTTTCTTCAGGTACTGATGTAAGTGATAGGGTTTACTCTACTTCTCAAAGCATAATTCGTAAGTACAAAGAAAGCCTTGAAGAGTTTTTAAAACCCATAGGAAAAAAAGCTAATTTGAAAAACTTTCCGATGCATGTAGAGGTTAGAATTGATGAAAAAGGAGTAATAAAACCAATAGAAATAAACCCGCAACGATTTGGAGGGTGGTGCACAACCGGAGATCTTTCTTGGTATGCATTTAATATTAATTCATACCAATATTACTTTCAAAATAAAAAACCGAATTGGGATGAAATTTTTAAAAATAAAAAAGATGAAATTTATAGCATTGTTTTATTAAACAATAATTCAGGTTTTAAACCATCAGAAATCTCCCATTTTGATTTTGATTTGCTCAAACAGGATTTAGAAAATATATTGGTTATCAGAAAATTAGATTTTAATAAATTCCCTGCATTTGGTATCTTATTTACTGAAACAAGTGAAGGAAATGAAAGAGAACTAAAAGAAATACTCAATTCCGATTTAAGGAAATATATTAGAAAATAGAAATTACTAAGGCTAAGAAGAACTGAGTTAAAAACAGGTCTTCTATGCTAATTTCGAAACAAAATTTTCCTCATAGTTTAAAGCCGATTCTGGCTCCAATATTTATATGAGAAATATGCATAAGAAAATCATTATCCTTTCGCTTCTTGTTATAATTACAAGCATGGGATTTGCTCAAACAGAAAAGATTAAAATAAAGTCAGACCATCTTAACGAATCGAATTATCTACAAACAGATGATTTTTATTTAACCCATTATCTGTATATCGATTTGTTCCTGAGAGAAAATCTGTTCCCCAATGCTAGCCCGGGGCAGGTTTCTTCTGTAATCGAGGCTATAAAAAAATATGTTTCAGTAGAACAAAGCCTGGAAATTGAAATTGAAAAACCCGGTAATAGAAATTATTTGATCAAAATGGCGGTTCTAAAGAAAGATGACGGAACAGAACTCCTCATTGCTTTTACGAACTGGAGTACGAAAAAAAGAATTTTCGAAAAAGAAATAAAAATAAAGAACGACTCCTATACAAGATGGTATTTCCTTAACGGCACAAAAATGACTTATCGAAAAGATATGTCTAATCAAAATAATTATTCTAAGATGTCTAAATCAGACCTGGCCAATGCTTATCTGCTTGACGAAATACCGGAGAATGATACGGCGATAAAAAGTACAGTTGACGAACTTCTGGAGGAAAGTGATTTAATGGTATCAGAAAATATTACGGCTAACTTAATTCTTTTGAAATATTGGATATTTCAAAGAGATACGGAGAATGTGATAAAGCAGACAGAATATTTAAATGAATTGTTTGAAAGCAATAAATATGAAGCTAAGCTCAAAGGATTGGAAATGGCCTTTGATGCCACAAAATTTCAGATTGAATTAATGTAATAAGCCTACAACTTAGAAAACCTGGAAAGAAAACGGAAATTGGACAACATCCTGTTTTTTTCCAAACCTGTCTTATCAAACCGAAACGATAAAGCAAATAAGAAAAAATAAAAACCAATCTTTGCAGTGCTTTAAAGCAGCACCTGCTAAAACGGATGATTTTCAATTAGCTCATTTTCACAAATATTGTAAATTACTCCACCTTACAGCGCATAACCGCCATTGAAAAAATTAGGCTACGAATACGCAGACTTTAGCAAAAAATTTGGAAATAAAGTCAACCATGAAAGAACCAGAAATACCTGTAAATGAACCGGAACGACTAAAAGAATTAGAAAGTTATCAATTGACAGGACTTGTAGAGAATGAAGATTATGACTTTATCACTTCCATGGCTGCCCAAATATGCGACACCAAAATTTCTTTAATTAGTCTGGTCACCGATGATAAGCAATGGTTCCTTTCCCATCATGGCCTGGAAGCTCGTGAAACGTCAAGAGATTATGCATTTTGCGCTCATGCTATTAATACACCCAATGAGCCGTTTATAGTTGAGGATGCCCGAAAAGATGAGCGGTTTCATGACAACCCCTTGACCACCGGTGATCCACATGCCATCTTTTATGCGGGTATTCCCTTGGTTACCTCCAGGGGCTACCCCTTAGGAACGCTTTGTACTATTGATGACAGCCCTAAAAAGCTCAATAAAACCCAGCTTGAACGGCTTCAGAAACTGGCAAGGCAAACCGTAAAGCTTTTTGAGAGTAGAAAAAAAAGCATTGAAGTGGGTCTTCTTAATCAAGAGCTGGAACAAAAGAATGATTTGCTCCGGAATACTCAGGAAGCAAATCAGCTAGGAACCTGGGAAATGGATATCGACTCGGGAAAAACTACCTGGAGTGATATGGTGCATAAGATCCATGAGGTACCTGAAGATTTTAATCCTGATGAAGTAAAAAAAACAGAGTTTTACCACCCTGTTTACAGACCCGTCATTAACAATGCTCTTAAAAGATGCATTTCCCAGGGGATCCCATTTGATTTGGTAGCCCAAATAATCACCGCGAAAGACAGACTGATATGGGTGAGGTCAACAGGACGAACAATGGGAGGCAAACTTATTGGTAGTTTTCAGGATATTACCGAAATAAAACAAAATGAAATTAGGTTCAAATCGGTAATTGAAGGCACTAACGTGGGCACCTGGGAATGGAATGTTCAAACCGGGGAAACCGTCTTTAATGAACGCTGGGCTGAAATTACCGGTTATACCTTAGAAGAGCTCGCTCCTATCAGTATAGAAACCTGGTTAAAATTAGCTCATCCCGATGACCTGGAAGAATCCGGTCGCAGGCTAAACTCCTGTTTTGAGAAAAAGACGGAGTACTACGAGTTTGAAGCCCGTATGAAGCATAAAGCCGGGCACTGGGTTTGGGTCTATGACAGGGGTAAGGTTTTTGAATGGACCAAAGACGGGAAACCCCTCATGATGTATGGTACCCACCAGGATATTACAGAAAGAAAGCATAGAGAAGAGCGACTGCGAATTAGTGAAGAGGCTTTCAGAGGAAATTTTGAAAATGCAGCCATTGGAATGGCTTTGTTGGATGAAAAGGGGAAATGGTTGAAAGTAAATAAAAAGCTTTGCCAAATTGTTGGGTATTCACAAGAGGAATTACTGGAACTTACTTTTCAGGATATTACGCATCCTGATGATTTAGATTCTGATTTGACCTTTTTGCAGGAACTTATTGAAGACAAAAGGGATCATTACCAGATGGAGAAACGATACTTCCATAAAAAGGGACATATTGTTCATATCCTTCTGGCAGTGTCTATGGTAAGAAATAACGAGGCTAAGGTGCTCTATTTTATTTCACAAATTATAGATATCTCTGAAAGCAAAAAGCTCCTTTCAGATATCGATTACCAAAAAAACCTTTTATCTGCATTATATAATTTATCTCCAATAGGAATAGCCCTTAACGATTATGAAACCGGTAAATTTTTAGATGTAAACGATAAATTGCTGGAACCAACCGGCTACAGCAAAGAGGAATTCCTATCCTTTAGTTATTGGGATACCACGCCCAGAGAGTATGAGCCAATAGAAAGAAATATGCTTAAACAAATGGAAAGCAAAGGAAGCTATGATTTGTTTGAGAAGGAATTTATCCGAAAAGATGGTACACGCTATCCGGTGGCACTGCAGGGGGTGGTAATAAAAGATGCCAATGGAAAAAAGCTAATTTGGTCTTTTATAAGGGATATTAGCCAGGAAAAAGAGGCCGAACGCAAATTAAGAGAAGCTATTTCCAGCCTGCAAGCCATATTAGATGCCAGTAAACAGGTTTCTATTATGGCCACCGATACAACGGGGACAATTACTTTGTTCAACGCTGGTGCCGAAAAAATAACGGGCTATAAAGCTGAGGAGATGATAGGCAAACATAATCCACAGTTGATTCACCACCCCGATGAGATAAAAAAGCAAAGCCTTGAACTCTCTAAAAAGTACAACAAAGAAATAAATGGATTTGAAGCTTATTTTTATGAAGCTAAAATTGGAGTGCCAACTACTAAAGAATGTACCTATATAAGAAAAGACGGTACAACTTTTCCTGTTTTACTTTCTATAAACACCATCCTTGACCATGGAGATATTGTAGGATACCTGGGGGTGGCAACCGACATCAGAAAATTAAAGAAGGTAGAAAAAGAGATCAAGTCCTTACTTGATATTACCAGTGAGCAAAACGAAAGACTCCGCAATTTTGCGAATATTGTATCTCACAACCTACGATCTCATAGTTCAGGCATTTCCGGAATTCTTGACCTGATTCAAATGGATTTTCCTGAAATATCAAATAATGAATTGGTGAAACATCTTAATAGAGGAGCCGAAAACCTGAAGCAAACAGTACATGATTTAACGGAGATCGTTAAAGTTAACTTGTCGAAAAGTGGTACTTCGTCCATAAGGCTCTATGATGTGCTGCAAAAAAATACAGAAAGCCTTAGTTTACAAATAAAACAGGCCAACCTGGAAATAATCAACCAAATCGACAAAGACCTGGTTGTAAAAGGTATTCCTGCTTACCTTGATAGTATTGTATTGAACATGATTACAAATGCCATTAAGTATAGAAGCGAGGAAAGATCAAGCTATCTAAAGATTTTTGCTCGTGTAGAGCAAGAAGTGGTAACTATCTTTTTCGAAGATAACGGCCTGGGCATAGACCTGGTAAAACACGGTGACAAATTGTTTGGCATGTACAAAACATTCCATAACCACGATGACTCACGGGGAGTTGGTCTATTCATCACTAAAAACCAAATAGGAAGTATGGGCGGTAAAATAGAAGTAGAAAGTGAAGTAAACATAGGTACGACCTTTAAAATAACATTACCCCTATAATATTGATCTAGTTTGTGATATGAAAAAGTTCGCCTACAGTTTTCCGATCTTAAAGGATAAAGTTGAAGAATGGCTGAATTTCGCCAGGGAAGTAAATACGACCCACAGGGAAGAATTCAATAAAATGCATCAAAGAATAGGTGTTAAGAAAGAGAGTTGGTTTTTGCAGGAGTCGGCCGAAGGCTATTCTGTGGTGGTTTATACCGAGGCCGAGGATGAGCATTTTATGAACAAATTCAAGAAGGATCAATCGGGGTTTTCGCAATGGTTTAGAGAACAGGTTTCAGAACTCCAGGATGTAGATCTTGATTTCACTACCCAAATGCCGGAAATAGTTCTGGACTGGAAAGAAAAAGAGGAGTAAAAAACTGTTTAGATCTCCCTAGCCTCTTGTCGCTTTAACAAATATTTCCTGCAGTTTCCGGGTGATCTCATCTTTTTTAGTGGTAAAAACCTCCTTGTCTTTATAGGAAATCGAATCTACCTTCATAATCTGGGTGGTGGTGCCGGTGAGAAATACTTCCTCTACCTCTACCAGTTCATCCAGGTGTACTTTTTCTTCTTTTACTTTGAGATCGATTTCGCGGGCGAGGTCAAGGACAACCTGTCTGGTTATTCCGGAGAGGATATTGTGTCCTTCAGGATGTGTAAACAATGTGCCTTGTTTTACAAAGAAGATACTGCTGTGAGAGCCTTCGGTAAACCAGCCATTGCGTATCAGCAGGTTCTCATCGAACCCATTTGAGATCGCTTCTTCATTAGCACGAATATTGGCGAGCAGGGAAATGGATTTGATATCGCAGCGGTGCCAGCGCAAATCTTTAGTAGCACTCACCTTCCAGCTTTTCTTTTCAAAGCCTTCAAGCTTTACGGGATTTACATAAAGCAAGACGGTGGGCGTGACATTCTCCGGATAATAATGCGTCCTGGGAGCCGCCCCACGGGTAACCTGCATATATACGGCGCAATCTTCAGTAGAAAGTTTTGCCCGCTCAAGGGCTTCAAAAATAATTTTTTCCAAAGAAAATGCATTAAAATCCAGGCTTATCTCATCCAGGCAATACTGCAGTCGTTGCAGGTGCTCCTTCAGCTTAAAAGCTTTCCCTTTGTAAAACGGACTCACCTCGTAGATCCCGTCACCTAACATAAAGCCACGATCAAAAACAGAGACCTGTGCCTTTTGCGGCTTTAGCCAGCTGCCATTGAGGTAAACTTCTTTGGGATAGGATTTTTTAGACTTCACCAGGAGATGTATAATTTATAATAACCATTGATAATTGCTCTTCATTATATAAAGTAAAAATCGGGAAATCCAGGGGAAATCAGCATAAAAAAAAGATAATGTTTTTCGCGTACTCCGGAATTTTTGAAAAATCCTAAAAGGTAAATCAGCTTGATGAGATTCCGGGCCTGACCCGGAATGACGTAAACTTTCGATCTCAGGCTTATGAGATACACCAAGCCTAAAGCTGCGGCGTAAAGGTTCCGGGTGAACCCGATAGCTAACGGGACGGAATGAGGTACCTATTTAACTTTCGGTTTTTAACCGCCAAAATAACTTTCAATGGCAATCATCCAGTCCTGTTCAAAATAGCGCACCAGGCTTATCACTATGGCTCCCGCGATCACGTAAGCCCAGTGGTAACTTTTCTTTTTGACCATCACCCAGCCCACGGCGGCAAAACCAAGATAAGGCAAAGCCAGGATCAGGTTGGCATAGGGCGCGTTCCCACCTACAGCCGCGATTATTTTCATCACCACATAAAAAATGCTGTAAAAGAAAATAATTTTTGAGATGAGCGAGAGATAATCACTGCGCATTAGTCGGTGTATTTTTCGGGAGCTTTACGTCTATTAGATTGCTTTTCATAGGCTGCGGCCCAGTTTAGCAGGTCCTGTTCCCCGTTTGGGGTTGTTATCATCGTCAGGCCTTTTGGCGCACCCTCTTCGGTAAAGCCCATTGGTACTGTTATCGCCGGGTATTTAGCTACTGCTGCGAAACCGGCATGGTAATTATTAATAGAAAGCACAGCGTCAAGATCGTGCTCCTTCATAGGTACATCAAAAAATTGCTTTCCGTTTCGGTTCAGGGTGTCTTTAATGGCTGCAAAATCTTCTTCGGAAGCAGAATCCTGCAGAATCCCTTCAAATAAAGCCTGGCCATAAGGCATTCTTAGTGTTGAATCTTCAATATTGAATTTCACCAGGTCTTCTACAGAGGAGAAGCCGGTATTCCCGCCATATTTGTCAAAATATTCGGGTAGGTCTGTCTTCATATCCAGGTTCAAAAGTCTTACAAAATTCGGAAGCTCAACTTCTTCCGCTTCATATTCCACCACTTCGGCTCCTGCTTTTCTTAGGTCTTTTACGGCTCTAACGTAAAGTGAATCTTCCATCAGGCCTTTTATCGCGCCAAAACGTTTTCCCTTCAGGCTGGCATTTTCCAAATCGCTGTAGTAATCTTCTACAGGAGCTGCAAAACCTTCTGAAGCAGGATCGGTTTCATCTTTTCCGGTCATCGCCGATAACAGGATCGCATTGTCTACAACAGATTTAGTGATAGGTCCCGGAGTGTCAAGTGTTCCTGAAATAGGAACGATCCCTCCCCTACTCAGGAGTCCGATAGTAGGTTTCAGCCCCACCAGGGAGTT
>NZ_DATCSO010000093.1:0-15464 GCF_036568425.1 Salegentibacter sp. | reverse complement strand
GCAGTCTTGCCCAAACGAGGGCAAGGTTCCAATTAACATAACAAAGGCGAAAAGGAACCAATTCGTTCCCTTCCTCCCAAAAGTAAAATTTTGCATAGGCTAGGTGTTAATTTAAATATTAGATTTTAAAATGATTTAAGTAGCACAAATATTAAAATTATTTTTAACATTGGCAGTCTTATTGTATGCTAGTTTAACAATAATTAGCATTACTAGGTCGTTTTCTGATGTTGTTAGAATAACAGGACTTCAAAATTGTTACAATATTGTCTAAATTTAAGAAAATTTTAATATATGAGTAGGCTTTTTATAGGATTTTTCATTGCGTTCATCGTACTTCCATCTTTGACTATGGCCCAAAGATCATATGAGGAAGGGGTGAATTTGCTTAAAAATGGAAAAATTCAACAGGCAAAGAGTATTTTGCTTGAGCACAAAGAAAAAGAGGAGGCTATAGATTTTCTAGGTGATATAGCGAGCTTTAATAAGAATTGGGATAAAGCCATTGAATATTACCGGAGTCTCGTAGACAGGAAACCTGATTCAGCCGAGTATAATTTTAAGTTAGGTGGCGCCCTTGGTATGAAAGCTCTCGAAAGCTCTAAGTTCCAGGCCGCGCTCTTAATTCCCGAAATGAAAAAATCATTGCTAAACGCAGCAGAGCTTGATCCCTATCATACCGAAGTAAGGAGGGCTCTGGTAGAATTCTACATGCAAATCCCTTCCTTCCTCGGAGGAGGCGAAAACACCGCTATGGAATACGTAAAAGAACTCGAAAAGATCAATAAGGTAGATGCGCATCTTGCCAAAGCTTATATTTATAAAATGGAGGAGGAGCCAGAAGCATTTCGGGAAGAAATAAGGAAAGCCATTAAGGTCGCAGAGGATAATCCTGAGCTTGTTACCAGAAATCATGTTTATTTTGAACTAGGGGAAAGGGCAGCTGTTTTAAATATAAATCCTGACAAATCATCAGAATTTCTGGAAAGATATATTTTAAATTATGGTTATAAAGACCTGAAATCACCCGCCTATGCTTATTTGCACCTGGCCCGTATTAAGGCCGCTCAAAATAACAGAGAAGAAGCCCTTAAAAACATTAATCTGGCCCTAAATCATAAGGTTATTTTTCCTGAAGCCGAAAAAGAGAAAATGCGAATTTTACAAATGTAGTTTGCCCTTATTTTTCAGGCCTAAATAAGTATATTTGCAGAAAATTTTAGCTTTATGAATCTGCACTTTATCGGGATTGGAGAAAGTGCCATGCACAATCTTGCCATTGCCCTCCAGAACAAAGGATATCAAATTACCGGAAGCGACGATGATATCTCCGAACACGCCAAACAATTTCTCGAAAAACACAATCTCTTTCCTAAAGAAATAGGTTGGTTTCCTGAAAAAATTAATGCGAAATTGGATGCCGTCATCCTGGGAATACAACCCAAAAATGATAACCCCGAATTAAAACGTGCTGAGGAGCTCGGCTTAAAGATATATTCTGTTGCCGAATTTCTATATGAATTTTCACGCGAGAAAACCCGTGTGGTTATCGCCGGAAGTAAGGGAAGAAGTACTCTTACAGCTATGGTTCTCCACGTGATGAACTATCATGGGAAAAAAGTGGATTACATGATTGAGATGCCGTTTTCCGGTTTCGAAAATACACTTAATCTTACTCAAGAAAATGACTTCATTGTGATTGAAGGTGACGAATTTTCTGCCTCTGCGACTGATCTCCGCCCTAAATTTCACCTTTACAAGCCGAATATAGCATTGTTAAGCGGGATTGCCGGAGAGCATTTGGATAACTTCTCAACTTCAGAAAGTTATCAGGAGCAGTTTCAAATTTTTATTACTTCCATTGTAAATGGAGGGATTCTGGTTTATAATGAAGAGGATGAAGAATTGAAAGAGCTCGCCGAAAATACTGAAAATCCAATAAGAAAACATCCCTATTCCACTCCCGAATATCATATGGAAGATGATACTTTTATCCTTGATACACCTGAAGGAGAAATGCCCCTGGAGATTTCCGGTGAAGCTAATGTGAATAATATCGCCGGAGCGAAATGGATATGTCAGCATATGGGAATTGATGAAGATGATTTTTATGAAGCGATCATCGATTTCAAACCTGTAGAGGTGACTTCATAAGTTGCTCAATTTCAGTCCTTATGTTAAGGATATAAAAGTATTTTTTATCTTTAACAGACGATGGAAAACGAACAGCAAACCAATTTCAGCATTAAGCAATGGGCCGAAGACGACCGCCCCAGGGAAAAATTACTTCAAAAAGGTAAGTTAAGCCTTAGTGATGCAGAATTGATCGCTATCCTTATAGGTTCTGGCAGTCCTAACGAAAGTGCCGTGCAGCTTAGCAAACGTATCCTGGCCTTCGGGAAGAATAATTTAAGCGAACTGGGAAAGCTTTCCGTTCAACAGCTCTGTAATTTTAAGGGGGTGGGGCCGGCAAAGGCGGTTAGTATAATTGCTGCTCTGGAATTGGGTCGCCGTCGCCGTATCGAGGAAGCTTTAGAACGAAAGAAAATAACCTCCAGCGCTTCGGTTTTTGAATTGATGCAACCTGTACTAGGGGAGCTCCCGCATGAAGAATTCTGGATTATTTATCTAAATAATTCCAATAAAGTTATTGAACAACTTCAGCTCAGTAAGGGTGGGATTACCGGTACTTTGGTTGATGTGCGTATAACACTTAAAAAAGCGCTGGAACTTTCGGCTACATCACTTATCCTGGTACATAATCATCCCTCTGGCACCTTACTTGCCAGTGAGCCCGATAAACAGCTTACGCAAAAGTTGAAGACCGCTGCCCAAAGTCTGGATATTAAAGTGTTGGACCATGTGATTGTAACCGAAAACTCCTATTTTAGCTTTGCCGATGAAGGTATGCTATAAAACCCAGGAATGCTTTTAATCTATACGCATAAAATCACCCCCAGGATTATCTATATTTTCAAGCATATTTGCACAAATATGTTGGGAATTTCTATCAGGTTTACCTCTAAAATCGAAGAATTTATTGCACATGATGGAATGAAACTTTCCTATGGAAAACAGGCCCTGGGTAATGAGCTTTTTATTCAGAATACGGGTTTGTTAATGGAACAGGGGCTTTCTGAAGTAGAGATAAAAGTTCAACCTTGGGGAGAGAGTTTTTGTTTTTTTCCTGCTACTGAAAAAAGTGACCTTCCTTTTGATATTTTTGCTGCTTCCTTTTATTTGTTGAGCAGGTACGAGGAATATTTACCACACGTTAAGGATGGTTACGGGCGTTTCCCGGCTTCTGAAAGTTTGGCGGAGCAAGAGGGTTTTCTCCAAAAGCCCGTGGTAGATGTTTGGGCCTATAAGTTTCGTGAAGTGCTTCAGCAACGTTTCCCCAGCCTAACAAAAAAAGATCGTAGTTATTCCGTCCAAACGATTATTGCCATAGAACATGCCTTTAGTTATCGGAATAAGGGTTTTGTGAGAAGTTTTGTTGGGATGCTTATGGACCTGGGGAAATTTCAGTTTGGGAAGGTGCTGGATAGGATTCAGGTATTGTTAAGGCTCAAAAAAGATCCCTTCAATATTTTTGAGGACTTAATTCTGCTTATAAAAAAACACAAATTAAAGTTGATGTTTTTGTTTCAGCTTAGTGATTTTACCGTTCATGACCGCAATATTAACCCCAACCGGTTGCCGCATAGATCAGTTATTAAATATGTGGCAGATTATTCTAAAGTAGGTTTGCTTTTGGGTTACTATGCCTTGCAAAATATTAAGACCCTTAGAAAGGAAAAGCTAAGGCTGGAAGAAATAGTCCATTCTCCCCTTCAAGCCGTTTTGAATAGTAAATATAACCTTAGTCTCCCGGAGCATTATAACAACTTAACCGAGCTGGAAATTCCAGACGATTATTCTATGGGGTATCCTGAAGCCCAGGGGTTTAGGGCTGGAACCTGTTCTCCATTTCTGTTTTATGATATCAACACCGAAGTCACTACACCCTTAAAAATCCATCCCTATGCCTTCAATTCCAATATTTTGGAGGAAGAGCCAATCGGAAAAATAAAGAGCGAGATTGCAAAAATGTTGCATGATGTTAAAGCTGTGGAAGGGACTTTTAATTCGGTATTCAAGAATCAGGATTTTTCGGATTATTCAGATAAAGACCTATATTATTCAGTTCTAAAACAAATCCATGAAATTAAATGATATAGAACATATCTACTTCGACCTTGATCATACCCTTTGGGATTTTGATAAAAACTCTGCCCTGGCTTTTGAGCAGATGTTTAACCAGAGAAAAATTCCTATAAGGATCGAAGACTTTCTAGAAGTTTACGTGCCGGTTAATTACAAGTACTGGGAATTATACCGTGAAAACCAGATTAGTAAGGATGATTTACGGATTGGAAGATTAAAAGATAGTTTTGAACTTTTGAAGATGGAAACTTCGGCTAAAACCATAGAAGAATTATCTATAGATTACATAGAGTTTTTACCGGAGAATAACCATCTGCTCGACGGAAGTTTGGAAATCCTTAATTATCTTGAGGCTAGTTATGAGCTTCATATTATAACTAACGGTTTTGAGGAAGTTCAGCATAAAAAACTTCATAATTCAGGCATAAGTAAATATTTTACCAGCGTCACCACTTCAGAAGAAGCCGGCGTGAAAAAACCTCATTCCCTGATTTTTGAAACGGCTCTAAACAAAGCCAGAGCCATTCCATCTAAAAGCCTTATGATTGGTGATAATCTTATCGCCGATGTGAAGGGCGCACAAGCCTATGGAATGAGTGCTATTTACTTTGATTACTACCGCAAAAAGGAAAAGATAGAAGGTAGACAAATTCAAACGTTAAATGAGCTAAGGGATTATCTTTAGTAATAATTGTTTGTTAATTTCGTTAGAGGTTAGTGCCCCCCAAAAATCAATACTGATGTCTTTACTTCCGGGAACAAATAAAGTTATCCTGTATCTTGCTTTTTGCATTCTTCTAACCGGATGTGTAAAGGACATTGATCTGGACCAGGCGGAAAAAATAAGTCTGAGCCCTGATCTGGATGTAGATTTACTTATTTATGATATTAGTGAAGAATATTTTTTCAGGTCTGAAAACAATGTCTTTCAACCGGTAATTCGGGACACCGTACGCCTGGAATTTCTGGATGATGATTATATCCAAAAGGACCTGACTGAGGTTGAATTTTATTTCAGGCATATAAATACTTTTCCTCAGGGCTTTTCCCATACCATAAAATTCCTTTCTGATGCAGGAAGAGAGCAGATTCTAATCCAGTATGAAGTAGCACCGGGAAACTCAAACAATCCTGTGACGACAGATTATACCGAAATCATTGAAGAAAACCGTATAAATTTGATTCGTAATTCTATACAGATGGTGGTTGAACTGGAAGCTCATCCAAATTCGAAAGAATTTAAAGGGAAACTGGAATTCGCATCAACGGGATTATTTAAGTTTGATTTTTAGATATGCGATGCTGGCCCTTCATCACATTCCTGTTTGGTTTCTCACTGCTTTCTGCACAAAATAAACCCCTGCTTTATAATGTTGATGATCTTCCGCAAAGTTTAATGTTAAATCCCGGGGCGCAGATAGATTATAAAGGTCATGTAGGTTTGCCTTTTTTATCTCAAATACACTTTTCGGCTGGAACCAGTGGTGTTAGCCTGCATGATATATTCAGGGACGATGGAACGAATATTAATAGCAGAATAAGAGAAGCAATGCACAGCATGACTTCTTACGATCATTTCACAGTAAATGAGCAGGTAGAGGTCATTTCTCTTGGTTGGCAGTTGGATAAGAGAAATTATCTTTCAACCGGAATTTATCAGGAACTTGACTTCTTCTCTTATTTCCCAAAAGATTTGGCCATCCTGGTTAATGAGGGGAATGCCAATTATATCAATGATATCTTTGACTTTTCTGAGGCGGCTTTCACCGGGGAAATTATGGCGGTTTATCATCTTGGCCTCAATCATCGTTTCGATCAACGTCTCACCGTAGGGATTCGGGGAAAATTATATTCAGGAATCTTTAATGCTGAAAGTACGGGAAATACAGGAACATTTACCACGGTTGCCACCCCAGAAGGTCCCAATAAATACCGGCATATAGTTGAGAATATGGATGTTCAGGTTAATACCTCAGGTTTTGCTTCATTGAATGAAGAAGAAGGTATGACCGTGGAGGAAGGGACAGCTGAATTGCTCAAGCGTTCCTTCTTTGGAGGAAATGTAGGTGTAGGAATGGATCTGGGCCTAAGCTACCTGGTAACTGAACAATTTGTGGCCTCAGCCTCGGTACAAGATATAGGAGTGATGTTTCAGAGGGAAAATGTCGAGAGTTATCATTATTATGGTTCCTATCAAACCGATGGTTTGGAGCCTCTTTTTCCTGATCTGGATGAAACCGGACGCGCGATTCCCTATTGGGATGATTTTGAGGATGAGGTTGACAAAAACCTCATTGATAGAACCTATAATGACCCCTATGTTACCTGGCGTCCGGCAAAATTCAATCTTGCCATTGAGTACGGGTTTGGGCAGGCTTTTCTTCCCTGTAATTACTTAGTAGTGAATAAGGTTAGGTATATGAACCAGATTGGGATGAACCTGGCAGGAGTGTTGCGGCCTCGTGGATTGGTGTATTCCTTTACTACTTATTGGGATAAAAAACTTACCGAAAAGCAGCGTTTCAGAATTGCGCATACTTTAGATGATTATTCTCTTGCTAATTTCGGGTTGATGTATTCGGTAACTTTTAATAAATTTAATCTCTATCTTGCAGCCAATAATATACTTGGGTTTCGTGATCTGGCAAAGGCCAGAAGCACTTCAGTGCAATTGGGAATGCAAATGGTCTTTAAAGACCTTTAAAATTAAATACTATGAAAAAATTATTTTTTTTACTTATTATTCTATTAAATTTTTCAGGCCTGGAGGCTCAGACTCTTAATGATTATAAATACATAATAATTCCTGAAAGCTTTGAATTCTCTAAGGAAAAGAATCAATATCAGCTTAATTCTTTATTGAAATTTCTTTTTGAAAGAGAAGGCTTTGAGACCTTAATGAATAGGGAAACCCGTCCGGAAGACTTACAACGCGATAATTGTCTGGGTCTTGATGCGGATGTGATAGAGGATTCAGGCCTTTTTACAACCCGAATGCGAATTACCCTCGAAGATTGCCGCGGAAATCTCATCTTTTCTTCTGAAGAAGGGACAAGTAGGGAAAAAGAATATAAAAGGGCCTGGCACGAAGCTTTAAGACAAGCATTCGAATCGGTGGAAGCTTTGAATTATAATTATGAAGCTGATGCTTCCCCTGAAGCTCCTTCGGTTCCTGAAACGCCTGAAGTAGTGGTGGTTGGGCAGGTGCCTGTTGATACTCTTCAAGCAGAAAACTCGACTTCTGAGCTCGCTGAAGAACCTGAGGTAATTGTTCAAAGTGAAAAAATTTCTAAAGGGATACAACCCCAAACTCTTTATTTTGAAAAAGACGGAAGCTTTTTTCAACTTGAGGAAAATGAAAATGGTTATAGTCTTTTTCAAAAAGGGATGAGTGAACCCTTTGCTTTACTTATTCGTTCAGAGGAAGGAGGTAGTTTTATCTATAATTCGGTTACCAAACAGGGAATAGCTACTTTCTCTGAAAACGGTGATCTTGTAGTAGAACATTTTGATGCCAGTAAAGGAGCTTCTGTAAAAACCATCTACAAGGTGAAAAACGACTAATAATTATATTTAGTTTTCCAGCGTTTTTTTAAGAATTCGCGTTGTGCGTTTTCTCGTGGATTGTTCCCCGGATCGTATAGTTGCGACCCTTTTATTTCGTCTGGGAGGAATTCTGCTTCAGCAAAGTTATTTTCATAGTTATGCGCATACTTGTAATCCTTTCCGTAGCCAATATCTTTCATAAGTTTTGTTGGAGCATTTCTAATTGCTAACGGAACCGAGAGATTGCCGGTTTTCTTAACCAGGCTTTGCGCCTGGTTAATGGCCATGTACGCCGCATTGCTTTTTGGGGAGGTTGCGAGATAGGTGGCACATTGGCTAAGAATAATGCGACTTTCCGGGAATCCTATTGTGGTAACGGCCTGGAAAGTGTTATTGGCGATCACCAAAGCGGTAGGGTTGGCATTACCAATATCTTCGCTTGCAAGAATAAGCAGCCTTCGAGCAATAAATTTCACATCTTCGCCGCCTTCAATCATCCTGGCAAGCCAGTATACGGCTCCGTTTGGATCACTCCCCCTTATCGATTTTATGAATGCCGAAACTATATCATAATGCTGTTCTCCTGCTTTATCATAGAGAACTGTATTCTGCTGAACTTTGTCCAGAACGAGCTTATTGGTAATTTCAGTACCTTTCTCTGTGGCATTGATTAGGATCTCGAAGATATTTAGGAGTTTACGGGCATCACCGCCGCTTAAGCGTAATAATGCTTCAGTCTCTTTTAATCTAACTTTCCTGGAGGCTATGTGTTTATCCTCTTTCATGGCGCGCTGTAGCAAGGCTATTAAGTCTTCTTCAGAAAAAGGCTTTAGAATATAAACCTGGCAACGGGATAATAGTGCAGAGATTACTTCGAAACTGGGGTTTTCGGTAGTAGCTCCTATTAAAGTTACCCATCCTTTTTCAACAGCTCCTAAAAGGGAGTCCTGTTGGGACTTGCTAAAACGATGAATTTCATCGATAAATAGAATTGGGTTTTTAGTAGTGAATAAGCCATCACTTTTCTTCGCTTTTTCAATGATTTCACGTACGTCTTTAACTCCACTGCTAATCGCGCTAAGAGTATAGAAAGGCCTGTCGGTTTCGTTAGAAATAATGTTAGCCAGGGTAGTCTTTCCTACTCCGGGAGGACCCCAGAGGAGAAGGGACGGGATGTTTCCCGATCTTATCTGTTGTCTCAAGGCTCCTTTGGGACCAACCAGATGTTGTTGACTCAGATATTCATCTAGATTTTTTGGTCGTAATCTTTCTGCTAATGGTTCATTCATCTGACAAAATTAGTAAATTGGATAACACTTTGTCACAATTAAGGGATATGGTTAATTTTTTGTAGGTAAAGCCTTAAAAACAGGTTATGAAGCAGGATGAGTCTTTTGTTTTTTCTACGAGGGTAGTGGGTTATCCCATCCTATTTGTGCTTCTAATCTGGCTGGTTTTCTGGTTTGAAGTGAGGTTCAATGTGAACCTCAATATATATGGAGTCCGGCCAAGGGAAATAATTGGTTTACGAGGCATCTTGTTCTCTCCATTTATCCACGGTGATCTTAAGCATTTATTCAATAATTCTGTACCGCTTCTTGTTCTTTCTATGTCTTTGTTTTATTTCTACCGGAGAATCAGCTGGCAGGTGCTTTTGATAGGTCTTGTGGTCACCGGACTTTTAACCTGGATTATTGGTCGCCCTTCAAATCATATTGGGGCTAGTGGAGTGATCTATATGCTCGCTGCTTTTCTGTTCTTCAAAGGTGTGTTTTCCGGATACTTCCGTCTTATTGCACTTTCTCTGATTGTGGTCTTTCTTTATGGCGGAATGCTATGGTACGTTGCTCCAATAGAGCCTGGGATTTCCTGGGAGGGTCATCTTTCGGGTTTGATTACCGGTTTTGGTCTGTCGCTGGCCTACCGGAAAAACATAGCTAAAAAACCAAAATATGAATGGGAGAAACCAGATTACAATGCAGAAAATGACCGGTTTATGCAGCATTTCGATGAAAATGGAAACTTTATAGAACAACTTCCTGAAGACGATATAGAGGAAATCGAGGAGGAAGAAACAGGAAATATGCGGTATAAATATTTCTACAGGGAAACTTCTAAGAAGGACAAGGAATAAAATTTAGATTTAAATCCTTTGTCTTACGGCTTCATATAATATTGCTCCACAAGCTACTGAAACGTTTAGAGATTCAATGCTCCCAAAAACCGGGAGTTTAGCCTTCACATCTACCGCATTTAGAATAGAATTAGATACTCCTTTAGCTTCGTTGCCCATCACCAGAGCACTGGCTTTTTTGAAGTCAACCTTATAGATAGTATCATTTGTTTTTTCTGTTGCGGCTACTACCTGAACATCCGAAGCCTGCAGAAAATACACAGCATCTTTAATATGGTTTACTTTGCAAAGCGGCACATTGAAGACTGCGCCAGCAGAGGTTTTTACCGTGTCAGCATTTACAGGTGCCGACCCCTTTTCAGGAAAAATAATGGCATTCACTCCCGTGCATTCTGCGGTTCGGATGATGGCTCCAAAATTTCGGGCGTCGGTAATCTGATCCAGTAAAAGAAAAAGGGGAGTAGAAGTGTGTTCAAAGGCTTGTGCGACTACTTCTTCAATTGTTCGAAAACTAACCGGTGAAATTGATGCTACAACTCCCTGGTGATTGCCTTTAGCCAGTTTATTGAGTTTTTCAATAGGAACATAGGAAATATTGAAATCACCTTTGTTGAGCTGATGATTTAGTTCCTGAAATAAGGGACCTGAGAGTCCTTTTTGGATATATATCTTATCAATAGCCTTTCCGCTTTGTATTGCCTCTAAAACGGCCCTGATCCCAAAGATCCTTGTATTTTCTTCCATAATGCAAAGGTAAGTTTTAATAATATAATGAAGGCTTTTTTAAATTTTTTTCAAATTGAAAGACCTTTTTGTAATGTAAAACTTTTGTTCAGTTGATTATTTTAATTCCAATTTGCTCCAACAAAAAAAGGCTGCCTGTGAAGGCAGCCTTTTGATATAATTAAAATCTACGACTAATTATCCCAGAATAGTGGGGTTTGCTGGCTGTCTCCTCCAATTGCGGAAGATGCTGCCTCGTAGTTATCTTGGTTAAGGTTTTGTTCGTTTACAGGATAAGTGTAACGAAGTGGTACGGGATTACCTGATTCTTCCGGAAGATTCAATTCCGGTGCATCAAATTTTCTCCATACACTCCATCCTTCTAACGGATTATCGAACATAGCAATCCAGAACTGAGTTCCTAATTGCTCCATCGTGCCATCATATGCTACTGCTGGTTGTGCCAAGTATCCAGATACATCTACATCTTCACCTAACCAGTATTCCATAGAAGCGGTAATTGCTTCTTCATAGTACCATTGAGCATCATTGTCCAACGCCGTTCCTTCCATAGCTGCATAAGACAGGTGGAAGTTTAGTTCGGCGTAGTCCATAAAGATTCCTTTGTGGGTTGGTTCTCTGAACTCAGGGCCAATGTGGGTATAGCTCTGGAAGGAGTTACTACCTCCATAGATACCACCGGTATATGGCTCGATGTTGTCATCAAAATATACCATTCTACGAGGGTCGTCCAGTTCGTTCATAACGTCAACGATTGTGTTGGCGGCTACATAGTCAGAACGTCCACTCTGTACCAGGTCTACCCATAATGGGTTGGTGTTTGGTGGTGAAGATTGGTATTCCATAGTTGCATTATCGGCATTAGAGTCAAATACTCCTCTGCTAACCGCTTCTTCTACTTCGCCCCAGTTATCTGTTCTGGCTGCTAAACGAACCTGCAATGAATTTGCAAATTTTTGCCATTTAGACATATCTCCATGATAGATCACATCAGATCCGCTGAATCCCTGCCCTGCACCAAGGTTGGAGTGAGCTGTTTCAAGTCTTGATAAAAGATCGTTGTAGATAGTTGCAGCATCATCATATGCAGGTAAAGAATTGTCTTTCCCATTTAATGCTTCAGTATAAGGAATATCTCCAAAACTATCTACAAGTATTTGCCATGCATATACTTCCAATACTTCAATTTGACCCACTCGTGCAGACTTTTGTCCTGCACTAAGGCTCTCATTTGCCTGAACTCTTTCCTTAGCATCCTTTAGGTTAAACAATACATTTCTGTAAAGTATAGACCAGTGGTTTTGTGGAATATTACGATTATTTAGATCGTAGTTAGGCTCATCCAGGTAGGTAGTCGCAGTAAGATACTGCGCGATAAACCTGGAAATGTTAAGGTTTACGTTAGGACTAGCCAATTGATCGGCCAGGTTAACAGATGCAGAAGTAAAAAGGAAATCTGCAGCAACATCTGTTGGATTTTTCGGATCTCTGTTGAGATCTTCATATTGCTCGTCGGTCTGGCAAGACCATAAAGTTGAAAGAGCAATAAATGTTATTAAAAGTTTCTTCATGATAATATTTTAATTAAAAGTTAAGTTTCACACTTGCACCAATTTCTCTGAACGCAGGGTATGCACCAGATTGGTATCCCTGGATGTTACCGGCACTAAGACCTGCTTCCGGATCGGAATAAGGAATGTTCTTGTGGATGATCCATAGGTTTCTTCCTACCACAGAAATAGAAGCTCTTGTGAAAGGTAGTCTTTCAATCACATCATCTCCGAAAGCATAAGTAAGGCTAGCCTCTCTTAGCTTAACGAAAGATGCGTCGTAAACATGTCCTTTGTTGGCATCTCTGGCGTATCCGAAAGGAGTACCATAATAACCTGCATATACCCTTGTAGTGTTTGGTTGCCCATCTTCGGTTACTCCTTCAAGGATTACACCACCACCATCGGCAACAGCGTCTCTAATTGGATTACCAAGGTCGTTTGGTCCAACAGATCTATCATAAAGACCGGTTGCAAAACCATACCATGTATCAAGTGAGAAAATATCTCCACCTTGTTGGACATCTATAAGGAAGTCAAGACTTAAGTTTTTGTACTGGAAAGTGTTAGATACACCTCCTGTCCAGTCTGGCTGTATATTACCGATGATCTCGTTAGAAGTTGCAGATCTTAAGTAGTAACCGGCATCGTTAACGATACGGTTTCCATTATCATCATACACGTAATCTCTACCTCTAATTGCACCATAAGGCTCATCAGGGGCTGCGTTAATCGAAACACCGCCTTGTAATGCAGCTAATTCTAAGTTGTCAATTCCTGGAGCAAGTTCAAGAACCTCACTACGGTTACGCGCCCAGTTAATATTCATATTCCAGTTGAAGTCTTCACTTCTAATTGGGTTAAGGTTTAGAGAAACTTCAATACCTTCATTTTCAATTGTACCTGAATTCAACCAAACCCGGCCGAAACCAGTAGCGTTTGAAACCGGTACTGGAGTAATTTGGTCCTCTGTTTGAGTGTTGTAGTATGATACATCAAACCCAACTCTTCTGTCAAGGAAGTTTGCTTCTAAACCAACCTCATAAGATTTCGCTCTTTCAGGAACAAGTTCAATATTATTCAAACTGAAATTGTTACTCGCAATCCCTTGTCCTGCAAACGGTGCAGAAATGGTATATGTGTTAAATACGTTGTATGGATTAGTATCGCTACCAACCTCCGCGTAGTTAGCTCTAAACTTGGCGAAATTAAGCCAGTCTGCATTAAGTGCGTTAGTAAGAATAATACTTGTAGAGATAGAAGGATAGTAGAATGTGTTTTCTTCTTTAGGTAGCGTAGAAGAACGGTCTCTTCTTATTGTACCTTCTACAAAATAAGTGTCCTGGTACCCAAATCCAACTCTTGCATACAGACCATCTACCATGCTGGTAGCGTCATATTCGTCTGGTGGATTAAGTGGGTCGGCACTGTTTGAAAGTGCATAGAATCCAGGAGCGTTAAGTCCTCCATTTGTTGAAGCGCTTATAGAATTTCTTTGATTTCTTCTTAAGTTCCATCCTAGGTTACCGTCAAGGTTAAGATCGGTAGCGATATCGTGGTTGAAGTTAAGAATAACATCGTAGTTGTATTCCGCAACACGGTTATTGAATCTTGAATATTGAGAAACATCTGCACTACCAACATTGATTCTTTCCTCCTGAATTTCGTCATAAGTGTCAAAGGAGAAACGTCCTAATACACTAAAGATGTCATTGATCTGGTAATCCAGATTGATGTTTCCTATATACCTGTTACGGGTATCTGTCTGGTAGTTTTCATAACGTGTGAAGTACGGGTTATCTGAGTAGATAGGAGAAAGGTTTGTGGGACTGTTAGGGTTCCAGGTGATGTTTTCTCCGGTTTGGAAATAAGCATCCCTTTGCTCATAAAGATCTACGTTTGTCTGCCACCACTGACGGAATTGTTGCATTGGGTTTGCAGAATCGTAACCGGTACCATATCTACCTTTACCGTCACTTTTGATATAGGTCACGTTTGTGCCAACACTAAAATCGTCGGTGAAGTCATGGCCACCGCTAAATTTCAAAGTGTTTCTTTTCATTGTTGCATTAGGTAAATTACCATCCTGCATCATGTTTGTAAAACTTAATCTAAAGTTACTCTTATCAGTTCCTCCATCTAAAGCAACAGAGTTTATCGCGGTTGAACCGGTTTCCCAAATGTCGTTTGGAGTATGTTCACCAGCGACCCAAGGGGTAGCTTGTTGGTAAGTGTTTTCTAATTGTGGATAAATAGAGTTCCACTGATAAATCATACGGTTTGGATCGAAACGTGCTCCAAAAGAAGCATCTTCAGTAAATGGAGTAGTTTCATCCAAATTTCCATCACCATCTACGTCATAAAGACTGAAATAACCATCATCAGATGCATAATATGGTCCGTAACCGGCACCATATTGATCCTGATAATTAGGAAGGGTTTCCTTGTCTGCACGACTGGTCATCAGAGTCGAATTGATAGAGATACCGATCCCTTTACCTTTTTGTCCTTTTTTGGTTTCGATAATAATCACCCCGTTCGCGGCACGCGCACCATACAGAGCGGTTGCGGCAGCACCTTTAAGAACGTTCATAGAAGCGATGTCATCCGGGTTGATGTCTGCAGCAGCATTACCGTAGTCATAACCACCTCTACCAGTACGTTGGTCGCTTGTGTTAGGGGTTGCATTACTAATCGGTGTACCGTCAACTACAAATAAAGCCTGGTTGTTCCCTGTAAGAGAGGAATTACCACGAATTACAATGTCAGAAGAACCACCCATTGTACCAGAATTTTTAACTTTAAGACCTGCTACTTTACCAGACAGGGAGTTCATAAAGTTAGTGGTTGGTACATCAGATACTTCAGATCCGTCTACTTCCTGAGTGGCATAACCAAGAGATTTCTTCTCTCTTTGGATACCCAGTGCAGTTACTACAACTTCTTCAAGTTGTGCTGCATCAGCTTGTAAGACAACATCAATAGTTGTGTTGTTTCCTACTGGATACTCTGCAGTTTCCAGTCCAACGAAAGAGAATACCAATACATCGCCTTGATCGGCAGTGATGGAGTAATTTCCGTCAAAATCGGTTTGGGTACCAGCGCTGGTGCCCTTTACTAAAACGTTTACCCCTGGTAGCGGGAGACCATCTTCATCGGTCACCGTACCGGTAATCGTTTGTTCTTGCGCAAATGTTATTTGCACAACAAACGCTAGTAATAGCGTTAAAATACTACTAAACTTTGTTTTCATTTTAAAATTTGTTTGAATTAGCCAACGCCAA
>NZ_DATCSO010000092.1:0-35380 GCF_036568425.1 Salegentibacter sp. | reverse complement strand
TAAATTACATTTGCAACCGCAATTAAAATGGTGGTTGTAGCTCAGCTGGTTAGAGCGCCGGATTGTGGTTCCGGAGGTCGCCGGTTCGAAACCGGTCTTCCACCCCTTTATTGAGCCCTTCAGAAATGAAGGGCTTTTTTTGTGGCCAAAACTTCACTGAAAAGCTACCGGCTAAGAAGCCAGTCCCGATTAGAGATCACGGGGACGGCATACAGGCCTAAAGGTTTTCCAGTCTTATCCCATAAATAATGATCTTTACCCGATAAAACAGAAGATATATCGATTAAATAATTCTTGGCTTGATAAATTGCTGATAATAGCGTTAAAAACGTTAAAATTATTGATATTGATTTGGTTTAAATCTAAATTTAATGCGTAAATGATTTAAAATTAAGGGGTTCTTTCTGCTTTTTGCTCTTACAAAAAAATTGCTTTTTCTCAAGTAGGACTTAAATCAAATTACAGAATTAACTTCTTAGAGCTAGCCAATCAAAGATTCCCGGGCCCGTAGGAGGCTATCTGGCCCGGGATTTTCTTTTGCTTTAAAATTAGTTTTGTTACCTTTTAAGGATGAAGAAAAAAGAAATCCTGCTCCTGGTTTTTATCCTTCTATTATTGTACCCCGTTTATATGGCGTATGAAGTGTTAGAGTTGTTTTCTTCCGCACAAAATCCGGGGGAAATAAGGGCTGATATCACCGGATATCAACTAAGCATCTGGTTAAGTTGGGTTGGAATGATGGTGGTCTCAGTATATTATAAATGGATCCAAACAGATAATTTCTTTTTTAAACTCACCTATTTTTTTCTTGTTTTAGCCTTTGGTGCCTTTGGATATTTTACTCAGCTTGCACTTAATCTCTTCAGGAATCCATCCCGCTTTAGTGATTCTTATACTTTGGGAGTTATTACTGCACTTCAACACCTGGCTGTAGCAGCAATCCTGACTATTTTTCTACAAATAGCCGTAAGTCTGTTTCAAACTAAATGGCATCGTCTTTAATAAAGCTATATAACATACTTATTCATCGTTTTTAGACTGTCAAGCAATTCCCTGGTTTGTTGACGGTTCTCCAGTAAAGTAGCCCTTATTTCGCCTACTGTAGTTTTTGCAAGGGCTTCCTGGCAGAGCTTGTAAGAATTTAATTCCATTTTAAGGCATACCGTTTCTATCTTTTCCCTACCAACCTCGGGCATAGATTTATCCGATTCGGCTAACCCCTTGGCATCAGTTGCAGGATCTATCTTTCCATAGCGCATTAGATGACGTTGAATATCCCTGTTAAACCTCTTTTTTTGCCTGATCAATTTGGACAACAGCCCTTTTAAAAAAAGTCTTTTCTCTTTCTCCCTGATTTTTTGGTAAAATAGTTCAAGGTTCTTATTTAATATGTAGAGTTTCCTTAACCTTCTTACCGAGTCTTTCATGTTTGCTTTCATAGTCTTTCATGTTTGATTTCCTATTGTGTAAACTGCTTGGGATGACATCAATAATATAAAAAAATTCAGCTGGAAAACAGAAGGTTTTAACTTATTTTTTTTAACGCCTCGGGGGTTCTAAAACACTCTAAATAAAGGAAGTATTTAGAAAATCCTTTGAAAATTTTAACCTTCATCATAATCTAATTTTCTTAACTTGAATTCAGAATTTAAAATTTTGAATTATGGCTAAAGATCATGGACCTAGTATTAAGAATGACGAGCAGTATGAAGAACTCAGGGAAGAAGGAATGAGTAAACAAAAGGCAGCCCGGATCGCTAACGATCCTAAATCTGGAAAAAAAGGAGGGAAGGCAGATAAATATGAGAAACGTACAAAAGAAGAACTCTATGAACAGGCTAAGAATGTAGGCATTGAAGGGCGAAGCGATATGACCAAAGATGAACTCATTAAGGCCCTGAGAAATTCCTGAATACTTTTTTCCTTATTTGTAAGAAATTTCATTAAATTAGTTGAACTGATTTTCGAAGCCCCCCATCAGGAAGTCTTCGGAATAAGGGAACCTCTTTGCTCTCGATGTAAGGAGGTTTTTTTGTGAAGTTAAATAGAAACTTAACTTTGCTGCTATTCATTTTTTACATAAATAATCCTTAAAATATCTTTTTCAGTAGCTATGCTGGCCTGGCTTTATCTATATTTTCCTTACTTGCAGCATTAAACTACTTACATTTCCGTGGCTAAGAAAAGACAGGTAAAATACACCGAAGGTAAAATTCTCAATTCATTGGTAGGATTGGCCTGGCCTATAATTCTGGCTAATATTCTGCAAACGGCCTATCAGTTGATAGATACTTTCTGGCTCGGACGTATAGACGCTGATGCCGTAGCGGCTGTAAGTATCAGTTTTCCTATACTTTTTCTTATCCTTAGCCTGGGAGCAGGTCTCACCCTGGCCGGAACGGTGATTGTCTCCCAGTTTAAAGGAGCCGAAGACCAGGTTCAGGTAAATTACAGCTCTTCCCAAACGGTTTTTGTGATCTTCTTTATTTCGGTGCTTCTTGCGGTTGTCGGTTACTTTTCGGCAGCCCCCTTGATGAAACTGATAGGGGCAGGCCCCGAGATTCTGGAGGACTCAGTAAGTTATTTCCAGGTTTCTTCCTGGGGTTTTATCTTTTTGTTCATGTTCTATGTCTTCCAGTCTTTAATGCGAGGCATAGGGAACGTCCTCCTGCCTATGTACATTGTTCTGGCAACTGTGTTTCTTAACCTGGTTCTGGATCCCCTGTTTATTTTTGGCTATGGCCCAATCCCGGGCTATGGGGTAGCCGGAGCTGCCGTTGCAAGTATTGTAACTCAGGGCTTATCTGCCCTTGCGGGGCTTATTATTCTTTTCCGCGGAAAGAAGGGGATAAAGATAAGTTTCAGCCAGATGAAATTCGATTTCCCCTGGACCCGGCGTATGTTCAACATAGGAATTCCCTCCAGTATGGAAATGTCTACCAGGGCCGCGGGAATGACCGTTCTTATAATGCTGGTAACGAGTTTTGGAAGTGAGGTAGTGGCTGCCTATGGAATTGGGAGTCGCATCCTTAGCCTTATTGTTGTTCCTGCTTTAGGCTTTGCGATGGCTACAACCACCCTTGTAGGTCAGAATATTGGGGCAGGGAAGATCAAACGGGCAGAGCTCATAGGGAATTTGAGTGCTAAAATTGCATTTTTTGGTCTTACCGCGGTGGGGATGGTGCTCTTTGCATTTGCCGAACCGGTAACCGCTTTTTTTGTTCCTGAAGATCCCGACGTGATAAGAGATGGCTCTTTGTTTATTAAAATAATGGCGCCCAGTTTTGGGCTGCTTGGTGTACAACAGGTATTAAATGGGGTCTTTAACGGGGCTGGATTTACCAAGGCCTCGCTGCTGATTTCGGTTTTTTCCTTGTGGATGATAAGATTTCCCTTCGCCTTTGTACTTTCAAATAATACCGGACTAGGCTTTGAAGGGATCTGGTGGGCTTTTCCTTTCTCTAATTTTCTTGCCGCTATTGTAGCTTTTATTTATTTTAAAATGGGTTACTGGAAATTAAGAACCATTCGCTACCGGCACAGAAATTAGTTGCAAATTTTTCTTCGGAATTACCTTGAAAAAAGCCCCGAAACTTTTAGGTTTCGGGGCTCAATAATTTTTACTGCTCTTTCGGGGGCGTGATCATAATGTGGGCCCGGTGCGTCCCGGGATCCATCAACCAGGGCATTCCAGGTAGATTTGGTTTATCCGGAAGGCCGGTTTCCTCGGTTGTGGCATAGGGCATATAAATTACATACCGCATATGAGAATCCTTTAGTTCTCCGCTTTCTTTGTTATAATTTTTATCATCCCCGCTTAAGATATAGGTCATACTTGGAGAGTCCGGTAGTTTCAGGCTGCCGGCTTCTGCTTCTTTTCTGCGGGTTTCCCGTAT
The DNA here is from genome assembly GCF_036568425.1 of Salegentibacter sp. Classification (GTDB taxonomy): domain Bacteria; phylum Bacteroidota; class Bacteroidia; order Flavobacteriales; family Flavobacteriaceae; genus Salegentibacter. The sequence continues at coordinate 31,484 of NZ_DATCSO010000092.1, read as the reverse complement.
TTCCATCATCTCCTTCCCTTCAGCCTTTAATTCTCTTCCCCTGGCCATAAAAGGATCTAGTTTTTTGGAATAACAGGAAACGCTGATTCCTTTTCGGTTGGGATCATCGGCAAGGCAAACCAGATTGTTGGTTCCTTCTCTCAGAACGATCATTTTTCCCGATTCATTATAACCATACACCATTGCCCCGTCCCGGTCTTCTTCGGGTGCGGCAAGGGTCGCTGTTTTTATCTGAATTTCCTTCGGGAGGATTTCGGCCTCCTGGGCAGTAGCTCCAAAGCCTGTGAAGCTTAATAGTCCTGCAATTAATAATGCTCTCATAGTGATTGATTTTTTCTCTGAAAATAGCTTCAGAATTCTTATTTAGCTAAAGATAATAATTTTGAACTACAAGAACATATCTGGTTGTTAATCCCAGTTCAGTAAACGATTTTCTCCTTCAATCTTTTTGATGTCGGTAATATCCTGGGACATTTCTATCACTCCCCTGTATTTTTTCTCTGAATCTCTTACCGCAAAATAGCGAATGTAAATAAGTCTGCCTTTAAAGTTAATCCAGAAGGAAGCTTCGTTTTTAGTTCCTTTTTTAAATTCCTCCAGGATCTTTAATACGGTTCCCACACTTTTGGGTGGATGACAAAATCTAACTTCTCTCCCAATAATCCCCGCACTTCTTGGGAAAACCCTTTCCTCTCCGCGATTGTAAAAGATCACCTTGTCGTTTTCGTCAACAAAAGTAATATCCAGGGGCATTGTTTTTAATAACAGGTTGACCTGGTCTACAGTCATATAGCCTTCATCATAATGCGAGGTATTCTCCAGGCTGAAAGTAAGCTCTCTCTTAGTAGTATCCTGGGCAGGATGGATATATTCTTCTTTCTTCGGAAAGGCAACCGGAGTCTCAACTAACATCCAACCTATTTCTTCTTCTCCTTTGCGCACCTCAATCCAATCCTTTTCTGAAAGAATTTCCAGAGCATTAGGAAAGAGCACATCTTCTTCGATCAGAAGCAAACGATGAATTCCGCTGATTAAAAACCCTGCATCAGCAGCAACTTCTTTATATTCTCCTTTAGCGATCTTTTTCCGAAGTAACCGGAATTGTTCCCTGAGATTATCATGGAAAGACCACATCCCCTGGCTTGGGCCATTCCACCCCTTTTGTTCCAAAAAAGGAAATAACTGGTTCTCTTTTCGTTCAAAACGCCTTTCAATGCTTTGTAATTGGTTGAAAATATTATAGTATTTCTGGGTTTCAAAAGCAGGGTCGGTTTCTTTAAGTTCTCCCAGTAATTTTTGGATGAGTTCTTTTTCTTTAAAATAGATCTTTACCGGATGTCCTTCCGGAAGGGCACTAATATCGAGGCTTGCGTTCATAGTCTTTATTTTAGGACAAAGAAAGAGCTCAAAAATGTGTTCAAATATGACCTTAATCACAATGGAAAGATGGGATTTTTGTTTTTTTTGCAGTGTTTTTTCAACCGAAGCAATTTGGGTGGGAGAATATTTCCTGAAATCAGGAATAAAAACTATCACTAAACAGTTTTAAAATGAAGACAAAGATTGAACTTATGGCTCCGGCGGGAAATTTTGAATCCTTGCAGGCAGCTATTGACAATGGTGCCGATTCAGTTTATTTTGGAATAGATCAGCTTAATATGCGGGCAAGAGCCTCGATGAATTTCACGATGGAAGACCTCCCGGAAATCACCCGCAGATGTGAAGCAAAAAACCTGAGAACCTATCTCACCCTTAATACTATTATCTACGATCATGATCTTTCACTCATTAAAACACTATTGAACAAAGCAAAAGAGGCAGAGATTACAGCGGTGATCGCTTCAGACCAGGCGGTGATCGCTTCAGCAAAAGAAATAGGAATTCCGGTACATATCTCTACTCAGCTTAATGTCACCAATATTGAAACGGTGAAATTTTACAGCCTATTTGCTGAAACTATGGTGCTTTCCCGGGAGTTAAGCTTGCGCCAGGTAAAAAAGATCACCGAGCAGATCGAAAAAGAACAGATAAAAGGACCTTCAGGCGAGCTGGTGAAGATCGAGATCTTTGGACACGGAGCGCTGTGTATGGCGGTATCAGGAAAATGTTATTTGAGTCTGCATTCTGATAACTCCTCGGCTAATCGTGGAGCCTGCAAACAAAATTGTCGAAAGAAATATACCGTGACCGACCAGGAAACCGGTTTTGAGATTGAGATCGATAACGAGTATATGATGTCGCCTAAAGATTTATGTACCCTCGATTTTCTTGACCAGGTAATGGATGCCGGCATCGGGATTCTTAAAATTGAGGGTCGTGGTCGAGCCCCTGAATATGTAGCTACGGTAACCCGTGTATATCGTGAGGCTATAGATGCGCTTTACGATGATACTTTTACTTCGGAAAAAGTGGATGCCTGGATGGAACAGCTGGCAACCGTGTACAATCGTGGCTTCTGGAGCGGCTACTATCTTGGTCAGAAACTCGGGGAGTGGAGCAAAACCTCCGGTTCCCAGGCCACACAGAAAAAAGTATATGTTGGGAAAGGAGTGCATTATTTCCCTAAAGCCGGAATCGCAGAATTTAAAATTGAGGCATACGATATTAAAAAAGGAGATAAACTCCTGATTACCGGTCCAACTACCGGTGCTAAGGAACTTCAGCTTAATGAATTTTTTGTGGATGAAGCCAGTGCCCAAAAAGCAATCAAAGGAGATTCCTGTACTATTAAACTTCCGTTTAGGGTTAGGCTTTCAGATAAACTATATAAAATAGTAGAGGCCTAATGGTAGTAATCACCTTGCAACGCCACAAGTGTATTGGTTGTAATTATTGTGTGGAGCTCGCTCCGGGCCAGTTTCAGATGTCCAGGAAAGATGGTAAATCGGTGCTTTTGAGAGCTACAGATAACAAAGGCTTTCATACGCTGAAATCTCCTGACCATAGTATCCTGGAACCGGCTGAGGCGGCAGCAGCCGCCTGTCCGGTGAAAATTATCAAGGTTAAGGAAACCTGAAGTTATGCATTACTGCCGGGTAATTTTCCCGAATGCCGCGGAAATTTTGTTATTCTAAATAAACTTTCAGCTTTAAGCTAAAATCCTGAATATTAAGGTTTTGTTTCTTCGGGTTTAATCAATAAATATTACAGGAAAACCCTTATTTTTTATTGAAAATCAGTGAGATTTAATTTTTGTGGTTAATTTAATATTCATTAAATTTAAAATCCTCCCGGATTTTCTCCCCCATTATTTTTTAACCCTGGTCTTATGGAAAAGTGGTGCCTGATATATGCTCTTCCTCTAATTCTTAAACCTGGTAACAGCTTGAGGGAAGAACAAATATTTGTGTCAAACCACTCTTACTCCAAGCTGTTTTTTTTTAAAAGTATTTCAGTTTATTACTTGCTGAAAACGTCTTTTAGACTTCTTATACAAATTCTCTCCCCCGGCCGATTTTTTTTCGACCTGTTAATCTTTAAACTGAAAAATTTCAGTCTTAAAGCTTTTTCCTCAAAAGCCTTTATACGCTCAAACTTTTGTTTTTATATTTTTTAATTATGCAAACCAGACTTTTGTTGTTTGAAGGTGATGAAAAGCTTCGGAAATCGCTTAAAGCGGTTTTGGAAAGTGGAGGGGAATATTTGGTTTTAGGAGCCTACGAAAATGTTACAAATATCGATTCGATTCTTAGGCTTGAAAAACCAGATCTGATAATCCTTGATGCGGGACTGCCCGGAGGGGTTGCTGCGATTTCAGAAATAAAAAAAGAGAAACCAGAAACCCTTATCCTTATTTATACCAGTGACATAGACGAAAAGAAACTTTTTAAGTGTTTTTGTCGTGGTGCTAATGGTTTTCTTCTTAAAAACTCTTCGCTTATAGAGGTTTACGAAGGGGTTAATGAATTGAAAAATGGCGGTGCACCAATGTCTCCCGCCATAGCTAAGCTTGTACTTGAATCTTTTAGAAAACCTTCAAAAAAGAATGAAGAGAATTACAATCTCACCGACAGAGAAATTGAGGTCCTGAAACTTCTTATAAAAGGACTTAGTGTAAAGCGTATTGCCAGTGAATTGAATATGGCTTTTGAGACCTCCAGGTCTCATCTTAAGAATATCTATCAGAAACTAAATGTACACTGTGGCAAGGAGGCTATAGCAAAGGTCTTCACAGAGAAAATTAACCTGAAATAGTTTCGGTATAATTAATTAAAAATACAGATCAGTGATATTTGAACAAAAAAAAAGAGCCTGAGAAGGCTCTTTTTCTAAACACATTTTTTAGTCTATGGCAAGTCTACCATCTTCGGCTTCCTCGTCCAGTCTAATACTTTGACTTTTATTGCCTTTAACCAGTTTTATTTTATAATAAGCTTTTTTAATCTGGTCTCCTTTTCCACGGGCAACATATTTATTTCCTACGACGGCCCAGCCTTTGTGATCGCGGTATAGATCTACCATAATTTTTCTTGAAAGTTTAACATCCTTAAAAGATTGTCTATGTCTTCCTAATTCTCCCTCATCATCGAACTCTGCGTTTAAAGCTCCTTTTGAAGTTTTTAAACTAACAAGATAAGTATCATAACCCTTATCCAGATGTTCGATTAAACCAAGGATATCAAAGTTATTTACCATAAATCTAACGGGATTTTGCATAAACTCTCCAGTGTATTTTTCCTTTACTGAAAAGGTGAATTCATCAGCTTTTCCAGCAATAAGTTTCTCAGAAACCGGGTTCATAAAAATCCTGGCTTCGTCTAGTTTAGTGATTTCCTGCGCTTCTGCGGTTGCAAAAAAGCAAATCAACAACGAATAAAAAATTAAATTTTTCATAACAATAATATTTAGTGATTAATAATTCTGTTTTTAATCGTCAAATTTGTGTTATTGGGATCACTTCAGAATTCTGAATTTTGGGAATCAATGTTTTTTGAATTGGATCGGGAGGTAGGTTTCCCGGTAATTCCTTACAGAAAACTGAAGGGTTTAGCTTCTGCGTACTTGTGATTTCTTATATGTAAAAGTAGATGAAAAGAGTACTATCCACAATCCCTTTTTAGGGTGAAATTTTTCAGGTCTTATTAGCCAAGGGGCTTATAAACAGTATATTATCCTAAAAAAGGGGATATGTACCCCCTCTTTAAGGGGGAGTAGATTTTATTAATGTTTGAAAATAAATGGTTTATTTCAGTTGAATCCGGTTATTTAAGTTAGAATTAACTCCACTTGCTGTGAAAGACTTTAAATATTTCCATTGTCACCAGAATTAAAGCTGCGGTGAAGAATAACCTGATCCATTCTACTCCAGAAACCGCATCCAGTGATAGTAGCTCCTGCATAAAGGGAATGTGCATGGCAAGAATGTGAATACCCTGTGCGGTTAGGATGCCTATAAGGAGGATATAATTATTACTTAAAGGAATTCTGAATACCGACCGGGTTTCTGAGCGTGCATTGAGCGCGTGGAAATTCTGAAGTAATACCATTAATAATAAAATGAGATTGCGGGCCGTGCTTTCCTCATAATTTAGATTATTTAGCAAATGATACCATAGGCCAAAGGCCAGCATACTGATAACCGAAGCAGACACCAAAGTTTGTTTGATCATTAGGGGATCAAAGATACTTTCCTCTGGTTTTCGGGGTTTCTGGGTCATTACCTTTTTCTCTCCGGCTTCAAAAGCGAGAGCCACATCCTGTATTCCGTTGGTGACAAGGTTTAACCAGAGCAGTTGTACAGGAAGGAAGGGCAGGGGCAGGCCTGCGATAAGTGCCATTCCAATACTTAATAGTTCGGCTGCTCCCGTAGAGATCAATAAATAGATTATCTTTCTAAGGTTGGCATAAGTAAATCTACCTTCCTCAATGCCGGCAGCGATAGAGGCAAAATTATTATCGCTTAAAATTATTGAGGCGGTATCCTTGGCCACATCAGTCCCGTAACCCATGGCTATCCCAATATTTGCTGTTTTCAGGGCCGGAGCATCATTTACCCCGTCCCCGGTTACCGCGATAAAATGTCCCGATTCCCGTAAAGCTTTTACTATTAATTGTTTTTGACTCGGGGAAACACGGGAGTACACATGTTTTGTTCTTAAGATCTCCCGGAAGTTTTCTTCGCCCCGGGCGAGAATTTCTTCCAACTCGTTTCCACTTATCAGTTCATCTTTCCCTTTTGCGATTCCGATCTCTTTTGCGATGGCCAGGGCCGTTGCCGGATGATCTCCCGTGATCATAGCCGCCTGAACTCCCGCCCGGTAACAATCCTCTACCGCCGGTTTTGCTTCCGGCCTTAATGGATCTATAAGGACAATAAAACCCAGAAATTCCATTTCCGGTAATTCTCCTATAGGTTTTATCTCGTCAACAACTCCGCCTCCCACAGCTATGATCCTGTAACCATTCTGGGCATAGCGCACCGATTCCTCAAGAAGCTTGCTGTATTTCTTTTCGTCTATCCTGGGGCGTAGTTTTTCTACCGCCCCCTTATAAGCGATTTTTAATTCCTGGTCTTCCTTATAATACACCGCCGCGTATTGTCTTTCTGATTCGAAAGGGATTTCGCTTATTTTTTCTGTACTCTGAAGTAGCTCTTTTGGGGAAGAATTTCCCTTGTATGCAATACTTAACAAGGCCACATCTATAGGATCTCCTGAATAGCTCCAGTCGCCGTTGTTTTTAAACAACTCAGCCTCATTACAAATAGTTATGCTGTTTATAATTTGTCTAAGATCTTCTGAGACATCCAAATTAACTTCAGAATCGTTTTCATTCCTGATCTTTCCTTCTCCGTTATATCCTTCTCCGGTAAGGCTAAAAACCTGGTTGTTGTTAAGAACTATCGCCCTGGCCGTTTGCTGGTCTACGGTTAGGGTACCTGTCTTATCGGTAGCGATAAAGGTACAGCTACCAAGACCTTCTACGGCAGTTAGTTTTCTTATAATAACATTTCTTTTTGCCATTCTGGAAGCTCCTATGGAGAGAGCCACGGTCATGGCTATAGGCAGGCCTTCCGGAATAGCCGAAACAGCCACCGCCACTGCGAAGAAGAATATCTCTTTTATCGGAATTCCACTGTAATAACCTGCTATCCCCAAAATAATAACAGCTATAAGGATTATTATACTGATGCGTTTGGTGAATTTTTCCATTCGCTTTACCAGGGGAGCTTTTCCTATGCTTAAGTTTTTTAGGGAGGAAGCTATCTTTCCTATTTCTGTTTCTTTTCCCGTTGCGATAACCAGACCGGTTCCTCTTCCCGTACTGATAGTAGTTCCTGCAAATAACATATTGAAACGTTCAGCTACAGGAACATTATCTTCTTCCAGGGGCTCGCTTATCTTGTCTATGGCAAGGGACTCCCCTGTAAGAATGGCTTCTTCGGCAGTAAGATTGGTCTCCCTGATTATCCTGATATCGGCAGGAACTTTATTGCCCGACTCCAGAATTACAATGTCGCCGGGAACCAGTTCTTCCCCATCTATCACAAAACTTCTCCCATCCCGTTTTACGCGCACTTTTAGCTTTATCATCTGTTCCAGGGCCGAAGCCTTGGCCTCAGCTTTCCACTCCTGAAAAGCACCTATGATGGCATTGATAAGAACGACTACAATTATAAAACCGGCATCTGAATATTCTTTGAGTATAATAGAAACTATCGCTGCCACCAGTAAGACGTATATTAGCGGACTTAAAAACTGGTTGAGGATGATCTTGAATAAGCTTAGTTTTTTGGCAGAGGGCAGGGTATTTCGGCCGTATTTTTCCATCCTTTCAGGGATTTCATCCGAAGATAGTCCTGCCGGGGTAACGTTGAGCTTTTTAAGGATCTCTTCTGCGCTGTAATGGTGCCAGTGAAATTCTGCCATCTTATTTAATTAAACCAGTTACTTTAAATGTCTTAAATAGGGCGTTGGGTTATCATATCATAGAATGCCTGTTTTAGGGTAGGTAAGTGGGGCAGGTAATCATCTTACAAGCTGATAAAAAGAAAGTTATACCTGTTCTAAAATACGAAATTTGCAGAATTTGAAAGCTTGATAATTAATTTTATATATGAAAAAATAAAATACTATACAACCACAATTGATACATATAAAATAAAAAATGGGTTATCAAATTAAAAGCTTCTGTTTCTTATCAAAACCTGATGACAATCATACACCTATAGTGTCTTAATGAGTATATTTGATTATCCGAATACTGTTTGTTTATAGGGGGTTTCAGACTTTTCGGTTATTTTTTATAATCCTCTTATCACCTAACTTTATCAACTATGTTAAAAAAAATTATCAATCTTAGCTTTTTATTGTTTTCGGCCGTAGCCTTTTCTCAGGCCGGACACATAATGCAAGGAATGGGCGCTGTAAACATGTCTATGGGTGGTGCCGCAACAGGGCAGCCTCTAGATATTTCAGGAGCCCTACACTGGAACCCTGCTGCAATTTCCACCTTTGACGAAAAAACTATAAAATTTGATTTGGGCTTATTCTTTTCGTCTCCTGAACTTTATTCTACCGTGCCTGAGTTTGATGAAACAGGCCAACCCACCGGGAACTTCTACAGCGGGTATACCGAGGATGATCGTGGTGCCTCTCCAATGCCGGCTCTGGCTATGGTGTGGGGTAAGGAAGACAGCAAGCATACTTTTGGTGCTTTCCTCTTCGGAATTTCGGGCTTTGGAGTAGACTTTCCTGAAAATATGAGTAACCCTATTAGTATGCCTCAGAATATGGGAGGTTTCGGGCATATCGAATCAGATTATATGTTGCTGCAGGGAGGAATCGCTTATGCTTATGAGCTCTCTGATAAATTTTCTATCGGGATAAATCCAACTATTAACTATTCAGCTCTTGAACTTTTACCAAACCCAACAGCTAATCCAAGTATGACGGCTGGTTATCCTGGAACCGATAAGGCTTCGGCTATAGGCTTTGGCGGGCAGGTAGGTGTTTTTTATGATTCACAAATGGGCTTTAAAGCAGGAGCGTCTTACAAGACTAACCAATACTTCAGTGATTTTGAATTTGAAAATACCTATCTGGATAATTCTACTTCAACCAGTGAATTTAGGATGGATTATCCTGCTATTCTTTCGCTTGGTGTAGGCTATTCTGCAGGTGATTTCGATCTGGCTCTGGATTACCGTATGGTAGATTATGAAAACACCGATGGTTTTTCTGAAACCGGATGGACTCAAAATGCTTCAGTTAGAGGCTTTGGCTGGGAAAATATGGATGTGATCTCTGCTGGAATTCAGTATAAAGGAATAAATAAACTGCCATTACGTGTGGGTTACACCTATAGTTCAAACCCTATTCCGGAAGAAATCGCATTCTTCAATATTCCGGCTACGGCGATTATTAAAAATGCATACCAATTTGGTTTAAGCTATGAGCTTGGCGAAAGCTTTATTCTGGATGCCGTTTATCACCACGGAGCCAGCGATGGCCAAACTTCAGGTCCATTGCTTAACCCAATGTTTGCACAAAATTATCCTCCTAATGGAGCTATCCCCGGAAGTGAAGTGGCTTATGAAATGACCACCGACCTGGTGATGTTCGGAATTAGTTATAAATTCAACGCTAAAGCTCAGCAATAGCATGCGGGTGTAGTAATGAATTTAATTTTACTTTGCCAGAAGGCTCAGACAGATTTTCTGTCTGAGCCTTTCTTTTTATAATTTGCCCTGTACCAGGTTGTAAATATTGAACCCAAGGAGGATCAACAGACTTACCAGGGCCAGTATTGTTGGAACGGGAATATTTTTAATGTTTAAAGGAATAAAGAAATAGGGCTTTTCTTCCTGGCTGTCTTTGTTTTTTCTACGGAAATTGATCAGGGCGATATTCACCATCCCAAATACTATGAAGATAAATATGTTACTTATACTGGCCACGGTTTTAAGGTTTCCTATCAACCCAAAGGCCATGGTCACTAAGGCCACGGCGAAAATGGCATAATTGGGCGCATTACCAATACCTGAGATGGTGGTGAATTTCTTTAGCCAGTTAATATCACTATCCCGGGCTACATCATAAAGAAGGCGGGAAGTCCCCAGAATATTGCTCAATATGGTTTTGCTGGTCGCAAACAAGGCCACAAATACAAGAATAGTAGCTCCAACATTTCCCAGTTTTGTTTCGATTACCGCTGCCAGGGGACCGCTTGATCCTGCGAGTTCCTGCCAGTCCATTACACTTACAGCGCTTATCGCGATGAGTACATAGATTACAAGTACGCTAAGTCCGCTTATTATTACCGCCAGGGGCATGTTTTTTTTTGGAGATTTGGTTTCCTCAGCCATCTTCACCAGATCTTCAAAACCTACGTAGCTAAAGAAAATTAGGGCGCCACCTGCTATAATTCCAATCCAGCCTTTCTCAGGGGTCTCCAGGAGATTTTTACTGCCAAAATCGGGAAGGGAAACCCCTATAACTAAGGCTAGCCCCAGAAGCGTAACTATCGTCGCAAAGCTATTGTAATAAGAACTGTATTTTGAACCTATGATATTGAAAAAGGCCATAAGCAGTATGATCCCTATCACAGAAATACTTGCAGGGAGGTCGAGTAATCTTCCCAGGTATTCCGCAAAGCTTATTGCTATAGCTCCGGCAGCGACTACTCCCGTAAAGCTCATAAATATAGACATGAAGAGGGCGGTTTTATGTCCCAGCCCTTGCTTTATGTATTCAAAGCTTCCTCCTGCATCCGGAAATCGGCTAACGAATTCGGCATAGCTTAAGCCTGTAAGTAGGGCTACCAGGGCAGCGATCACGAAACTTAACCATAACATATTCCCACCAAGATCGGCGGCCTGTCCTATGATGGCATAGATTCCCGCACCTACAACTCCGCCTACACCAAACATGAGGACATCCCAAAGTCCCAGTGACCTTTCTAATTTTTTTTCACTCATTTCCGAAATTTGCTTTCAAATCTTTTTAAAATTTGGCTATGAAACAATGAAGTCTTCTACTTTAACAAAATTTAAATTCTCAGTCTCCTCATATCAATGTATAAAAGGAAGGAAAGATTACCCGGGCTTAGTTGAGCCTCAGGAATCTATTTCTGAAATAATTAGCTTTTTCCATTTCTTTCTGAATCATCACGTAAAATTATCATCGCAAAATGGCGTGAAATTCCGCCTATATTTGTCAAGGAGATTAAGATTTTCTTAACATTTAGTTTCAAGTAAGAATGATTAACGTACTCCTGGACTTTAAAATTGGGGTGTAAAAAGGCTCAATTTATTGTATAAACATTTTGTACGGGATCATCTTACCAGCCAGCCTTATTTATTTTTGGTTATTCTTCTTTTATAGATAGGCTTCTTTTTTTGGTTATTCCTGGATTAGAATCATTTTTTGCTAACCAAACCCCATGAAAAAAGGGAGAAAATTTCTCCCTTTCATCCATTTATTTCAGGATTTTAATCGTTTTCCATATCCTCCATTCTCTCTTTTACCATGGCTTGAAGCGCACTGTCCCGTTCCATCATTCTTGTCATGTGCTGCACCATTCTCTGGCGCTTGGCTTCCGTTAATTGCATAGTGGTATCCTGTTCCATCATGGTCATCATATTCATTCGCATGGAATCCATCATTTCAGGATTATTTTTCATCATGTTTTGCATTTGCTGGCGGCCGTACATATTACGCATCATAGGTCGGTTCTGCCGCATCATATTCATCGAACCTCGGTTTTCTCTCATTTCTGCCATAAACTCATTGAAGAGCTCCTGATCATTTAAGATTTGTTGATAAACTTCTTCCCGCTGTTCTTCATTTTCAGCCAGGTCTACGCTGCGGTCGTTATCGCAGGAAGTAAATAAAGCCAACATTAATAACATACTGAGGGCTGTGCTTAGTTTTGCTTTTAAATTTTTCATAATACTCATTTTTGGTTGTTTAATTTTTTATTGTTTCTTCTGAAAGATCATGCAAAATGTTCCTTCAAATTCTATTGATATAGCATAAACAATTGATACCAATGAAGATACAAAGTATTACTGAACTAATGAAAAGCCTTAGGTTTTTGTTAACTTTCCTGTATTATATCTGAAACACTATTTTTGTTCTTCCGGAAGTTATCTCACTTCTTTACGTAATACTTCAAGCGGCGGTTTGTTGATCACGCCTGTACTATTCACCAAGCCTATGGAAACAACCAACAAGACAATCCCAGGGAAAAGTATGAGAAAAGGTACCATAGAAGGAATAAAGCTGGATTCGAAAACCAGCCATGCCAGTAACTGACTGCTGATAAGCGATAGTAGTATTCCCGACAGGCTTCCTAAAACGCCCAGGTAGATGTATTCCAGAGCAGCGATCTTCAGGATCTGCTGGCTTTTTGCTCCAAGTGTCCTTAATAAAACGCTTTCCCTTATGCGCTGGTATTTACTGGTTCTTACCGCCCCAATCAATACGATTATTCCGGTGAGTATACTGAAGAAAGCCATAAAATTGATGATCCAGGAGATCTTGTTTAATAAAGTTTCGATAACACCCAGTACCTGCCTGAGGTCTATAATGGTAATATTCGGGAATTTCTGGACCAGTTGCTGCTGTAGTTTAGCAGATGAACTTTCATCGGCAAGCTTAGTGGTGATCACCCTGAATTGTGGTGCTTCCTCCAACACGCCTGTGGGGAAAACTATAGAGAAATTTGGCTGCATCCTGCTCCAGTCTACATTTCTCACGCTGCCCACCCGGGTATTGAGCAAAACTCCCTGGACATTAAAAGTTACCTGATCGCCCAGGCCTACTTTTGCATCTTCAGCAAAATTGTTGCTAACACTTATAGGGATATCTCCTTGATGATCTGTTGCTGGTTTCCATTCACCTTGCTCAATAAATTCTGAAGAAATAAGAGAATCGCGGTAAGTGGTCCTGAACTCGTGATTTAATACCCATCGGTTAACTTCGGAAGTTGTGTCCTGCCTTATTTCATTAACCGATTTGCCTTTTATACGCTGTACTCTCATGGTAACAATAGGAATATTATCAAGCAATGGAGCTTTGTTGTCTGTTATGGTGCCTGCAACCGCTTCCTGTTGTTCCGATTGCACATCCAGTAAGATCATATTAGGGCTGTCGGCCTCTGCTTCCAGAGACGCCTGGGCGAGCAGCAGGTCTTTGCTGAAATAAAGGGTGCTGATGAGAAAGCTTCCTACCCCAATGGCCAGGATGAGGATCAAGGTCTGGTTTTGTGGTCTGAACAGGTTTAGTAAACTCTGTCTTGCCGGGAATCCCCATGAATGAGGAAAATATTTTCTAATGGCTTTCATAAATATAGCTGCCACTCCCGCCAAAATAGAGAAGCTTACTAAAATTCCGCCTACAAAGGCAAGAGAATACCGCCAGTCCCCGAGCAGCCAGAAAGAAAAAAGAAATATGAAAATTAAAATACCCAGGGAAACCAACAGTATCGCCTTGCGTGATCTCGAAGTTTCTTCCTCCTGGACGCGAAGTGCCTGCAGTGGGGAGATATAGAGTGTACCCATTAAAGGATAAAGCGCAAACAACACCGACATGAAGATTCCCAGCAGGACTCCCATAAGCAGTGCTTGTGGTACAAGGTTTACCTGAACATCTACCGGCAATAAATCCTGTAAAAAGAGAGGAAACAATTGCTGTAAAAGCAGTCCTAATCCTGTTCCTGCGATTCCGCCCAAAAGACCCATAAAGGCCACCTGTATCAGGAAGATCAGGAAGCTTTGCCTGCGGGTTGCCCCCAGGCATTTCAACACAGCCACAGCCCTAAGTTTTTCTTTGATATAGATGTTTATCGCGCTGGCAATTCCTACACATCCCAGTAACAGGGCTATAAAAGCAACCAGGTTTAGGAACTTTCCAAAGTTCTCATAGCGCCTTCCCAGCCTGTCACTTGTAGAGGTATGTGTGTCCAGGTCGGCGTTCTCCAGGTCCAGTACCGGACCCAGCTCTTCATCCAATTTCTCAAGGTCAGTTTTCGGATCAGCTTTAAAATAAAACTCATAATCTATCCGGCTGCCGGTTTGTATCAGTCCTGTTTCTTCAATATACTTATATGGAATAACCACCGGGGGGGCAACCGAACTGAAAATTGCCGTACTACCCGGAACGGAGTGTAGCGCGCCCGCTACAGGTAAACGCAGCTCGCCAATTTTTATAGTGTCTCCGGCTTCAATATCCAGCTGAATCATTAAGGTGGCATCCATCAGGGCCGCTCCCTTTTCTTTATAATCCTGTGCCGCCGAAACCGGGCTCGTTTCCAAAACCCCGTAAAAAGGGAAGTTTCCCTCAATTCCTCTAACCTGCATCAACCTGGTAGCACCACTTCTTTCAAAAGCTACCATCGAAGCAAATTTGATCTCTTTTCCATCGGCTCCGCCCAGAGAATCCATGATCTCTGTTACCCGCTCATTCGGCGGGTTGTTGGTGTCTATCTTGAAATCGGCACCCATCAGGGCCTTGGATTGCAACTGAATATTATCCTTAAGGTTTTCTCCAAACGACTGGATGCTTACCACCGCCGCAATCCCGAGTACAATGGAAGCCATAAACAGGGTGAGCTTGCGGCCGCTGGCCTTCCCATCCCGCCAGGCCATCTTTAAAAGCCAGCCGATGTTCGCTATTCTGAAATTATTATCTTGTGATTCCTTCATGATGCCGAAGTCTCTTTAGAGATTATTCTTCCGCCTTTTAACCTTAGAATTCGTTGTGTTTTCTGAGCGAGTTCCAGGTCGTGGGTTACAATCACCAGTGTGGTGCCGGCCTCTTTATTCAATTCAAAAAGAAGCTTCACTACCTTTTCTCCGGTTACGGCATCCAGGTTCCCGGTAGGTTCATCGGCAAACAAAATGGAAGGTCTTGTAGAGAAGGCCCGTGCCAGGGCGACCCGTTGTTGCTCTCCACCCGAAAGTTGGGAGGGATAATGATCCATTCGGTCTTTTAATCCAACTTTTTCCAGTAGCTCCTTTCCGGTTTTTATGGCATCTTTCGCTCCCTGTAATTCTAAGGGAACAGCTACATTTTCCAATGCCGTAAGGGTTGGCAATAACTGAAAATCCTGGAAAACAAAACCAACGCGGCGGTTTCGCAAAACGGCCCGTTCATCTTCACTTAAATCTCCAAGGTCTGTCCCGCAAAGTTCGATTCTGCCAGAATCTGCCTGGTCCAGCCCCGCGCATAAACCGAGCAAAGTAGTCTTACCGCTGCCCGAAGGTCCAACGATGGCAAAGCTTTCCCGTTCTTCAACATCAAAGCTGATGTCCTGCAGAACCTTTAATCTTTTTGATCCGCTGGAATAGCTTTTCTCCAGCTGGTGTACGTTTAATATCTTTGCCATCTTAGGTCGTATTATTTTTAATCTGATCGCACAAAATAAAGAAATGATTTCGATTATAATTCCGCTGTTATGAGAAACATCCCTATTCTAACGTTTTTTTTATGCTTTTTACTCCTGGCCTCCTGCGGGGATTCCGCGAATAAAGAAGAGAAAAAAGCTGTTGAAGAAACTGTTGAAACCGATCTTCCGCAGGAAAATGTAGAAGAAAAAACCATCCTTTTCTTCGGCACCAGCCTCACCGCAGGTTTGGGCCTGGAGCCGGAACAGGCTTACCCGGCCCTGATTCAGCAGAAACTGGATTCTCTGGGGCTTGATTATGAAGTTGTTAACGCCGGATTAAGTGGGGAGACTACAGCCAGCGGCAAGAACAGGGTCAACTGGGTGCTTAACCAAAACGTTGATATCTTTGTATTGGAACTTGGTGCTAACGATGGCCTACGGGGTGTGCCCCTGGAAGAAACCCGAAAAAACCTACGGGAGATCATAGAGATAGTACGCGAAGAGAACCCAGATATCAGGATTATTCTTGCTGGTATGCAGATCCCGCCAAATATGGGATCGGAGTATACCTCTGAATTCAAAAATATCTTTCCCGAATTGGCGGAAGAATACAAGCTGGAACTAATTCCATTTATTCTGGAAGATGTTGCCGGAAATCCCGCTCTCAACCAGCAGGATGGAATTCACCCTACCGCTAAGGGCCAGAAAATTATGGCTGAAAATGTTTGGGAAGTTCTGGAGACTGAATTACCCGAATAAGTCTGGCTGCTTCTAAATAGCTTTTGCATTTAGCTTCACTTCATAGGGGAAAGCAAATCCTGATACTTCCCAACTACTAAGCCAGGCCTGCCTATCTTCTTTTTTTAAGATTACAGGCATTCGTTTTTTATTATTGTGAATTTCACTCATCAGTTCATTGGCTTCAGTGGTTACGATAGCGTAGGAGTTAACCAGGGAATTGGTTTTTGGATTGGTCCAGCTGGAATAGATCCCGGCAAAAGCAAAGAGCTCCTGCTCCTGTGGGGTAATTAAAAACTTCTGTTTTTCTTTGCCTTTCGGGTCTTTCCACTGCCACTCATAATATCCGTTCGCGATTATCAGGCACCTGTTTTCTACGGAGTTTCTAAAAGCCGGTTTTTCGGTTAAACTCTCGATGCGGGCGTTAAGGGTCATCTTCCTGATCTTTTCATCCCTGGCCCAGAATGGAATCAGGCCCCAGTTATACATTTCGATCTCTCCCAGGTTTTCATCCGTTACCACCGGTGTTTTCATAAAACTAAAAGCATTGATTTCCTCCATAGGCTTATAAGTTTCAGGCTCGATGAATCTCGCGTCAAAACTCTGCTCTATTTCACTCAATTTCACATTTAGTTTCGTACGGTAGCACATTTTATTTTTTATTTAAGTTACAATTTATTCCTGATCCATGCATAACAACCGGATAAAGCCTGTTAAGGCCGAAGTACAAAATATTTTTCCTTATTTTGGTAAAAATCTAACTCCCTGTTATGTTCAAATATCTGAAATTCTTTCTTTCTATTACCTTACTTATTTCCGCAGAGACATATGCTCAGGACACTTTAGCTTCCAAAACCGACAAATTATTAATAGGCTTAACTGAAACTCCTCCTTTTGTAGTAAAAGATAATGGGGGATATTCCGGCCTCAGTATTTCATCCTGGAAGCTTGTCAATGATGAGCTTGGAGCCGACTATGAGTTCAAGGCCTATCCTTCTTTGGTGGCATTGCTGGATGCAGTTGAAAAAGGAGAGGTGGATTTCAGTATTAACCCTGTTACAGTTACCGATTTGCGTATGCAGCGAATGGATTTTTCGCAGCCCTATTTTATTTCTTTCACTGGAGTTGCTAAAAAGAGTGAAACCATGATATGGTCTTATCTGGCTAATCTTTTCAGTTGGAATTTTATAAAAGGTATCCTGATTCTCCTGGGAGTGATTCTTCTTTTTGGTTTTCTGGTTTGGATCTTTGAGCACAAGAAGAATAAAGAGGAGTTTGGTCCGGGGGCCCGAGGCATTCTCCAGGGCTTCTGGTGGTCGGCGGTCACCATGACCACTGTAGGCTATGGAGATAAAGCCCCCAGGACTTTCGGTGGAAGATTCATAGGCTTTATTTGGATGTTTATGGCTATAGTGATGATATCGGGGCTTACGGCAGGAATCGCTTCTTCTCTAACCGTACAGAGTATTTCTGATGAGATTAACTCGGTAGAAGATCTCAAGCGCTTTGATGTGGTTACCGTAACCGGTTCCAGTGCCCTGGAATTACTCGATCAATATGCTGTTAAAACCGAAGAGGTTGCTGACGAAAGACAGGGGATTCAGGATATTTTAGACGAGAAATCAAGTCTTTTTGTATACGATCAACCAATTCTTAAATACGAGATAGAGCGTAGAAACCTGGGGGACGAACTTGAAGTGCTGCAACAAACGCTCAAAAGAGATTATTACGGCTATAGTTTCCCTAAGAATTCTCCCTTGCTTAAAAAAATAGATCCAATTCTGGTAGGCACCCTAAAAACCATGGAGTGGAACAAGCTCCTGGAAGATTATTAAATAGTTTTTTTAAAAAAAAATCAGAATCCTGAAACCTGGACACAGGACTCTGTATCCTTAAAATTAAAATTTAGATAACCTTTGCTTTACACACTATTGAAGGATTTGGAGCATATTTGTGTTTCTGATATGCATTCAGGGTTTCATACCATCTTTGTTTTTGTCGATTAAGATGTATGCAGGTTGCCTCGGCCGGGCAACCTTTTTTTAATTTTAGCAGCATATTTTTTACTAAACCATAATTTGCACTTAACTTAGGCTTAACATGAGTGTCGGTTATTTGCAGTGACAAAAACAAAGAAAAATTATGGAAATAAGAAAAGGCCTCACGACCTTAACAATTGTTTTACTGGCATCATTTAATATGCATTCACAAGACCTTTCAGAAAACACCTTCGGGAAAGGCCTTATTAATATTGTGGCAAAAGACAGCTCTTATAGTTTGAACTTTGCTGCGAGATTTCAGTCACTATATACTTCTGAATGGGAATTTCCTCATTACGAGGATTTCGAAACCGGAGAATCTAATTTAATGATTAGACGTTCCAGGTTAAAATTCGGTGGATTCGCCTTTACTCCTAAACTTGAATATAAGATAGAAATAGGGCTGTCCAACCGTGATATTTCGGGTGGGTCTAAATACACAGGAAATACTCCGCGTTATATTCTTGATGCGGTACTTAAATGGAACTTTTATGAGAATTTTGAACTCTGGGCCGGTCAAACCAAGCTTCCGGGGAACCGTGAGAGGGTGATCTCTTCGGGGAACCTGGAGACGGTAGACCGTTCCCTGGTGAACAGCCGTTTTAATGTAGACAGGGAAATGGGAGTGCAACTACACCATTTTATCGACCTTGGTAACGATTTTATTATTAAGGAAGCTCTGGCCTTTTCCCAGGGGGAAGGTAGAAATGTGACCACAGGAAATGAAGGTGGATTCCAGTATACCGGAAGGTTGGAAGCCCTGCCTTTTGGAAATTTTGATGACTACAAAGGAGCTGATCTTAAAAGAGAACCTGAGCCTAAACTTGGAGTGGGAGTGGCCTATGACTACAATAACGATGCGGTTAGAACCAGGTCTAACTCCGGAGCTTATATGGAAACCGATGCCGGTCTTTTTGAAACCGATATCAAAACTTTATTCCTGGACGCTATGTTTAAATACCGTGGCTGGTCTGTTATGGCCGAGTATGCCAAGCGTACTGCCGACGAACCTGAAGCGGTGAATTCTGATGGCTCCCCAACAGGAGATGTAGTGAATGTTGGAGAAGGTTTTAACCTGCAAACCGGGTATGTTTTTAAGAATAATTTTCAGCTTACCGGGCGATATACCAGCCTTGATAAAGCTGCTGGGATAAGCGGTCTTGGAATTCAGGACCAGTACACTCTTGGGCTTTCAAAATATATTGTTGGCCATAAGCTAAAAGTTCAGACCGACCTTAGCCTCAATAATTATGAGGATGATATTGACAATAGTTTAATGTTTAGATTTCAAATTGATTTTCACTTTTAATAACTAAGAAACAATGAAAAAAATTCTATTTACAAGCGCAATGGCATTCCTGATGTTTGCTTGCGGAAACAATAAAAAAGACGACAGTAGTTCTGGCATCTCTATCGATGGTTCAAGCACAGTTTATCCTGTAACTGAAGCGATAGCCGAAGAATATAGAAACGAAGATCCAAAAGTTCAGGTAACCATAGGGGTTTCAGGAACCGGAGGAGGATTTCAGAAATTTGGCCGGGGTGATGTTGATATCGCTAACGCATCCAGATCTATTAAAGAAGATGAAAAAGCCATAGCCGAAGAGAACGATATTAACTTTATTGAACTTGAGGTAGCTTATGATGGGCTTGCAGTGATCGCTCACCCTGAAAATGACTGGTTAGACTGTATCACCGTAGAAGAACTTAGAACGATATGGGAACCAGCAGCCCAGGGGAAAATTAAACGTTGGAACCAGATCAGGTCTGAATGGCCCGATGAGGAAATCCACCTATATGGTCCCGGAGTAGCCTCTGGTACTTTCGATTACTTTACTGAAGCTATCAACGGAAAAAGCGGGAGCAGCCGTGGAGACTATACCGCCAGTGAAGATGATAATGTTTTGGTACAAGGAGTTGCAGGTGATAAGTATGGACTTGGTTTCTTTGGTCTGGCTTATTACGGTGAAAACAGCGAAAAACTTAAGTTAGTTGGTGTAGATGGGGGAGAAGGTTGCGTTGAGCCTACTTCAGAAACCGTTAGCAACGGATCTTACGCGCCGCTTTCAAGACCTCTTTTCGTTTATGTGAATAGTTCTTCTGTTAAGAACAATCCTAAGGTGATAGACTTTATGGAGTTTTATCTTGAGGAAGTATCTTCTTTATTGAAAGATGTGGGTTATGTTCCTTTAACAGAGGAGGAATATAAAAGAGAAAGAAAGAAATTTGCTGATTTTGTTGAGCAAAATAAGGCAGAAAAGGCAGAATAATATAATCTTTAAGGAAATTACCGGGTCCTTCTTTTAGGGTCCGGAATTTTCATATAATATTTTTCTATGCGGAAATTTAAAGAGGTCTTTATTGAAAAGAGCCTGCTCACCAGCGCGCTGATTACCATCCTGATTACCGTAGGTATTATCCTGGTTCTCTCGTTGGAAGCGGTGAATTTCTTCAGGGAAGTCTCTATTATCGATTTCCTTACCGATTCGCAATGGACCCCATTGTTCACCGACAAGCATTTTGGAATTATGCCCCTGCTTTCCGGTACTTTGCTTACCTCCTTTATTGCGATCGCCTTTGCTGTACCTATTGGACTTAGTATAAGTATTTACATAAGTGAATATGCACCCCGAAGCTTCAGGAAATCAATAAAACCGGCCCTTGAATTGCTTGCCGCGGTTCCAACCGTTGTTTATGGTTTTTTCGCCTTAACGGTGGTAACTCCTTTTCTGCAGAGTTTTATTCCCGGTCTTTCGGGTTTTAACTCCCTTTCAGCAGGTTTGGTAATGGGTATCATGATTATTCCCTTTGTCTCTTCGCTGAGTGAGGACGCTTTGCACGCTGTTCCAAATTCCTTGCGGGAAGCGGCCTACGGAATGGGCTCAACAAAACTTCAGAATTCATTCAGGGTTTTGGTGCCTGCAGCATCATCAGGGATAATTGTATCGGTGATCCTGGCTATTTCCAGGGCGATTGGAGAAACCATGATCGTGGCCATAGCTGCGGGGCAACAACCCCGATTAACGATGGACCCAACTGTACCGGTAGAAACCATCACTGCCTACATTGTTCAGGTGAGCCTGGGAGATGTGGAACACGGTAGCCTGGAGTACAGAACTATTTTTGCGGCAGGGATTACCTTGTTTATTTTTACATTCCTGCTGAATACCTTTAGCTATAAGATCAGGAAAAAATTCAGGGAAAAATATGAATAATATAAAAACCAACCGACTCAAAGACCAGCTCTTTAAGATCTGGGGAATTGCCTGTACTCTCTTAGGACTGGTTTTACTTGCTATCTTTATAGGATCTATTCTCATAGATGGTTTGCAAAGAATTGACTGGGATTTTATTACCAGCCTGCCTTCACGTAAGGCAGAAAGAGCTGGAATCTATACCGCCCTTATGGGGAGTGTATGGGTCCTGGTATTAACTACCATTATCGCACTGCCATTGGGAATAGCTGCTGCGATCTATCTTGAAGAATACGCTAAAAAAGATAAGCTTTCGTCCCTGCTAGAGGTAAATATATCTAACCTTGCCGGGGTGCCCTCCATAATTTATGGTTTGCTGGGGCTTGAGATTTTTGTTCGCATAGCCGAAATGGGCTCCAGTGTGCTGGCCGGAAGTTTTACCCTGGCTTTGCTCATCCTGCCCATTGTGATTGTCTCTACCAGAGAGGCGATAAAAGCAGTGCCCCAGTCGGTGAGAGATGCTTCTTTTGCCCTGGGAGCTTCAAAATGGCAAACTGTGGCCCGGCAATTGTTGCCGGCCTCCTTTGGAGGGATACTAACCGGGGTTATTCTGGCGCTTTCCAGAGCGGTTGGAGAAACCGCTCCGCTAATCGTTATTGGAGCCCTTACCTATGTGCCTTTTGCTCCGGAATCGGCCATGGATGAATTCTCGGTTTTGCCTATTCAGATCTTTAACTGGATTTCAAGACCACAAGAGGGATTTGAGGTGAATGCCGCTGCAGCGATTATTATTTTATTATTAATAACTTTCCTGATGAATGGAATTGCTGTTTTCTTCAGAAATAAATGGCAGAAAAAATTAGGATAAATGACGCAACAAGTGAACGATAATATTGTAGATAAATCTATTAAACGAGTGCATAAACTGGAAGCCAAAGGTGTGAAGGTCTTTTACGACGATTTTGCCGCCATTAAAGGCATAGATATGCAGATTAAGGCCAATAAGGTTACCGCTTTTATCGGTCCTTCCGGTTGTGGGAAATCTACCTTTCTCAGGCTTTTTAACAGGATGAACGATTATGTAGATGGCTTCAGGATGGAAGGTGAAATTCTGATAGACGGCGAGAACATCTATAAAAAGAAAGTGAACGTAGAGCAACTTCGGAAGCAGGTAGGAATGGTTTTTCAAAAACCTAATCCTTTTCCGAAGTCTATTTATGAGAATGTAGCCTATGGCCTGAAGATACAGGGGATAAAAGATAAAAAGTTCCTGAAAGAAAAAGTGGTGGAGTCCCTGAAACAGGTGGCTCTTTGGGATGAGGTAAAAGACGATCTCAACAAATCGGCGATGGCCCTTTCCGGTGGACAGCAGCAACGGCTTTGTATTGCCCGTGCCCTTGCGGTAGAACCTTCTATTATTTTAATGGATGAACCTACTTCAGCACTCGACCCGCTTTCAACATCAAAGATCGAGGAACTCATCTACGAGCTTAAGCAGAAATATACCATTGTGATTGTAACACACAATATGCAACAGGCCGGTAGGATTAGCGATTATACCGCGTTTTTCTATCTTGGGGAACTAATAGAGTATGATAAATCAAAAAAACTCTTTACAAATCCCGAAAAACAACAAACAGAGAATTATATTACAGGTAGATTCGGATAAAAATCACGCATTATGATAAGTTTAGATCAACATAAAGAAGCCTTAAATCAGTCGGGGCTTGAAATGCTTCATCTTTGTTACAAACAACTTGAAAACGCCAGGGATGCCTTTTTCGCTCACGACAGCGAATTGGCAGAAGAGGTTGTTCATACCGAAAACCGGGTAAACGCCCTGGATCTTAGAATAGACAGGGACTGTGAGCGCTTCATCGCTCTCCATAATCCGGTGGCCAGCGACCTGAGGTTTGCCCTGGCCCTGAGAAAGATCAATTTCGATCTGGAAAGGGTAGGTGACCATGCCTATGGGATCTCTAAATATATTGTGGAACTCGATACCCCAATAGATAAAAAACTATTGGAAAAAATGCGGGTGGAGGAGATGTTTGAAGCTGCGCTTTCCATGCTTGAAGATATCACTGACTCCTATGAGGAAGTAGATACCAAGATGGCCAGAAAGGTCTTTAAAAAGGACAAAACCCTTAATAAGATCAATATGGATTCCTTCGGAATTATTTCTGAAGAAGTGCAAAAAGAACCTAAGCTTATCAACCAGTATCTGCTGCTGTTTTCTGTGATTAAAAAACTGGAACGCATCGGGGACCTTATCACCAATATCGCTGAAGAGATCATTTTTTACAGCGAAGCCGAGGTGATGAAACACCGTAAGAAGAAAAAAGTAAGACGCAGTAAAGACTAAATCTGATTTTTTTCAGAATTGATTTATATAAAAAACCGATGGGCCTTACTGTCGGTTTTTTTTGTTTCGGTAGGAGATTGATTTTCCTATCAGGCCGGAGGAATTCCAAGACATCCCTGGAGCAGGTTTCATAGCAGAATGCACCTAATAATAACCCTGACTCCTGTTTTTCCGAATGACAAATATCATTTTAAACTAGTCTTAGTTTTTCTACTTTGTAAAGGTATAAATCAAAAAGAGATATTATGGAGTGCAATGCAAATGCGAACCAACTGGCCGAATTTTCCTGGGAGATTAGGGATAAGAGCCTGGATATACTCGAAAACCTTCCAGAAGGCTTTGAGAATTGGCGACTTAATAATAACGCGATGAGCTTTGCACATATCGCGAAACACCTGGTTAGGATAGATGAACGCTTTCTGGAGATGCTACAAACCGGAAACAAAACCTTTAAATGGCATATGGGCTCCGAGGAGCCGCATTACCGTATAGAAAAAGCCGAATTTGAAGATATAAAAGAACGTCTTAAAACCCTTCAGAAGAAACGCCACGCTGTTATTCAGGCAATGGATGAGAAAACCCTGAATGAGAAGGTTAGCGGTGAACTTGGTAAACAAAGCAATATCTGGTGGTTTATCATGGAAAAACTTCTCGAACACGAAATCTACCACCGCGGACAATTAGGAGCCTATCTTAAGATAATTCAGGGGGAACAGGAATAAATTAACCCCCCGAAAATTACATTCCTTCACTTCAATTTATTCTGAGCTATGACTTAAAATACAGGGATTTGATATAAAGAATGACCTCATTTTTTGTGCTTATTCCCTGGTTTAAAACATAGCCTAAAAATTCGATTTTTTTAAATAATTGTAATTCAATATCTTAGACTAACGTCCTTGTTGGTTTCGATTTGAATATTTACCCCCATTTTATCGATCCCTTTTCTCTAATTCTTAGACCTGCTTATTTCTGTTTATAATTTAGAATAACCAATCTTAATAAAATTATGATACCAAAAGATGCAAGACAGATTAGTAGAAAAGAATTTCTTGAACAATTTAGCCTTGGCTTAGGCGCCATGGGTGCCGGTATGTTTTTTTCGGTTCCACTTATGGCAGGAACTAAGTTGCCCGCAACCAATAACCCCAAAGATATTCTTATCCTTGGGGCAGGTTTGGCAGGGCTGGCTGCTGCCTGGGAACTAGATAAAGCCGGGCATAGAATAAGAGTTCTTGAAGCCCGCGACCGTCCCGGTGGCCGGGTTTCTACCCTTCGGGAAGCTTTTCCGAAGGGCCTTTATGCTGAAGAAGGTGCCGTGGGATTTTCCTCAAATTATACCCAGGCTCTTAAATATATAGAAGAACTGGGCCTGGAGCGTATTCCTTTTCCTATGCCTGAAAAGGCAGTGGTCTATCATTTCAATGGAAAAAGACTGGAAGCTAAACCCGGGGAAACAGTGGACTGGCCTTACGATCTTAGCGAAGATGAGAAAAATATGGATCTGATGGGCTTGGTTTTTAAATATATCATGGAACCTCTTCCCAAAGAAAATAAGAACCCTGAAGCCTGGGATCAACCGCCACTTATAAACCTCGATAAGATCTCACTCTATGATTATATGAAGCGGCAGGGTGCCAGTGATGGTGCTATCAGACTGGTACAGAATACGCAGTGGTTCGCTACAGAACCCAAAGAAACCTCCGGACTTTCCATGGCGGTTTCTGATTTCGGACTCTTCATGAGCGGGAGTTCTTTTTTCCTGTTGAAAGGAGGCAATGATAAACTGCCTACTGCGATGGCAAAACAGCTTGGCGACAAGGTCAAATATAACAGTAAGGTAACCAGGCTTCGCGAATCAGGGGATACGACTTTTGTTGAGGTGAAAAACAATACAGGCAATACAGAATATCAGGCTGATTATGTAATTTGCACTATCCCGGCTGCAGTGCTTGCAGGCATTCCTTTTGAACCGGCTTTACCAGGCCTTAAAGCAGAAGCTTTACAAGAATTACCGGTACTTGAGGTGACCCGTAGCTTTTTCCAGACCGATAAAGCCTTCTGGCTTGAGAAGGATCTGTCGGGCGCTGCTTTCACTGATCTTCCGGTGAAACAAATCACTCCTTATACCATGCCTAAAAACCCTGCTGGAAACCCGGGGATCCTGGAGAGCTATGCGATGGGAAAAGGAGCAAAAGCTCTCGGAAAATTAAAAAAACAGGAACTGGAAAATAAACTCCTGCCCGAAATGAAAAAGCTCTTCCCTAAAATTACCGAACATCATAAAGATACTTATGTGAAAGCCTGGGGAGAAGATCCTTTTGCCCTGGGTGGACCCAGCTTTCCCGCTCCGGGAGATGTGCGTAAATATCTAAAGGCGCTGCAAAAACCTCATGGCCGTTTCCATTTTGCTGGGGAGTATACCAGTATTCTGCGTAGTACCATGGAAGGTGCGCTTCGCTCGGGGGTAGAAGCGGCAAAAGCGATCAATGAGTTAAGTTGAATTAATTCCCGGTGATGGTAATGCGCAGCTGTTCCTGCGCAAAAATTACTAACTTTCCCGCAAAAACAGATTATGCCGCTTATTTTGCCAGTAAAAGAAAAGAGCCCTGCATTTGGGAAAGATTGCTTCCTCGCTGAAAACGCTACTATTGTTGGGGATGTGGTTATGGGGGATCAATGTTCAGTGTGGTTCAATGCCGTGATTCGTGGAGATGTAAACGCGATCAGGATAGGGAACAGTAGTAATATTCAGGATGGGGCCATAGTCCATTGTACTTATGAAAAGGCTGCGACTACAATTGGGAATAATGTTTCAGTGGGGCATAAGGCTATCGTTCATGGCTGTGAAGTGAAGGATAATGCCCTTATCGGGATGGGTGCTATTGTGATGGACAAAGCTGTGGTAGGGGAGAACTGCATTATCGCTGCCGGTGCCGTGGTTCTGGAGAATACCATGTGCGAACCCGGACATATCTACGCCGGAACTCCTGCCCGAAAGATTAAAAAACTGAGTGAAGAACAGGTGAAAAACCTGGCAAAAACAGCCGGGAATTATATCATGTACAGTAGCTGGTTTAAATAAGTTTATCTTGTTCGGAAACCTTGTGGGATCCGGAAATCATTTCAACAAAAAAAAGGGAAGCCTTCTTACGAGCAGTTCCCTTTTTATTTATCTGAATTGTTCGGTTATTCAATTCATTAATTCCGGCAGAGATTCAATATACATACGTTGGTAGTTGATATCATTCATACCGCTTTCCCCTATGGTCTTAAATTTCTCAGCAGCCTTTCTTTCTTCTACCGAACCTTTTAGCGGGGCTTTTCCGAAGATATGATTCAGGGCATTTGCCAGCAAGGCTTCCTTCGGATCTCCTAATTCGCCTAAGTTCCCGGGGTTTTCAACATATTCAATATCGGGCTTAAGCCCATTGATATAATCGGTTTTTCCATTGGCATTAGCCGATTTAAATACCAGCGGTTGCATGGCGTAAGTATGATTTTTGTTGGCATTGGACCTGCCAAAGTCGGGGCTGTCATAAAGGGTTACAGAAGCCTGGAATTTTCCGGTGGTTTGGTCTCCTACCTGAACCACATCGATATAGGGTTCCAGGCCGTTGATGATTAATTCACTTGCCGAGGCCGTGCTTCGGGAAGTGAGCACATAAACTCTTGAAAGATTCAGGCTGTTGATGGCTTCCCCTGTCCTGATTTTGGTATCAAAACGATTAAGCAAACGCTCGGGATCGTTGGCTTCGAAACTTTCCTGATACTTTTTGTTCCATTGTTCCTTCAGAAAGATCTCTCCTTCGAATTGCCCGGTGATCATACTGGCCAGGTCAATTGCCGACTGTACGGAACCTCCACCGTTATAACGCAGGTCCAGTATCAGCTCATCAACGGCTCCAGTTTTAAATTCAGCAAAAGCAGCATTGAGTTGCGTGTCGAAATTTCCTGTAAAGCTATTATACATCAGGTAAGCGATATTTTTGCCCCCTATATTCAGCACTTTGTTTTTATGCACCGGGTTTTCGGTATACTCAGTCCTTGAAAGCTGAACGGTTTTATCACTCAGGATAAGTTTGCCGTCTTCAATTTTACCGATATTGATCTCCATGGTATTTGCTTCCAGCAGGGAGCTATAATTATTCACAGTAAGTGCCTGGCCATTTACTTCTGTAAAGATCATTCCACGCTCGAGATTTTCGGTATCGGCAGAGGTTCCCGGTATTACATAACGAATATAACCAAAGACATTATTGGAATTGCTAATCCTGCCAAGACCAAAATCCATTCCGGCAGTACTACTGCTCACTCCGTCAAACCTCTCCTCCAGAGCCTTGTAATCATCGGTGATAAAACTAAACCTGTCCTGGGAGTAGGTGAGAGCGTCAAAAAGATTTTCAGGATCATTAAAGCCTGCGAGGTAATCATCTCTTTCAGCCTTTGAGGCGAAATAGTTATTGGCAAGGCTTGGCACCTGTTCTTTATAGAGATAAATATCGTTCATCCCCCGGTAGACGAATTGTTCTACCTCAAGCTCAGTGGAAGCCTGGGTACCTGTCTCTTCCCTGGTTTCGGCGAGGCTATTGATAAGTTCTTCCTCTTCTTTTTCGCAGGAAATTAAAAATATACTTAAAAAACTAAATAGTAAACTTATTTGAAATCTCATTAATTGGGTTTAAAGTTGAAATAAAAAATAGAAATTGAAGATTGCTTAAAATCTATTTTCAGCCTGATAATTGCAGGAATTATGCCAGAGTATGCTGGTAATGAGTCTTTAAGATTTGTTGAGCCGGGCCAGTCTTATTTTATATTCTGAAAAATGCTAACGGAACCTTACTTCAGTGCCGATATAAAAGCGCCGGAAATTCCTACAAAATATGAGCCTCATCATATTTCACATTGACATTCTACCTTAATTTAGCTCCTGCCTGGAATACGGTCAGAATATCGGTTGGTCCACCAGGCGGTCCAGCCACACAGGTTACTTTTTTGGTTAATAGTAATTATACTTTTATAAGAACAGGAGGACTGCACCTCCTGTTCTTTTTTTGTCCCAATCTCAGAGACTTTTCTTTCTGAGTTCCAAATAATCTCCTATTAACAGGACGGCAGGAAATAAGATATCTTCTTCCAGTTCAGCATGTTTTTCGAGTTCTTCTTCATAACCTGAAAGTTCGGGATGGTTCTCGCTTCGGGCAGCAGCCATCATTTTTCCCAGAAAATGTTCGATCATTTGATGTTCTGCGAGTATTGCCTCCCTGTTTTCTCTGAATTTTTGTGTAAGTAAAATGATTTTCCCGCTCTCTTCCGGCAGTTCGCCCTTTGCCAGTAACGGAAGGATTCCTAAAGGAGGCAATACATAATCTTCTTCCTCCCTAAAATGGAATTCCATCACTTCATATAGCTCCCTTGCGGTTATCCCTGTGCTATCCTCATAAGCCGTGATCGGTTTCAGTTTATCTAGAAAATAATTGTGGTCCTTTAGGATTTGAGCAGGTACTTCAGGTTTCACTTCAAAGCGCGGGAGTTTGGTTTCTTCCTTCTTTCCACAACTATTCAGCAATAAAAGACTTAGGATGATGTATAGAAAGGGCTTCATCATTTTTTTTAAAAGGTAGAAAGCCTGAAGCCGAATTGAAATGATAAAAATCAATATAATTTTCTCCCGGCCTTATTTTTTCTTAACCGAAACGTCCACGCCCTGCAACTGTTTCGGGTGCAAATACGGGGTCAAAACTGAGGACAGTATAAGCTAAAAGTTACCTTGCCAAAGGCTATTGGAAACCTAAAGACTAACAAAGTAAATTCGTAAATTAGAGTACTGAATTGTCAAGAAGAAAACTCATGAAAAGCAAAACCGAAACCTTACTGGAACTATGGTTGGAAGCCCGTACCCGGTTTTCTAACTTACTGAATGATCTCAGCGCTGATGATCTGAAAAAAAGCCTGGGAGCTTCCCCGAATTCCGTGGGCTTTCTTATCCGGCACATCGGTGATGTGGAACTGCTTTTCGCCAAAAATGTTTTTGGAGATTCGGGGGTGAGGGTGGTAGCTAAAACAGTGATCGCTCAAAAAGATACCGGGGAGTGGACCAACCCGGAAGAACTGAAAGCCTATGTGGCTGAATCCCTGGAGAAATTAAAAGCTATTGTAGAAAAACAAAGCGATGAAGATTGGGAAACAGAGATCAGCACCAAAGAATTCGGCACTAAAACCAAAGCTGAAGCCTTCGGCAGGATTATCTCCCACACCACCTACCACGCCGGACAATTGGCCATCATTAAAAAATACGGAGAAGTCCGGAATTAAAAAGAGCCAGGCAAATTTACGTTATCTCTGGCTTGACGCGGGAGCTCATCACAAAGGGAAAACATTGAATGCTAAACCCTAAACCCTCAGGCAAAAGCCTCAATGGGTAAGCGAATTAACCCACAACAGAGAACTCCAAACTTCTAAAGACTAACGACTAATCATCCTCTTCATAAACCAATTCTATAAATTCAAGATGCGGAATCTCTCCAAAATATTCTTTTAATTCAATATCCTTCAGTAGATCATAAATATCCTCCTTTTCATAGCGGGCACCAACTAACAGACTTTCCAGCTTTTCTACGGGTTCTTTTCCGAAGAAGTCGCCAAAAATCCTGAAATCCTTAATATGGCCTTTTTCCACGAAGATCCGCAAATCGACTTCTCCCACAGCAAAGCGTTTGCTGCGCTGTATGTTGAACTTTGGGGAACGTCCGTAATTCCATTCCCAGGTATCGTATTTCTCTTCTTTTAAACGATGTACGGCTTCCCATTCTTCAGGGCTGAGGTAGTAACGCTCAAAATCCTCGCTCTCCTCATACAGGCCCTTTAAAAGCCGACTCCGGAAATCTTCGATCTTCATCGGTTCCTCTAAAAAATCCTGGATATTCGCCACCCGGCTGCGAACCGATTTATGGCCTTTAGACTGGATCTTACTCATTTTCACATTCAGGGCATTGGCCACTTCCCCCAACTCGGTGTCGAGCAAGAGGGTGCCATGGCTTATCATGCGTTTTCCGGTGGAGAACTGGGCCGTACCTGAGATCTTCTTTTCCTCTACCTGTATATCGTTACGGCCTTTAAGTTCAGCATCAAGGCCCATACTCTTTAAAACCTTGATTACGGGTGCAGTGAACTTTTTAAAGTTGTTCAGGCTCTTGACGTCGTGGTTGGTGATAAAGCTGAAATTGAGATTCCCGAAGTCGTGGTACACAGCGCCGCCACCTGAGACCCTTCTCACTACCTGGATATCTTTTTCATCCACATAGCCCTGGTTGATCTCTTCCAGGGTGTTTTGGTTCCGGCCAATGATGATGGAAGGCGCGTTGATATAAAAAAGTAAATAATCGGTATCGGCACTAAAATTTCTTAAAGCATATTCTTCTAATGCCAAATTCAGTCTCGGATTGTTAACTCCTTCGTTCTCGATGAAGATCATTGCATTTGGGTTTTACGCAAATATAATTAATTCGGAAGCAGCCGCCGGGGAACATCCAAAGGAAAAAACAGTTTCTAAACTTTAATAAGTCTTGTGAATTGCTTTCAGAATTGTATTTTTAATTAGGATTCACAGGTTTGGTGTATTCAGAGCGCAGGTATTCTATGTTGTGAATTGCTTTCAGAATTGTATTTTTAATTAGGATTCACAGGGAGAGCAGGGAAGCTTTATTAGAAGTCTACGTTGTGAATTGCTTTCAGAATTGTATTTTTAATTAGGATTCACAGGTAGTGCCATCTATACTTGTTTTTGCCCATAGTTGTGAATTGCTTTCAGAATTGTAT